>NZ_JACSJV010000001.1:1010849-1347799 GCF_018617245.1 Exiguobacterium sp. s121
CTTTCGGATTTCGTTGCCGATGTTCGGGCTGCGACTCCGACAGCGGCGGCTGAACTCGCTACCGCGATGATTGATGCGCAGCGAAAAGATGTAGAACGTTTGGATAACCATCTGCACAAAGCCGTCAGAGACCAATTGGATGATTCGCGAACCCGTGTGGAACGGATGATCAATAGCTATGGATTAAAATCACCGAGGTACACGATATCTCAGAAACGGGAACGATTCGCCCAGTCGGAAATCCGTCTCGAGCAAGGGATGAGGCGACATCTCACCCAAGCCACTCATCAGCTCCGTCAGTTGTCACAGCAGCTAGATGTAAAACGATTTTCAAAAACGTTGTCCAAGCAAGGGGAAGAAGTCAATCATATGGTCGAGCGACTCCGTCGAACGAAGCCATTAGAACAAGCAACGCTTCAATTTGCACAACAGGTTGGACGATTGCATGCAGTCAGTCCACTCGCCGTCTTGTCACGTGGATATACGTTCATCGAACAAGATGGGATCTATGTGCAGAACGTGAAACAATTACGCGATGGTGATGTCTCGATTCGTTTTCGGGATGGTCATGCAATCGCTGAGGTGAAGGAGAGGATTGTCGGTGACGAAGAAAGAACAGACATTTGAGGCGGCGCTCGAGCGCCTCGAACAGATCGTCGCGCAACTCGAGAGCGGTGATGTCCCATTAGAGGAAGCGATGACCCTATATGAGGAAGGTGTCCGCTTGTCTGCATTGTGCCAGACAAAACTCTCTGCCGCCGAGAAAAAAATGGATGAAATTTTAGAACTTGATGGGACGCTTCGTGAAAAAGGAGGATCCGCATGAACCGTACCGATGACTTGAACAAGTGGAAACGGACCGTCGAACTGGCGATGCAGGAACTCATTGAGTCGAGTGAGATGCCGAAACGATTACGAGACGCAATGACGTATTCTTTAGAGGCTGGCGGGAAACGCATTCGTCCTGCTCTCGTCTATGCCGTCCTTGAAACGTATAGCATGTCACTCGAGCGAGGACGAGAGGTGGCGGCGAGTTTAGAGATGGTTCATACATACTCACTCATCCATGATGATTTGCCGGCCATGGATGATGACGATCTTCGTCGTGGACGACCGACCAATCATCGTCAGTTTGATGAAGCGACCGCTATTTTGGCTGGGGACGCCTTATTGACGGACGCATTCCGTATTCTCACACAGATGCCACTCCCTGCGCTAGATGTCGTCGAGATTATTCGTATTTTCGGATTGGCGGCCGGTAGCTCAGGTATGGTCGGTGGCCAGTTGGATGATATGCTGGCTGAAAAGCGGAACGACGTCACACTTGAAGAGCTCAAATCCATTCATGAACGGAAGACAGGTGCGCTACTCGTCTATGCACTTGAAGCCGGTGCGATTTTGGCGGGCGCATCGGTGGAAGATCGGATGCACCTCAAACAGTTCGGACGTCATCTTGGCATCGCTTTTCAGATTCAAGACGATATCCTCGATGTCGTCGGAGATGAACAAACAATCGGAAAACGCGTCGGCTCAGATGAATTGAATGACAAGACGACTTATCCGAAGCTTCTCGGCTTAGAGGGAGCGAAGCAAGCTCTTGAGCAAGAAGTGGGAGCGGCACACGCTGCAATTGAATCACTTTCAGTTCCAGCGCCGTTGCTTCTTGAGATGCTATCATTTGTAGTGAAACGAAATCATTGACCTCGGTGACACGATGAGCACATCGTGTCACCTTTGTTTTGGGGAATGTGTGGCATATGCCGTCACATTCTTGTAAAATGTAAGGTACGAATCAGTAAAATGTGAGGAGAAAGGATGGTCATTATGGACTTGACATCCATTCAAGACCCGTCGTTCCTGAAACGGATGTCTGTATCAGAGCTCGAATCGCTCGGTTCAGACATTAGACGATTCTTGATTGAAAAATTGGCAGTGACGGGAGGGCATTTGGCGCCAAACTTGGGAGTTGTAGAGTTGACGCTTGCCTTGCACCGTGTATTTGACAGTCCGAAAGACCAACTCGTATGGGACGTCGGTCATCAAGCATACGTTCATAAAATTTTGACAGGACGTACGAACCAGTTTGATACTCTCCGACAATACAATGGGTTATGTGGTTTCCCGAAACGTTGTGAGAGCGAGCATGATGTGTGGGAAACAGGGCACAGTTCGACTTCCCTCTCTGCAGCCATGGGGATTGCGATTGCGAATGAATTGAAAGGGCGCGCCAACGATCGTGCCATCGCCATCATCGGGGACGGTGCTTTGACTGGGGGGATGGCACTTGAAGCCCTCAATCACATCGGTGCCGAGAAACAGAACGTGATTGTCATTCTAAATGATAACGAGATGTCGATTGCGCCGAACGTAGGAGCGATGCATAATATGCTTGGTCGTATCCGGGCATCGCGCAAGTTGAAGCATGCTCGAGAAGAAATGGAGTCACTCATCAAACACATCCCGCTCGTCGGGAGTTCACTTGAACGGAGCGGGGAACGGGTGAAGGACCTCTTAAAATCTGCTCTCATTCCGGGAACGTTCTTTGAAGAACTTGGCTTCACTTACTTTGGACCTACAGATGGGCATGATTTGAAAGACTTGCTCGAAACGCTTGAGTACGCGAAGAAAATCGACGGTCCGGTTCTCGTCCACGTCATTACGAAAAAAGGGAAGGGATATCGTCCGGCTGAATTGGACGGTGTCGGAACATGGCACGGTCTTGGACCTTATAAAATTGAATCCGGTGAAGTCATCAAAGGCAAACCGAAAGGACCGAGCTATTCGAAAGTCGTCGCGGAGACGATCACGAAAGTGGCGGAGTCAGACGAACGGGTGACGTTGATCACACCAGCGATGAGTGTCGGTTCGAAACTCGATTGCTTTACGAAGAAATTCCCGGAGCGTATGTTTGATGTCGGAATTGCCGAGCAACATGCGGTCACCCTCGCTGGGGGACAGGCGACGCAAGGGTTGAAACCGGTCGTCTCGATTTATTCGACCTTCTTCCAACGCGCGTATGATCAACTAGTCCATGACATTTGTCGTCAAAACTTGAACGTCGTGTTCACGATTGACCGATCTGGACTTGTCGGAGCGGATGGAGAGACGCACCAAGGTGTGTTCGATATCGCCTTCATGCGTCACGTGCCAAACATTCGAATTTTGATGGCGAAAGATGAAGAAGAATTACAACAACTCGTCTATTCTGCACTCCGTTACGATGGTGGACCGATTGCGATTCGTTTCCCGCGTGGTGAAGGGATCGGTGTTCCGATGAGTGAGACGCTTCAAGAAATTTCACTCGATGATTGGGAAGTCGAGGCAGAAGGGACAGATGTCGCTATCTTGACGTTCGGTCCCCAAGTGCAAGACGCCCTCGAAGTCCGAGCACTATTAGAAGGTAAGCTCAGTGTGCGCGTCATTAACTGTCGTAGCATCAAGCCGCTCGATGATGCGATGCTGACTTCACTTTATGCAGAGGGGATTCCGCTCGTGACATTAGAAGAGGCTGCTCTCGCCGGTGGCTTTGGAAGTAGCGTGCTTGAACACGCGAATGAAGCCGGAGCGTTTCCACGGATTCAACGTCTCGGTATTCCGGATCGATATATCGAGCATGGCGGTGTCAACCAGCTCCTAGAAGAGATTGGACTGCGACCTGCCCAAATGGCGGAATCGATTGAACGGTTCGTCATGGAGACAAATCGACAGAATGTGTGAGGGATTATGGAAAAAAGAAAGAAAACTAGATTAGATGTATTGCTCGTCGAACGTGGACTTGCTGAAACACGGGAAAAGGCAAAACGGTCGGTCATGGCCGGTCTCGTCTATAGTGGGACAGAACGTCTAGACAAGGCGGGCGATAAAGTGTTTGATGATATCCCTCTCGAAGTGAAGGGTCAAGTTCTTCCTTATGTTGGACGTGGCGGCTTGAAGCTCGAGAAAGCGCTCCACGTCTTCCCGCTCGATGTCTTTGGACGAGTCGGAATCGACATCGGCTCATCGACGGGTGGGTTCACGGACTGTGCGCTTCAAAACGGCGCGACTCAAATGTACGCGGTCGATGTCGGCTATAATCAGCTTGCCTGGAAACTACGGAGCGATGATCGCGTCGTCGTCATGGAGCGGATGAACTTCCGCCACGCGACGGCCGATCAGTTCCCGATTCAACCAGATTTCGCAACGATTGACGTCTCTTTTATCTCGCTTCGTCTGATGGTGCCACCGTTGAAACAAATTTTGAAGCAAGACGGTGTCGTCATGGCGCTCGTCAAACCTCAATTTGAAGCAGGGAAGGCCGATGTCGGGAAAAAAGGAATTGTTCGGGACCGTAACGTCCATGAACGAGTCGCAAGCGATATGGTCCGATACTTCGCATCGGAAGGCTTCTTTGTCGAAGCTTTGGATTACTCTCCAATCACTGGAGGGGATGGGAACATCGAGTTTCTTCTCTTCGCTCGGTACACAGGAGTAGGTGGCGTCTCGCCATCGCTACAAGTCGAAGAGGTCGTAAACGCGGCCCATGCCAAACTTAAGGGATAAAATGATGCTACAGACCTCTTCGTCTGTAGCTTTTTCCTTTACTCGTCTACTAGATGGGGAATGGTGGAAATCCCACCTGGAATGCTAGACCTTTTTTCGACAATACTTTAGAATGATAATGTGTATGTGAAACGAAAAATGAGGTGTCAGCGCTTATGAACAAAGGACAGCGATTGATTAAAATTCGAGACATCGTGACGAATCGAGAAATCGAGACGCAAGATGAGTTAGTGGATGAGCTACGTCGCTCGGGGTATCCGGTCACACAGGCAACCGTGTCTCGGGATATTAAAGAGTTACATCTGGTCAAAGTCCCATTGAACGATGGACGGTATAAATATAGCTTGCCTGCGGATCAACGTTTTAATCCATACGGTAAAATGAAGCGAATCCTTAGTGACAGTTTCGTCTCGGTCGATTCTGCTCAAAATTTGGTCGTCATGAAAGTGCTTCCGGGGAATGCTGATGCAATCGGTGTCTTGATCGATCATTTATCTTGGGATGAATTGATTGGAACGGTGTGTGGAGATGATACGATTTTAATGATTGCACGTGATGAAGAGAAAGCGAAGCAAATCATCGATCGACTACTCGGAATGTTATGAGGTGAACGTACGTATGTTAGCAGAACTATCAATCAAACAGTTTGCGATTATTGACGAATTAAACATTCCGTTTAATCGAGGTATGACTGTGCTCACAGGTGAGACAGGTGCCGGTAAATCGATCTTGTTGGATGCGATTGGATTGCTTGTTGGAGGACGTGGCTCAAGTGAGTTCGTGCGATATGGTCAAGATAAAGCTGAAATCGAAGGTCTGTTCATGATTGAACCGGATCACCCGGTCATCGAAGCGGCCGAACAATATGGCATCGATGTTGAAGATGGGACAGTCATCTTACGTCGAGACCTACATAGTAGCGGGAAGAGCGTCTGCCGTGTGAACGGGAAAATGATGCCGCTCTCGACGTTACGGGAGTTCGGACGGCTCCTGGTCGATATTCACGGTCAACATGAACATCAACATTTAATGGATGCGGAATTTCACCTTGGCATATTAGACCATTTCGCCGAAAAAGAAATCAGTCCGTTAGTCGAGGAATATCAAACGGCATTTGCGGCCTGGAAACAAGTCGCCGATGAATTGAAGCGTCTTAGTCAAAGTGAGCAGGAGCTTGCTCAACGAATGGATCTTTTGTCGTTTCAAACGAAAGAAATCGAAGCGGCTGAATTAAAAGTTGGGGAAGAACAGGCGTTGACAGAAGAACGGGATGAATTGGCCAACTTTGAACGCATTCATCAACACATTCGTCTCTCGTATGAGGCGGTTGCCGAGGAGTCAAATGGACTCGATCAAATCGGAGTGGCGATGCGCGAGATGGAAGAGGCGTCACAGCTCTCTTCGTCTTTGACATCTGTATCGGAGACAATCTCTAACGCTTATTATTTGTTGGAGGATGCAAAGTTTCAACTCCGGGACCAGTTAGATTCGCTCGAATTTGACCCGATTCGATTGGATGAGATTGAGTCACGATTGGCTCTTTTCCAGCAATTGAAACGAAAGTATGGGACGACCATCGAAGAAGTCATCACCTATGGCGAACAAGTGTCGGATGAATTGAAGTCGATGACGAACCGGGAAGAGCATTTACAAACGCTCTCAGATGAACTCATTCGATTAGAGCAAATTGCAAGAGAAGCTGGCAAGAGACTGTCTTCAGCGCGTAAGATGGCTGCGGAGTCGCTTCAGCATGCGATTCATCGAGAGTTGAAAGAACTATATATGGAAAAAACAGCGTTCGAGGTCCGTTTTAAAACTACATCGCTTAAACAAGATGGTTTAGATGACGTAGAGTTTTACATGATGACGAACGTTGGAGAACCGTTCAAACCACTCGCAAAAGTCGCTTCAGGAGGAGAGCTTTCCCGTGTCATGCTCGCACTCAAATCAATCTTCTCAAGAACGGTCGGAGTGGCCTCCATTATTTTTGACGAGGTCGACACAGGGGTCTCTGGACGTGTCGCGCAGGCGATGGGTGAAAAAATCTTCCGACTTTCTGTCGGCTCTCAAGTCCTCTGTATCACGCACTTGGCACAAGTTGCTGCGATGGCAGACCAACATCTTTACATTACGAAAACCGAAACGAATGAACGGACGAAAACAAATGTGACGTCCCTCGACCGTGAAAGTCGAATCGACGAATTGGGTCGCATGATTGCTGGCGCTCAAATGACAGACTTGACGAAGCAACACGTCGAAGAATTACTTGAGATGTCACAACAAGTAAAACAGAAGTTCATCAAAGGAGTGTCATAAGTGATTACATTATGTATTGCGGACGACAATCGAGAAATCGTCGATTTGTTGAGCCGACAACTAGAATCTGAGCCTGATCTTCGTGTCGTAGGTACGGCACACGATGGAGAAACATGCTTGGATGTCGTCAAGACACACCAACCGGATGTACTCTTACTCGATATTATCATGCCGCATTTGGATGGAATCGGAGTATTGCAACGCCTAAATGAAGAATTAGGTGATGACAAACCGGAAGTGATCATGTTGAGCGCGTTTGGAAAAGATGAAGTGACGAAACAGGCCGTGCAACTCGGGGCCTCTTATTTTCTCGTCAAACCGTTCAATATTCAACAGTTATTAACGAAAATTCGTGAATTGTCAGAAGGAACAAATCGAGAATTCGACGGAATGACGCCAGAAGAAATTGAAATCTCACTCCTGCTTCAGCAACTCGGAATCTCTCCGCGAATCAAAGGGTTCAAGTATATCCGTCAAGCTGTCATTTACGTGCGAGAACGGCAAGATTTGCTCGGTCTCATCACGAAAGAATTATATCCGATGGTCGCAAAAGAGCATGAGACGACATCTTCTCGTGTAGAACGAGCAATGCGTCATGCAATCAAGACGGCATGGGAGAACGGCATGCGCGATCATGAGATGTTCGAAGGGCGACCGGAGCGTGAGCGAAGCCCGAAAAACTCGGAGTTTATCTCGTACTTCGTCACGTATGTATCGTTTAAGAATAATTGAATCATTTCATGAGGACTAAGTCGTGATGGGACTTAGTCTTTTTTGATGAAACAATTACTTTCAGATTTATTTACTTTATGAAAGAAAGCGCTTGCAAAATGATGGGCCTTTGTTATAATAAAGATGTACCAAGTTACTTGGACAAGCGTCAGATGAACGCTTTTCAAACTTGTTCCGGAGCAACGTTTGAAGAAACCAAAATCATCTCGGTTCGCTATCCGATTATAGCTCAGAGGTGGGAACGACACCTCAAGTCGTTAATGTCCCGACGTGAGGTCGCGACAGTCGCTCATTCGCGAGGCGATTCTATTATCAACTCGAAGCTAGGGGTTGGTATAGGAAAAAACAATCGTTCAGTTAACCAAAAGGAGTGTTGTCAACCGTTGAACAGTTTATGGCAAGCGTTCGACTTCACGATGGATGGTTCGACATGATCCGATAAGTAAATCAGTTAGTAACTCGAATGGTAAGATTCCGTTCACGCAAGACGGCAGTTACTAAAGTTCTTTCATACTTCTTCATTAAGAAGACGTTGGATTTCATGTCAAAGTAAGTAACGTAGTTTGAAAGGAGATCATCCGTAGTGATCACAATTCAATATGAATAAAAGGTTCCGCACTTGAAATGAAGTCAAGTTAGGGAACCTTTTTTGTGTGCTTATGAGTCGAGGCGTTGTACTTTTCCTGTTTTTTTGTCGCGGTTAAAAATATAGCCAGCTACAAATCCGATCCCGCCCATGGCGAGCAGAAGCCCAAAGGTGCCCTGCAACATGGAGGCGGCAGCGAGTGAATCGAACCATGAAAACGGTGCGCTCGTCTTCAAAAAGAAGCTATCGCGTAGCAATTTGATTCCGTAAACACCTAATAACCCAGGGACGATTAAGATTAGAAGCGCGATAAAACGCATGCAATCTCCTCCTTTACCATACATTATTTTAACAGAAATCGATCTGTTCGACACGGTCTATTTTTGGGCAGCTTGCGAATCAGGTGAGGATTCAGTAGCATGAAATAGAGAAGAGAGTTGATGGGGGAATCGGTATGAATAAACGATTGATGATTGTCGGAGCTGGTAAAGGCGGGACTGAGGTATTAAATATGTTGATGGATTCACCATTGGCGACCATTATCGCGGTTGTAGATTCTGATGCATCTGCCGAAGGAATAGCCTTTGCTAAAAGTTATGGCATATCTGTGGCGGACGATTGGAAACAGTATGCGGATGCGACTCTAGATTTTGTCATCGAAACGACGGGGAAGCATCAAACGTTTGAACAATTAAAGGATCATTTCAAAGATGCAGTCGTCTTACCAGGGGAATTTATTCGGATTGTGGTCGAACGATTGAAACAGAATCAACAAATGCTCGAGGCCATCATTGAATGTACGAGTGAGGCCATCTCGGTCGCAGATCATCACGGTAACACGATTTTGATCAATCCGTCTTATACACGGTTGACCGGATTCAAAAAAGAAGATGTGGTCGACAAACCAGCGACGGCAGATATCGGGATGCAGGAAAGCGTCCATTTAAAAGTACTATCGACCGGGCAAGGCGTTCGGGACATCCGGATGCAAATTGGGGCGACACGACGAGATATTCTTGTGAATGCGGAACCGATCATCGTCGAAGGGAAGTTGCGAGGATCGGTCGGGGTCATTCGTGACGTATCTCAGATTCGTGCACTGCGTGATGAATTGCAGGAGGCAAAGACACGCATCCGGAATCTAGAAGCGAAATATCAGTTTGCCGATATCATTGCGACGAGTGATGCCATGCGATTTGTCATCGAACAGGCGAAACTTGCGGCTGTGACCCCCGTGACGGTATTGATTCGCGGAGAATCGGGAACAGGAAAGGAACTGTTCGCCCACGCCATTCATGGAGAATCTCCTCGAAAATATAAAAAGTTCATTCGCGTGAACTGTGCGGCGATTTCACCGACGCTACTTGAAAGTGAGCTATTCGGTTATGAAGATGGAGCCTTCAGTGGGGCTAAACGTGGTGGGAAAACAGGATATTTCGAAGAAGCGGATGGCGGTTCACTCTTTCTAGACGAAATCGGGGAGCTCCCCCTTGATGTCCAAGTGAAGCTTTTACGTGTCCTTCAGGAAAATGAAATTGTCCGTGTCGGAGGGACGACGGCAATCCCAATCGATGTCCGAATCATTGCCGCAACGAATGCCGATCTCGAACAAAAAGTAGCAGACGGAACATTCCGGGAAGATTTGTATTACCGAATCAATCGGATGCCGATCCATATCCCACCATTACGTGAGCGACTGAATGAACTCGAGGCACTATGTGAACGGATGATCCGGAAACTGAATCAAGAATACGGTCGTAGTGTACGTGGCGTTGACGAAGATGCCTTAACATTACTGAAGAGCCAGCATTGGAAAGGGAATGTGAGAGAACTGGAGAATGTGATCGGTCGTGCGATGATTTATATGGCAAGCTCCGAACAGTGGATTGCCCCACATCATTTGCAGTTATCCAATCGTTCCACGAGTCAAAAAGTAGTCGAATCTGGAACGTTTCACGAGGCAGTTGCAAAATATGAACGCGATTTGATTGAACGAGCAATTGAAGAGGCAGGCGGCAACAAATCAGAAGCAGCCCGCCGATTAAAGATTTCGATCCGAACATTATACAATAAACTCGGAACCACGCAATAATTTGCATGAACATTACTGCATGGTAAGCATTAATTTGCATGGTCATCCGCATTATAAAGCGCTTACAATTTAGGAAACAAACTTGCTTATGATATAGTGTAGAGAGCAAGGGGGGACAATGATGAATTTTGAACGGATGCTGACGAACGCAAAAGAGTTAGAAGGCTGTACCGTGTCCATTGCGGGGGCGGCGGACGAAGAAGTCATCCGGGCCGTAAAACTCGCTACGGATCATGGACTGTCACGCTTCATTTTGTTCGGTGAAGCTCGAGAGATCCGAAAGTTATGTGAACAGCATGGAATCGATGAGTCAGCCGTCGATATTTTACATGCGAAAGGTGACGTTGAGATTGCGCGACGTGCCGCATTAGCTGTGAAAAATAAAGAGGCGGACGTCCTCATGAAGGGGATGGTGTCGACATCGACATTTATGAAAGCCGTCCTTAATCGTGAAGCTGGACTCCGTACGAAGCGGACGCTCAGCCACATCGCACTATTCCAAATTCCGAATCGTGAAAAGTTGATTGGAGTGACGGATGCGGCGATTCATATCGCACCAACACTCGAAGAGAAGGTCGAAATTATTCACAATGCGGTAGAAGCGATGCATGACATCGGTTACGAATCGCCGAAAGTCGCAGCCATTGGAGCAGTCGAGGTAGTCAATCCACAAATGAATGCGACTCTCGATGCGGCACTACTTAGCCAAATGAATCGACGTGGACAAATCAAGGGCTGTGTCGTAGATGGACCGCTCGCGCTCGACAACGCTGTCGACATGGTCGCAGCAAAGCAAAAAGGAATCAACAGTGAAGTTGCCGGTCAAGCCGATTTATTAGTCGTACCTTACATAGAGGTCGGCAACGTCCTTTATAAATCAATCATGTATTTCGCAGAGGCGAGCGTAGCGGCGATTGTCGTCGGCGCATCTGCCCCTGTTGTATTGACAAGTCGTGCCGATACTGCCGAAGCGAAGCTATATTCGCTCGCATTCGCTTTGTTACATGCTAAACATTAATCGTACTTAACAGGAGGAATTAATCATGATGGAAACAAACACAGAGCCACGCTTCCGTATTTTTGATGTCTTACAATCTGAGGACTATGAGCAAATCGTATTTTGCCAAGACCAAGCGTCTGGACTAAAGGCGATCATCGCCATCCATGACACGACGCTCGGGCCAGCTCTCGGTGGACTACGTATGTGGAACTATGAATCAGAACAAGAGGCACTCACGGATGTATTGCGTCTCGCAAAAGGAATGACATATAAAAATGCTGCAGCGGGTCTCAACCTTGGGGGCGGGAAGGCCGTCATCATCGGAAATGCGAAGACAGATAAATCAGAGGCGCTCTTCCGTGCATTCGGACGATATGTTCAATCTCTTAGTGGTCGTTATATCACGGCTGAAGATGTAAATACAACAGTTGCCGACATGGACTTCATTCACATGGAAACGGATTACGTCACGGGCGTCAGTCCTGCATTCGGTTCAAGTGGTAACCCTTCACCGGTCACGGCATATGGTGTGTATCGTGGAATGAAAGCTGCTGCGAAATGGAAATTCGGGACTGAGTCGCTCGCAGGGAAAACCGTCGCTGTTCAAGGTGTTGGAAACGTTGCCTACAACTTGTGCCGTCACCTCCACGAAGAGGGTGCTCATTTGATTGTGACCGACATTAATGAGGAAGCACTCAAACGTGCCGAAGCAGACTTTGGTGCGACGGTCGTCAAACCAGATGAGATTTATGCGGTCGAATGTGATATTTTTGCACCATGTGCTCTCGGTGCCGTCATCAACGACAAAACGATTCCGCAATTGAAAGCACAAATCGTCGCAGGCGCTGCCAATAACCAATTAGCAGAAGATCGTCACGGAGACGTGCTCGATGAGAACGGAATCCTTTATGCACCAGACTTCGTCATCAATGCAGGTGGTGTCATCAACGTCGCGGACGAACTTGAAGGCTACAACCGTGAACGGGCAATGAAGAAAGTCGAACTCATTTATGACAACATGATGCGCGTCTTTGAGATCGCAGAACGTGATGGTGTACCAACGCATGTAGCGGCCGATAAGATGGCGGAAGAGCGGATTCACATGATGTCGCGTTCACGCAGCCAGTTCCTTAAAGTTGAAAAAAGCATTCTAGGGAGACGCTAAGATGACAAAACGGCTAATTCTTGCAATCAACCCAGGGTCGACCTCGACGAAAGTTGGATTGTTTGATGGGAAGGAAGAAGTGATGACACGTACGGTCCGACATTCAATCGATGTGACGGGTCTCACACTTCCAGAGCAGTTGCCTCATCGTGAGCAAGAAGTACGCGCCTTGTTAGAAGAGACGGGCATCGCGGTCAATGATTTGACCGCGATCGTCGGTCGTGGTGGCTTGCTTGCACCGATGACGTCAGGAACGTATACAGTCAACGATCTCATGCGTGAAGATTTGACGAGCGGACGTTTCGGGATGCATGCATCGAATCTCGGTGGTCTAATCGCTTCGAAAATCGGTGGGGCTGAAGGGATTCCTAGTTTCATAGTGGATCCAGTCGTCGTCGATGAGATGGACGAGTTGGCCCGAAAGACCGGCATGCCAGAAATCAATCGTCGTAGCATTTTCCATGCCCTCAATCAAAAGGCTGTCGCGAAACGATTCGCGGCTGAAAATGGAAGCGATTACAATGAAATGAATCTTATCGTTGCGCATCTTGGTGGGGGAATCACAGTCGGTGCCCATGCGGCAGGTCGAGTCATCGACGTGAATAATGGTCTCGACGGAGATGGACCGCTCGCGCCGGAGCGGGCAGGTTCGATTCCTGTTGGACAGGTAGTAGAACTATGTTATAGTACCAGGTATAAAGAATCGGAAATGAAAAAGAAAATTGTCGGTCAGGGCGGCCTATTTGCTCATCTCGGTACGTTCGATGCCATTGAGATTGAGCAGCGGGTGGAATCAGGTGATGATGAGGCGAGACTGTTGTATGAGACGATGGCTTATCGTGTCGCTCAAGAGATTTCAAAACACGGCGCGACATTATGCGGTCGTGTGGATGCCATCTTACTGACGGGCGGGATTGCATATTCCGAGTGGCTGACTGAAAAAATCAAGGAGCGTGTCACTTATCTCGCGCCGGTACACGTATATCCGGGTGAAGATGAGCTTAAAGCGTTGGCTGAAGGTGCACTTCGCGTCATCGAGAAGGAAGAGACCGCACGAGTTTATGAGGGGGATACACATGGCACGAGAATTTGATGTTGTCGTCATCGGTGGAGGACCAGGAGGATATGTGGCTGCAATCAAGGCGGCCCAGGCAGGGAAATCTGTCGCAATCGTCGAGGCGAGAAAGTTAGGCGGCACCTGTTTACATAGAGGTTGCATCCCGACGAAGGCACTTTTAAAAGCTGCACATGTCTATCAAACGGCGAAGCAAAGTGCGACGTATGGCGTGGAGACGGGAGATGTGACGTTCAATATGGAACGCGCTCAAACGTATAAACGTGATCTTGTGGCTGGTCTTGAAAAGGGAATCGAGCATTTGATGAAACAAGGGAAAATCGAAGTGTTTCGCGGAAAAGCCTCGATCCTTGGACCAAGCATCTTCTCACCTCAACCAGGGACTGTATCCGTTGAAGATGAAAGCGGTGAATCAGAACTGATCTTGCCGAATCAATTGATTATCGCGACAGGGTCGATTCCTCGTGAACTTCCTGGATTGCCGTTCGATCACAAGCGGATTTTGAATTCAGACGACCTCCTCAATTTTGAAACGCTTCCTGAATCGATTGCGATTGTCGGTGGCGGGGTCATCGGAGTGGAATGGGCGTCCATGCTCGTCGATTTAGATGTGAACGTGACGTTGATCGAAGTAGGAGATCGATTACTCCCACTCGAGGACAAGGCAGTCTCCCGTGAAGTGGAGCGTCTATTGAAGAAGCGTGGCGTCCGTGTGAAGAAGAGCGTGACGGTCGACGCTGAACGAACATTGATTCACGAAAATGCAGTGGAGATTGCTGTCGGGGAAGAGATGTTACAAGTAGACTGTGTCCTCGTCTCGGTTGGCCGAGTTGCCAACACGGAAGACTTAGGACTTCAAAACACTTCTATCGTCGTAGAGAACGGCATCATTCAAGTCGATAGTCAGTATCGGACGAAAGAACGTCATATCTTCGCAATCGGGGATTGCATCGGGAAGTTACAACTCGCCCACGTCGCGTCGGCAGAAGGTGTGAAAGCGGTCGAGACGATTCTTGGTCTTGAGCCGACACCGCTTGATTACGCGCTCATTCCACGCTGTGTATACAGTGTCCCTGAAGTCGCTTCGGTCGGCTTGACAGAAGAAGCGGCAAAAGATGCCGGACATCATGTGAAGACGGGGACGTATCGATTCAACGGACTCGGGAAAGCGCGGATTGAAGGACAAGCCGACGGATTCGTCAAACTCGTTTCGGACAAAGAAACAGACGACCTTCTCGGTGTTCATATCGTAGGACCGAAAGCGACCGAACTCATCACAGAAGGTGGACTCGCGCTCGTCTTGAACGCGACGGCTTGGGAGATGGGACAACTTGTGCACCCGCATCCTGCACTGAGCGAAGCCTTCCAAGAAGCGGCTCTTGCCGTCGATGGATTACCGATTCACGCCTAAGGAGGAACAAGGATGGAACAGATGACTGTAAACTCATATGAAGAGCTTGGTTTAACGAAACAAGATTTATTGGCGATGTACGAAACGATGGTACGTGCTCGCAAAATCGATGAACGGATGTGGAAGTTGAACCGCGCCGGAAAAATCCCATTCGTCGTCTCATGTCAAGGACAAGAAGCGGCGCAAGTCGGTGCGGCGTTCGCACTCGAGAAAGGAATCGACTACGTCTTGCCTTACTATCGTGATGTGGCGGTCGTCCTTCACTTCGGTCAAACATCAAGAGATTTAATGTTATCGGCATTCGCGAAAGCGGAAGATCCAAACTCAGGTGGTCGTCAGATGCCTGGTCACTTCGGTTCGAAAGAGCATCGCATCGTAACGGGTTCGTCTCCGGTCACGACACAAGTCCCTCATGCAGTCGGGATCGCACTTGCGGCGAAGATGAAAAAAGAAGAACTCGTCACGTTCGTTTCGTTCGGAGAAGGGTCTTCGAACCAAGGAGACTTCCATGAAGGCGCAAACTTTGCAGGTGTCCACAAGTTGCCGGTCATCTTGTTCTGTGAGAATAACAAGTATGCGATTTCGGTTCCGCTTACGAAACAGTTGGCATGTGAGCGCGTATCAGACCGTGCAAAAGGTTACGGCATGCCAGGTGTGACAGTCGACGGGACAGACCCGATCGCCGTCTATGCGGTCGTGAAGGAAGCGCGTGAACGTGCACTTCGCGGAGAAGGACCGACATTAATCGAAGCAGAAGTTGAACGTCTCGTGCCACACTCATCGGATGACGATGACAAAGCGTACCGTTCAGCTGAAGAATTGGCTGGGTTAAAAGAGCGGGATGGTATTCAATTGTTCCGTCAACGACTTGTGAACGACGGAATCGCAACGGCGGAGACACTTGCTGAAATCGATGCACAAATCGATGCTGAAGTGAATGAAGCGACGACATATGCGGACAAAGCACCGTATGCATCGCCTGAATCTGCACTAGATTACGTCTATGAGGAGGAAAAATGATGAAAACGTTTATCGAAGCGATCAATGAAGCGATTCATGAAGAAATGGAGCGCGACGAAAACGTCTTCGTCGTCGGGGAAGACGTCGGCGTTCGTGGTGGTGTATTCCGAGCCACTCAAGGATTGATTGAAAAGTATGGAGAGGATCGTGTCATCGACGCACCGCTCGCTGAGAGTGCGATTGCCGGAGTCGGGGTCGGAGCTGCCATGTACGGCATGCGACCGATCGCAGAAATGCAATTCGCAGACTTTATCATGCCAGCAGTGAACCAAATCGTTTCAGAAGCGGCAAAAATTCGGTACCGTTCAAACAACGATTGGACGTGTCCGATGGTCATCCGAGCTCCTTTCGGTGGGGGCATTCACGGGGCACTCTATCACTCGCAATCGGTCGAGGCGATGTTCAGTTCGACGCCAGGTCTGAAAGTCGTCATTCCATCAGACCCAGTCGATGCGAAGGGGTTGTTGAAAGCAGCAATCCGTTCGAACGACCCTGTTCTTTTCTTTGAACATAAGCGCGCCTATCGTCTTTTGAAGGCAGACTTGCCGACGGACGAATATACGGTTGAAATCGGTAAGGCTGCGGTTAAACGGGAAGGTGACGATATCACGATCATCACGTACGGTCTTTGCGTGCATATGGCACAAGAGGCTGCGAAAACGCTCGAAGAAGAAGGGATCAGCACGCACATCCTCGATCTTCGTACCGTCTACCCGCTCGACCAAGAAGCGATCATCGAATCGGTCAAGAAGACAGGTAAAGTGCTACTCGTGACAGAGGACAACAAAGAAGGAAGCATCATCGGAGAAGTGGCGGCGATTATCGCGGAGAAGGCGCTCTTCGAACTCGATGCGCCGATTGAGCGTTTGGCTGGCCCCGATGTGCCGGCAATGCCGTATGCACCACCGATGGAAAAATTCTTTATCGTATCCCCAGAAAAAATTGCCGAGCGCGCGCGTCAGCTCGCGGCGTTTTAAGGAGGCATCTCTATGGAACAAACGATTACCATGCCCCAACTTGGGGAGAGTGTGACAGAAGGCACGATCACGACCTATCTCGTCAAACCGGGCGACCGTGTGGAAGAGTATGAACCACTCGCGGAAGTCATGACGGATAAAGTGACGGCCGAGATTCCGGCGACTAGCGCGGGAGTCGTCAAAGAGTTTCTCATTCCAGAAGGGGAGACCGTCAGCGTCGGGACACCGGTATTGACGATGGAAGTTGAAAGTGCGGAGGAAGCCGTAGTTGAGACGAAGACCGAACCGATTGCAGAAACGACACCTGCAGAACCCGTCTCTAAGCAAGCGGTCGCCACTACTCCGAAAAAACAAAGTGGAAACGGTCGATACTCACCTGCTGTCATCCGACTCGCCAACGAGAATGATATCGATTTGAATGAACTGAGCGGAAGCGGTCTAGGCGGTCGGATCACGCGGAAAGATATTCTTCGTTACTTATCAGAAGGACGTCCGGCATCGACTTCTGAGAAAGCGACACAAGCACCTGTCCAAGAGACGATGGTACAAACAAAGATGGACGTTCCGACTGAAGCGCCACGTCCTGTCGTTGAACCGTCACAACCGGTCGCATCATCCTCGACGTCATCTGGACGTTATGAATCGATTCCGACAGCCGGGGTACGTCAAGCGATTGCGAACAATATGGTCCGCTCGAAGCATGAGGCGCCACACGCATGGCTCATGATTGAAGTGGATGTGACGAACCTCGTTGAAGCCCGTGCGAAATTGAAAGACGAGTTCATGAAACGGGAAGGCGTCAAATTGACGTTCATGCCGTTCTTCATGAAGGCTGCCATCGAAGCATTGAAGAAGTATCCGATGATGAACTCGGAATGGGCAGGAGATCACATCAAAGTTCACCAAGACATCCATCTCTCGGTAGCCGTCGCGGCAAACGACGCCCTTTACGTACCGGTCATTCGCCAAGCGGATGAGAAGAACATCAAAGGTCTCGCCGTGGCCCTTCAAGACGTTGCAACGCGAGCGCGTGAGAACCGTTTGAAGGCAGAAGAGATGCGTGGTGGGACGTTCACCATCAACAACACAGGTGCATTTGGTTCGATCCAATCGGCACCGATTTTGAACTACCCACAAGCGGCAATTCTATCAGTCGAGTCGATCGTGAAGCGTCCGGTATGGATGAATGGAATGTTTGCGGCACGCGATATGGTCAACCTTTGTATGTCGGTCGACCACCGTGTCCTCGACGGTCTCGTCGCAGGTCAGTTCTTGCAAGCAATCAAACAATCGCTCGAGTCAATCGACCCGAACACATATACCGTATATTGATTAAAAAATGGAGACGCTCCCAGTGGGGCGCCTCCATTTTTCATGAGTTATAGCCAAGGAATACCGTGAAGACGAAGCTTGCGGCTGAGATCAGTAGGAGAAGGAACGACAAGGACATGCCTATTGTGACGAGTCCTTTGGAGAGTCGTTGTTTGGATTTATAGAGTGAAAATGCAAACACGAGACTGAATAGGCCGAGCGTCGCGAATAGTGTAAGCGGGATTGCTCGGTCTTGGAGTAACTGAAGTAAATGCAACGTTGAATCATCCTTTCTAATCAAGCGCCTTCTGAAATCGTCGTTGATAGGCAAGATACATCAATCTGCTGACTACGACGAACAGGAGGAAGATCCAGTATATAAAGACATAGTTTAATGAAAATGCAGAGACCCCATCATGTCTGACCGAAGAAATCCAAAGCAAAAGGAGTGAGGCAGGGAAATGAATCAATAGTACAAGATAGGGCATGAACTTCATGAAGGATAAGGCGTTTGTCGACGGATTGCGCATGAGACACATGGCAATCGAACCAATCAGCACTTCGAGCCCACCAAGCGTGAAGAAAGCGAGTGAATCAGAAAGACTAGTCTCTAGAATCGGTAAGGCAAGCGTTGCAAGACCGAAACTCCCAATCATTATTAAAGCAAACAAGATGTAGTCACCTCCAGAAAAGGGTTGATTCCATATGTTGATTGTAAAATAATGGATTATCAAATTCAATACCTCAGAAAAACACGCCATTCATAGAAATGGCGTGTCAGTGAGTTCCTCAAATCGATTGTTCAATCATCGATTCGATGTCGCGACGGACTTCGGCAACTGATAAACGTGCGACGTCATATCGCACACGGTGCGTTGATTCGTCTGAACCCGTCAAATCGGCGAAAAGGCTTCCGAGGTCGTGGACACTGCGGTCGACTTGAATGAGAAGTTCAATCGAACCCTCTTCTTGTAAGATGACGACCTCTACTTCGTCCAATTGTCGACCGAAGCGTGAACCGTTCGCTGAATACTCGAGTTCTTGTGCAATCGGGAGGCGCCCAGAACGATGGCGTGCCGGAAGCATTTCCGTGTCGGCTTTCTTCAAACGGAATCCGAGCTCGTCCATCGCATCTAAAATGACTTGTTGAGCCGCATTCGGTTGTACGGTGATCGCATCCTCATCTTTCGGATCGACGGCTTGGGCGATGTCGAGTCCGGTCTCAATCCATGATTTCGATTGACTCACAGAGAGTGGCGTATTGAACGGGACGTTGACTGTGAACGGGATCTCTTTCACTTCTCCAGGACCAATCATAAACGGTGCTTCATTCAATAAAATTTTTTCGATCGTGAACGTCGAGTATGTCGATTTATCGTTCACCTCATGTTTATACAACGTGTTGAAGAAGAGATAGATGCTATCGACGGATTGTTCGACCGAACCACCTTCGATATGGACGACTCCAGTGAGTTCTCCACCCGGTGTACAGTGGCTTTCATTCAAGCGTGTGTCGACTTTTGCGGCACCGATTCCGATTGATGATAAAATCTTTTTAAACATATGTGTATCCTCCTTTGACGTAACGTCGTCTTCGTGTAATAGTATGTACGGATAGGTGAAACGATATGTTTCAAAATTTCTAAAAAAGGATTGAATCCATTGGAATATAAAGCGTTACAAGAACGTCTCGCAGACGTCTTACAATCAAATCATCTCGTGTCGGCGACCATCAGTCAACCCCGTCAAAAATCTAGCGATCTCAGACGGGTCAAATTGAAACCGGTCATGTTACGAAATGCGTATCATATCCAGTTCGAGTATCAGTATGAGCGGGTGATGAACCATAAAAACTTGACACCAGATGAGGCTGTCACGGAAGTGAATGAGCTTCTCGAAACGTTCCGACAAGGACAGTTTCAGTTAAAAGATTCCGACCTCCAGTTCCAATTATCGAAAAAGTTCAAAGTGACATTGAAAGAAAAGCAGACGGCTCAAAAAGAAGTTCAACTGAGTCACAATCGTGAAAAACAATATGTGCTCCCGCTTGACGAGCCAGTTCCGTTTCTCATTCGACTCGGCATTCAGTCAGCGGACGGGAAAGTGAAGCGTCAAAAGTATGACAAGTTTAAACAAATCAACCGCTTCCTTGAGTTCATTGAGGACTCGCTTAAACACTTGCCGACAGACCGTACCGTCCGAATCTTGGATTTCGGTTCAGGGAAGTCGTATTTGACGTTTGCGCTCTATCATTTCCTTCATGAGATGAAAGGATATGACGTGCATATCACAGGACTCGATTTGAAGAAAGAGGTCATCGAAGAGTGTGCATCGATTGCGAAAGATCTTGGATATGAACGACTCGAATTCTTAGTCGGAGACATTAATGAATATGAAGGGGAAACAGCTGTTGACATGGTCGTGACCCTTCATGCATGTGACGTGGCGACCGATATGGCATTGGCACGTGCTGTCCGTTGGGGCGCGAAAGTCATCTTAAGCGTCCCGTGTTGTCAAAAGGAATTGAATCGTCAAATTCAAGCACCGAATCTAGACGTGATGCTTCAGCACGGATTGATCAAAGAACGGTTCGCCTCACTCGCGACCGATTCGATTCGGGCTGAACTGCTCGGTCTTGTCGGGTATGATGCCCAGCTGCTCGAATTCATCGACCTCGAGCACACCCCGAAAAATATCATGATTCGTGCCTACTTGACGAACCGCCAGGCGACTGCTGAGACGAAGACACGTTACCTCGCCTTTAAACAAATGTTACAGGCAGATCCGTTCTTAGAACGGGAATTGAGCGATAGACTTGTCCTCGAGGTAGAACAAGACGTAAAATAAGGGTGTACAGACGAAATGTCGAAAGGGGAAACAACATGGATTTTCAATTATATTTTCAAGATGTAGTCGAACAAGCGCGTAACGAAGTACGTGCTGCAGGATACACAGAGCTCACGACACCGGAAGAAGTAGACGGTGCGCTGAAAAAAGAAGGGAAGACACTCGTCCTCGTCAACTCGGTTTGTGGGTGTGCAGGCGGGATTGCGCGTCCAGCTGCTGCATATGTGAACAAAATGGAAGGTGTGAAGCCTGATCATTTCGTGACCGTGTTTGCTGGTCAAGACCGTGAAGCGACAGATCGTGCACGTGAGTATTTTGAAGGATATGCACCGTCTTCACCATCAATCGCGCTTCTTGAGGATGGCAACATCGTGACGATGGTAGAGCGTAGTGAAATCGAGTCATCGACTGCTGAAGAACTCGTTGACCAGTTGCAAACATTGTTCGACATCTACTTCGCATAATCAAGCATCGGCGCAAAGGCACTGCCTTTGCGCTTTTGTGAAAAGGGGCAGGGTATATGGAACCAGTCATCAAAATCATGACGGAGGCAGAATATATGATTGCCCTGTCACGCGGTGAAATCAATGAACCGTCACTTCAATCGGAAGGGACGATTAAATGTTGTACGCCGCAACAGATTGGAAAAGTCGTCAAAAAATCGTATCCGGGAGAAGCGGTCGTGCTCGTTTCGTTGCACGTCAATCGTCTCGGACAGCTGTTACATTATGAGCTGGATGAGGATGGAGAACGTTACCCGCATGTATACAGTGCTATCCCCATGACTTCTGTCAAACAGGTGCAACCGTACGGGTCGCGCGACAATGGAACGGTCACATATTTCGCTTTCGAGCGAATGTGACCTTCTTTTTTTGTATGAATTGCATGAATATACTTTACAAGTAATAATTATGTGTATATAGTGGTTGAAGACACAAGTCGGACAACTGATGTGTCATAGAACAGTTGAGCTACGTTCACACATATGTCATAATTTTGTTAAAGTTCTGATAATTATCATTCAACTACGAAAGGGAGATGAAGATGAAAAAAGGTTTTCTAGCATTATGTTTAGCAGGACTGGCCGCGTTCTCAGTCGCATGTGGGGCAGACGTGAACGAAGGAGGATCGACATCGACCGATGGTGAGGATGACAAAGTCATCGTCATGGGTACGAGTGCCGATTACTTCCCATATGAGTTCGTCGATACAGCGAATGGCGACGAGATTGTCGGATTTGATATCGATATCGCCAAAAAAGTGGCAGAGAACATGGGATATGAATTGAAAATTGAAGATATGGATTTCGGAAGCTTACTTGGGGCCCTCAATGCAGGTCGAGTCGACTTCGTCATGGCGGGGATGACTCCGACAGAAGAGCGTAAAGAAAATGCCGATTTCTCAGATATTTATTTCACAGCAGTGAACTTGATCTTGTCAAAAGATGATTCACTTCAATCACTTGAAGATTTGAAAGGCAAAAAGATTGGTGTCCAACTCGGTTCGATTCAAGAAGGAATCGCAAAGGATCAAATCGCAGATGCTGAAATCGTCTCGTTGAACAAGATTCCTGAGATCATTCAAGAAATTAAGACAGGACGTATTGACGCGATGGTCATCGAAGATACGGTCGCGAAAAAATACCTCGAGCAAGACAGTGAATTGACGACATTTGAGATCGTGGACGAAGAAGAAGCGGGTTCTGCTGCTGCCTTCCGTAAAGATGATGAACTCCGCGATCAATTCAACGAAGAGTTGAAAAAGATGATCGACAGTGGAGAAATCGAAGAGTTAGCACAGAAATGGTTTGAAGAAGAGGCTGCACCAGCCGAATAATGAATCGTACGAGGCTGACTGAAGATGAATCGGTCAGCCTTTTTTAGGAGGAACTTACTATGGATTTTAGCCGGATTTATGATTCGATCCCGTACATACTTGAAGGGATTCCAGTCATGTTCCAAGTTGTCATCGTCTCGGCATTGATCGGAATCTCACTTGGGATTGTTGTCGCTACATTAAAAATTGTCCCGAATCGTCTGATTAACTTTATCGGGCATGCTTATACGGCGGTGTTCCGTGGGACGCCACTCATTTTGCAACTCGCCATCATCCACTTCGGATTGCCGCAACTGACGGGATATATCACGACACCGTACCAGTCAGCGGTCATCGCCTTCTCGCTCAACTCGGGGGCGTATATTTCAGAGATTATTCGAGCGGGTATCCAAGCAGTAGATAAAGGACAGTGGGAGGCTTCGGATGCTCTTGGCGTCCCGTATGTCAAACAGTTACGTTCCATCATCTTGCCACAGGCGTTCAAGAACATCTTGCCTGCTCTTGTGAACGAGATGATCACGTTAACGAAAGAGTCTGCCCTCGTCTCGACGGTCGGGGTGCTTGATATCATGCGTCGTGCGCAAATCGTCGGTGGGCAGAAGGCAATCTACTTCGAACCGCTTCTATTCGCCGGTGTGATATACTTTACGATAGTGATGATCTTGACGTATCTTGGACAACGTCTAGAAAAACGGTTAAGAAAGAGTGATGGAAGATGATCGAAGTAAAAGACCTACACAAACAATTTGGTGACTTAGAAGTGCTAAAAGGAATCACGACGACGATCGAGCGTGGTGAAGTGGTTGCTGTCATCGGACCGTCCGGGTCTGGTAAATCGACATTTCTACGCTGTTTAAACATGCTTGAGATTCCAACGAGCGGTACGGTCAGTGTCGACGGATTCGAGCTCACGAAAAAAGGGGCGAACGTCGCGAAGGCGCGTCAAAACATCGGAATGGTATTCCAACAGTTCAACTTGTTCCCTCATATGAGCGTATTGGACAATTTGACGTATGCACCAATCAACGTCTTAAAAGTCAGCAAGGCGGAAGCGCTGGAACGTGCGAAGAAATTACTGGAACGTGTCGGCCTTTCTGAAAAAATCGATGCCTATCCGAGCCAACTCTCGGGTGGACAAAAACAGCGTGTCGCCATCGCGCGTGCCTTGGCGATGGAACCGAACGTCATGTTATTCGATGAACCGACATCTGCACTTGACCCGGAGATGGTCAATGAAGTACTTGATGTTATGAAAGGATTGGCCGAAACGGGAATGACGATGGTCGTCGTCACACACGAGATGGGCTTTGCCCGTGAAGTGGCAGACCGTGTCCTCTTCCTCGACGAAGGCATCCTGATGGAAGAAGGTAAGCCGGCTGACCTGTTATTAAACCCGCAAACAGACCGAGCGAAACGTTTCTTGGAGAAAGTGTTGTAATCTGATTTCACATGGGAAGGATGAAAGCAAATGAACATCACGTACTACGGACATGCGACGGTAGGGTTTGAAATTGATGGTGTAAATGTGTTGATTGATCCGTTTTTGACGAGCAACCCGCATACAGACGTGGATCCATCCACGCTACGCCCAGACTATTTGTTGCTCACACATGCTCATTTCGATCACATTGAGGATGTCGAATTGATTGCGAAAGCATCTGGCGCGACGATTGTTGCGACGCATGAGCTCGCGACGTATTACGAGAAAAAAGGATTCTCCGTCCATGGGATGAATATCGGGGGAGGTCATGCCTTTCCGTTCGGACGCGTCACGATGACGCAAGCGTTCCACAGTTCGAGCTTTGACATGGGAGACACACCGGTCTATATGGGGATGCCTGCCGGATTCATCATCGAGACGAACGAACTGACGGTCTACCACGCTGGAGACACGAGTCTCTTCTCCGATATGAAGATGTACGGTGAACGGTTTGAAATCGATGTCGCGTTCCTTCCAATCGGAGACAACTTCACGATGGGGCCAACAGACGCTTTAGATGCGGCGCAGTGGCTTCAAGCGAAACGTGTCGTTCCAATCCACTTTGATACGTTCCCGCCGATTA
The DNA here is from genome assembly GCF_018617245.1 of Exiguobacterium sp. s121. GTDB lineage: Bacteria > Bacillota > Bacilli > Exiguobacteriales > Exiguobacteriaceae > Exiguobacterium > Exiguobacterium profundum. The sequence continues at coordinate 1,035,820 of NZ_JACSJV010000001.1, forward strand.
AACAAGATGCTCAGGCGTTTTGTGACCAATTGCACCGTCGAGGTCTCTTGATTGAACCGAATACGACGATCGAGATTTAAGCATGGACGTGATTCAAGCGACGCGAGAGTTCATCGGAACGATTCATGCAGATGACGCGTCGGGTCATGACGTCGCCCACATTACGCGTGTCGTCCGACTAGTGGAACGTTTAATGGAGGATGAACCGGTCAATCGGACGGTTCTCCTCCTCTCGGCATATTTACACGACGTGGAAGATCATAAGCTCGGTCGTCCGAACGGTCTCGTCAAACAGCATCTGTCCTCAATTGACATCACTGAAGAGCAAGTGGACTTGGTGATGGCGGTGATTGATGAGGTCTCCTTCTCAAAAGGCAAGACCCCAACGACCCGGGAAAGCGAAATCTTGCAAGACGCCGACCGTCTTGATGCGATGGGGGCCATCGGGATTGCGCGAACGTTCCAGTTCGCGGGTTCTCGCAAAACTCCGCTTGATTTGTCGGAAGAGAGTGCCATTCAACATTTTCATGACAAGCTGTTGAAGCTGGCGTCGATGATGCATACCGCAAAAGCAAAACAACTAGCGATGTCACGTCATGCTTTCATGCAGCAGTTCCTAGAACAGTTTCATGAAGAATGGGATGGGGTGGACATATAAAAGGACGACCGAGTATATTCGGTCGTCCTTTTGATTAGAATGGATGCTTGTTCAACCAATGACCACCGTCAAGAGAGATGCAATCCCCGTTTAAATAGCGCATGTCGTCTGATGCCATCCAGTAAGCGAGGTCCGCGATCTCTTCCGGTGTCCCAAAACGTCCAAGTGGGACGTTACGGCGAATACGCTCTACTTCTTTTACGTGGGAGACGAGCTTTTCAGCGCCGCCTGTCCGTTCAATCGGTCCAGGACTGATGGCATTGACCCGTGCGCCGAATTGATAGCCCCATTCAACCGCGAGTGTTCGCGTCAAGTTCAAGACCCCTGCTTTCGCTGCCGCACTCGGTGCGACACCAGGACCTGCCTGCCACGCATAGGAAGCGACCATGTTGATGATGGAGCCGCCACGGATTTCATCTGCTTCCCAATGTTTCCCGAGAACATGGGTGCAGTTGAATGTCCCGTTCAAGACAATGTCGATGACACTTGCCCAACCATTAGGAGATAAATCAAGGGTCGGACACACAAAATTTCCGGCAGCATTGTTGACGAGTGCGTGAACAGGTCCATAAGCGGATACGATGTCAGCCAGTGCTTTCGCGCATCCTTCATAGTCACGAACGTCATGTTGCACACTCATCGCCTGACCTGCATCGATTGAATTCAAATCGTTCATCGCTTCTAGTAGTCGTTCCTCGTTTCGACCGCTGATAGCGACGTTCCATCCTTCCTGTTTAAATTTTAATGCCATCGCTTTCCCCATGCCGGACGATCCCCCGGTAATCCAAATCGTTTTCATCTTAATTCCCCCTCAAAAATGAATGGTCGTTCATTTATACTATTCGTCTTGTGATGTGAAAATCCTTCAATAAGATGTTGATTCATATTGAATCATTCCTTTGTCCTGAAACGTATACAGACGTCAAGCAGCCCGACTCGTATGAGCCGGGCTGCTTTTCATTGAATTTTTTTCAAGTACTTCAAACCGAGTTCACGGTCAATCGTGTACATTGTACCAGCAACTTTCTCGCCCCAGTATGGATCGGATGCATAGAAGATATTGATGCCTTCCTGCTTGTTCCCGGGATAATCGCCACGAGCGTACGGCCCTGTGACATATTTAGTCGCAAACAATTCAGCAGCAGCTTGTACGCTGGCGTCAATTGTTTTAAAGGATGTCGCATTCCCGCTCGGGTCGTCATCTGTCGCGCGGAACCCAAATAGGTTCCGCTTGTCTCGAGCGATATCGGACGTTCCAAATCGGGACTCATGCCCGGCAACCGCCAGCAGGAATAAGGCATTGATGTTATACGTATCTTCTGCCCGTTTAAAGGACTTTCCTTCCCCAGCGAGCGGTGAATCGATCGACGTTAAATATTGATCGAATTCTTCAGCCGAATATGGAGACGACGTCCGAATCGATGCAAATTGATAAGGAGAATCAAAGACGTCTTGGACACGTTCTGTGTAAAAACGGTCATCCGAGCGTTTCTCGGTCGGGCCTACAAGGAATGTACCAGCGAGATTGGCGTTCGCTTCCACCGTATGGTAGACGTCACCATCCCGAATCTCGTAATATCCACGTCTCTTCACAACCGCTTCAGGGAATAACGCCATTTGATCCGGTTTGACATACACATCTGCCCCGGAGATTCGTACTTTGAGGTGACCCTCTCCACGTTCAAGTAGCTGAAGTCTCGTGCCGCCAGCGACATAGGATTGTCGTGTTTTAAATGATGCATCTTTATATAAGTTTGTGATAGCATCACTCGGAGTGACGACGACTCCGGTACCTGTAAAATCGAGTACTTCTCCAGACGGGGAGAATAGCGTCCGGTTCTTACCGGCCGTCATGTATCGTTTTGCTTCTGCGAGAGATTCGAACGACCTCGTGACACGGTCGCCATTCGTCACCGTTTCGACGGTATAGGTGTCTTCACGGGAAGATTGAATCCATAAAAAGGCTGCGATGGCGAGACTAAGTGTCGCAATCATCGGCCAAACCTTAAGTCTTTTCTTTCGTTTCAATCAAATCACTTCCAAACTTTTGAATTGCCAAACGAGTTGATTTAGTCAACAATTTGATGGAGAAGGGGGAAATTAGTATGAAAATTGGAACGCGGACGTTAAAGACCGCGGTCGCAGCAGGTATCGCGATGCTCATTTCCGAAACAATTCATCTCGATTATTTTGTATTTGCAGCCATTATCGCCATTTTAAGTATTCAAGAGACGCGTAAAAAATCGATTCGCGCCTCCTATGAACGAGTCATGGCAAGTCTTCTCGCCATCGGAATGGGTGCGGCGATGTTCACGCTACTCGGCTATTCACCGGTGACACTCACACTTTATTTTGTCATCTTCATCCCACTCGTACAACAGTTGAAACTGCAAGACGGGCTCATTACGAGTGTCGTCATCTTGACCCATCTTTACACCGAGGCACAGTTTACACTGGAGTTATTTATCAATGAGCTATTGCTCATTGCGATCGGTGTCGGTGTCGGGCTCGTCGTCAACATGTACATGCCGACGCTCGACCGTGAGATTGAACGGATTAAAGAGAATATCGACCGCTCGCTCGCAGTACTGTTTTATGACGTGGCGGCATGTGTCGAGACGGGCGTCTATAACAACCACTCGATGATGCTCATCAAGACACGGGACTATCTGAAAGAGGGGAAAGATTTAGCCCTTCGCCGTATGGGAAACTCAATCGGAAAGCGGAATGAAGACATGGACTATCTATACTTCCGGATGCGTGAACGGCAGTATGATATTCTCAAACGAGTCGCGGATAACGCCAGAGAAATCACGATGGTCGTCAATGAAGCGAAACCGGTCGCGACGTTCTTACGTCGAGTCGGGGACCATGTGAACGAGCAGGCCGATGCCTCCGTCTTTCTACAGGAGCTTGAAGAGATGATTGAGCATTATCGAAAAAACGTACCTCTCCCCACGACGCGTGAGGAATTCGAGGTACGCTCATCCTTATTGAATATTTTATCTGATGTAAAAAGTTACTTGATCTTGAAAGAGCGATACATCTTGCTCTTAAAAGAACATGGTCATGCTCGAGAGAAACGTGCTGATTAAAAAGATTGAGACGATGACGACGACGCCGATTTGAATGATGCGTTGTCGTCTTTTCTGTTTTTTCTTCATGGTCTGCCTCCATATACGTGTTTGCCATCATTGTACAGAATGGAAAAGATTCGTGCAATCCAGGGGAGTTTGATATAATGGTCAAGAAATGTTTGGATGGAGGGATGTTGTTTATGGTAAACGAGACACGCGTGCTCGACACATTTTTAGGATTGGTCGGCATCGATTCAGAAACGAAGGAAGAAGCGGTCATCTGTGAACATTTGAAAGCTGTATTCACAGAGCTTGGCTGCGACGTCTATGAGGACGACGCATCAACGAAGACGGCACACTCTGGTAACAACTTGATCATCACGTTGCCTGCAACGAAAGAAAATGTTGATCCGATTTACTTTACGGCTCACATGGATACGGTCACTCCAGGTAAAGGAATCAAGACGAGCATCAAAGACGGATATGTCGTCACGGATGGTACGACGATTCTCGGGGCAGACGACAAGACGGGCCTCACGGCGATGATCGAACTCGTGCGAGTATTGAAGGAAAAGCAAATTCCACACGGTCAAATCCAGTTCGTGATCACGGTCGGGGAAGAATCAGGTCTCGTCGGTGCGAAAGTATTGGATTTATCGAAAATCGATGCGAAGTTCGGTTTTGCCCTTGATTCGGATGGACCTGTTGGAGACATTATTGTCGCCGCTCCGACACAAGCAAAAGTGAACGCGAAGATTTATGGAAAAACGGCTCATGCTGGTGTCGCACCGGAAAAAGGAATCTCGGCGATTCAAATCGCAGCGAAAGCCATCGCGAAGATGCCGCTCGGTCGTATCGATGAAGAGACGACAGCCAACATCGGACGTTTCGAAGGGGGTCGCGCGACAAACATCGTGTGTGACTATGTCGAAGTTCTTGCTGAGGCCCGTTCGCTCATCCATGAGAAGATGGAGAAACAGGCAGAAACGATGAAACAAGCCTACATCGAGGTCGCTGAGTCGTTCGGTGGTCGTGCCGAAGTGGACATCGACATCATGTATCCTGGATTCAAGTTTGAGGAAGGGGACGAAGTCGTTGAGGTGGCGAAACGTGCGGCTCAGACAATCGGACGTCCGACTCGAATCTTACACTCAGGAGGCGGTTCGGATGCGAACGTCATCGCCGGTGGAGGAATCCCGACAGTCAACTTGGCGGTCGGCTATGAAGAGATTCATACGACGAACGAACGCATGCCACTTGAAGAGTTATACAAACTCGTCGAGTATGTCGTGACGATCGTCGAAGAAGTCGCATCACCTAAGCAATAAAAAAGAGCCGACCATTCGTCGGCTCTTCGTATGTGTTCGTACTCGTTATGCTGCGAACTCCAGTGATTCTAAAATCAACTCGTCTGTGCAATGAAGTTCGATCGCTATGTCGTGAATGCGGATAGAGGTGCCTTGTTCCTGTTGGTGCAAGCGATTCATCAAAGCTGCGCGTTCTCGAATCGTCTCATAAATCGATTCGGGTTGTTCTGCCTTGGTCATCACAAATCACATCCTTTTCAGCGATTACGTCAAGTATAGCATGGAACGGCTTGAAGAAAGGAATTAAATATTTATGAAGTTACAGTTTTTAGGAACTGGGTCGGGGATGCCTTCGAAACAGCGCAACGTATCGGGGCTAGCTCTCGATTTATCGAACGTGACCTGGCTGATTGATTGTGGCGAGGGCACGCAACACCAAATGCTCTATACGAAAATCAAACCGAGAAAAGTGACAGCGGTATGGGTGACGCATCTTCATGGTGACCATGTCTTCGGATTGCCCGGATTCTTATCGACTCGTTCGGCACTCGATGGAACCGCCCCCTTGACCGTCTATGGGCCAAAAGGATTGAAAAAATGGCTTGAAGCTACTTTGCGTGTCACAGGCTCACATCTAGGATACGAGCTGACCGTGATCGAGTACTCGGACGGGGACACATTCATACAAGACGACCATCTCGTCACTGTGCGAAAATTAGAGCATCGGTTCCCTTCATTCGGTTTCCGAATCGATGGTCCAGAAAAACCGGGCATGCTACGCGTCAATCTTGTAAGAGAACTCGGTATTCCAAGTGGACCGATTTATCGAACCATCAAAGAATCAGACCGATTTGAATTTGAAGGAAAATGGTATGACTCTAAAGAATACGTCACTGAACCGATTCCGGGAAAAATCGTAGCGATTTTAGGAGATACAATCCCTTGTGAGAACGCGCGGAAGTTGGCGGATGGAGCGGACCTCCTCGTTCACGAGGCAACGTTTATGGAGGCGGAACAAGCGCTCGCTCGGAAGTATGGTCACTCGACGACACGTGAAGCGACCGCGCTAGCGAATGCGTGTGCCGTCGGCAAGCTGATTGTGACACACATCTCAGCGCGCTATGTCGGGCGAGAGGAAGAATTTGTTCAAGAAGTCGTGTCGGATTTTCCATCGAGTCTCGTTGCGACGGACTTTTTAGAATATACAGTGGGGGATTGATGTGACCATTCAACTCTATGTATGGGCAGCCTTTTTAGTGATTAGCGTTCTATTAGGGATTCGATTAAATCAATTGAAAGAGCCGGAAGCGAACTTCTTTCCAAAGTTCTTATTTTATTCCCTACTTGGAATCGTGTCTTTTCCTATCGGCGGGTTTCACATTCCGATTGGCTTTCTGTTGTCATTTTTGTTCTTTCCGAAACAGAACAGCCGGTATAAATGGTATGGAGCACTGTTAGGGTTCTTCTTTTTTCTCGTCTTGCTTTTTGTCCCGTTGTTCGACCAGTCCGGCTTTCGTTCCGAGTCGCAACAAATCGGTGCCGTCTCGGTCACGGATGAATCGTTTGATGACATGACCGAAAAATTGTTACAACGAATCAATAGTGAATCGATTAAATTAGATCGCGGGAAATTACAGATCGACCGGGAAGGGAACGTTCAATCCATTGAGTATTTACTCATGGTGGAGCGAGCCGAATCCTTCCAACAGATCCGTGTGACATATGGCTCAGGACAACTTTCGTATGAACAAGTCGATGAACTGCGTAAAGAATCTGGACAGGCCTTTTTTGAAAAGCTTGTCGAATTCGACCACATGCTGTCGACGTTACGAGGTCCTTCATGGGATGAGTATACTGACGTCGTTTCTGCCCCAGTGTTACAACTTTCCTATGATGGGCTGTATGACATGTACACGTTCGAAAACGAATCGATGCTCATGATTAATCGGGACAATGAACTGGTCAAGTTCTGGCTCCAGCGCGAACCAGTCCTCGCAAACAGCATCCAACTCGTCGGACTGACACGGGAAGGACGAAGTTCAGGCGAACGTTTTGCGATACTATATAATTATTCGATACATCAACGAGAGGATTTGACAGAATGATCAAACCGTATTTGAGTATTTCCCTATTAACGACCGCACTTCTTGTCGGATGTGGCGGAGAAGAAGCCCAACAAGAGGCGTGCGATGTAAGTCCGACCATTTCCGTATACAATGCGGCGACGGAAGAGACGCTCTATCAAGAGAAGAGCGTCTGTTTGGAAGAGGATGCGACCGTGCTCGACGCATTGAAAGCGACAGGGCTTGACCTCGAAGTGACAGGAAGCGGAGACATGTCGTACGTGACGGCAATCGAAGGCATCGAAGAAAAATCAGAAGGACAATCGTCAGGCTGGGTATTTGCTTTTAATGGCGCGCCCGGAGATGAAGGGGCCGGTGCTAAAGAAGTAGAATCGACGGATGTCATTCAGTGGCGGTTTGAAGAAGATGCGATTGCTTTCTTCGAATGAGGCAGATTGGGAGCGGCGACATCCTGTCACGCTCCTTTTCTTTCTATTTAGTCATCTATTCATTTTGACGTATATCCATGATGTCACAGTATTTGTCATCGGCCTTGTCCTTTTGCTCATGCTTGAACGTCGGTTTCCATGGACGATGCTCATCGTATTGATTGCGTTTGCTGTCGTCTCGGTCTTCCCTGCATTGTTCGGATGGGAGTTATCGCTCACTTACATATGGCGTCAGCTATTGAAGTTGGCTACTTTCTTACTTGGCATGCTGTGGATTTCTCGGATTGTTCGATTGGAACGCTTGCTCCCACTTCTCTATAAATGGCCCCGTTCAACTTCCCTCTTGTATGGGGCGTGGGCACTTATTCCTTCGATGGAGCGAGCGGTACGTCAGTCGCTCAGAAGTCACCCTAAAAAAGCGTGGCAAGAAGCAATCGAGATTGGCATTAATAGCCAAAGGCATGAGCCACGATTTGCGGTCGAGCCGATGCGTCGCTTCCGATTTGAGGATGTTCTCCAACTCTTTATGATTGGCTTGATTGGCTACGTATCACTCGAGTGGACCATCATCCCATGGCTCATCTATCCATACGTCACAAAAGGAGGTGTTCGTGATGCAATGGCTTTCTACCGTTGACGGGTCGCTCGAGGCATATATCGAGCGGTATCGTCCTCGAGTCATCAGAATGAATCAACCATTCTCAGGAAAAGTTGGTCATTTATTATCCCGTGTTGATTCGCTTCGGGGGGCGGAACTCGCCTCACTCTTACAAATTGATGCCCTGTATCCAAAAGCGTTTGACGCCTGTTCAAGCGGTGAGCAACAGATTGTACAAGTCGCTTATGCTCTATTAGATCAGCCCGAAGCAATTGTACTTATCGAACCGTTCCGCCACCTCGATCAATTCCGTAGAGAACATCTAGAGATGCTACTTCGTCGTACTTCCGGTCTCGGTGTTCGGATTGGTTATACGGAACGGGCGCAAGAATCGTCTGAAGACATGAAAATCACTTTCCGACAATCGGAGACGATACCAAGAATTGAAGCGACCGATGTATCCTATCGTCATCCGCTTCAGGCGACTTATGCCATTGAAGAAGTGACGGTCCAAATGAATGAACCTGGCCTCACCGTCTGTATTGGGACGAACGGAAGTGGAAAATCGACGTTGCTCGAACTTTTAGCAAGGAGCAGACGCCCTCTTCGTGGACGGGTGAAGCGGGGGGAGCGAGCTGCTTATCTTCCTGCCGAAACGGAATACGGTCCGTTTCCGCAAGAATCGAACCGGAGGATCGCTCAACTACAAGCCGTCCTGAACGACTCGGCAAGCGTCCTTTTGCTCGATGAACCGACGGTGGATTTAACGAATGGGGAACGTACGGCGTTCCTTGAAGCGCTCTTGAAAAAGTCCGAATCAGCACGTGTGCTTTGTGCGACACATGATTTGGCGTTAGTCGACCAAGCGACGGACGTGATTTACCTTGCGAGTGGTCGCGTGGTCTTTCAAGGAGAACGGTCACTCTTTCAAGAACGGAGTACGCTATGGTCACATACGTCCTCGCCATTCTGATTGCCATCCTGGTCCTGTATCGATTTGAGAAATCCGATCTCCCGGTTCAACCGCTCGTGCAGCTCTTGGCACTCGCAGTCATCGGTCGCTGGCTTTTCATGACGATTCCGAACGTACAACCGACGACAGCCATTTTGATGCTGACGGCACTATGTATTGGATTGAATGCTGCGGCGGTCCTTGCACTCTTCGTACCCATCTTGTCAGGTCTGTTGCTCGGGATCGGACCGTTCGTCTTCTATCAATTTTTAGGCTGGCTCCTTATCGTAACGCTCGTCAGCAGTTTTAGACCGTTATGGATGAAGTCGAACATCCTTTTTCTTCTGTTTGGTTTTTTGTCCGGATTTATATATGGATGGACGACCAATCTAGCGTTCTTCGAAGTGATTGGAGCTGATTTTTGGAAGCTACTTCTACTCAGCGTCCCGTTTGACTTGGCACATGGGTTATCGAATGTCGTTTTCCTCTTTTTAATCCGTCCCTTGTTCGAGCGCATATTCCTTCGTCAGCTCGGGTAAACATACAATAGTCATATCATTTTGAGTGAGGTGAACGACGGATGGGTGCATATATCAATCTCACAGAAGTCGGCATGTTTCTACTCGTAGGACTATTGTTTATCTTGTTAAACCTGATTCTATTGGCAAAACGTTACACGAGAGCCCGTTTTGCCATGATCAGCATCCTTGCGGCGAGCGTGTGGCCAGCACTCATGATTGTGCTTTCCGTGGAACAACTGAGCATCATGGACCAGCTCACGTCAGGAGACCTGACGCTCGATGCCGTCATGGCGTGGGGAGTCGTCATCGCTACAGCGCTGATGACTATGATTCCGGCAGGTGTATTTCTACACCGGCTTGTGAACGTCTCTCGCTTACACTCTGAACCATAAAAGGAGCGACCCGATGCGGTCGCTCCTTTTTCATGTAGTCGATTCAGCAGGTGTTCCATCAGCCGGTTTTTGGACGCGACGTAATACTTCGAGACTGAGAGCTCGTGGCATCAATTTGGCGACCCCGACCAATAACTGATTAGAGAGTCCAGGGATGACCACACGCTTGTTATTCATCACCCCTTTGTATCCGAAGAAGGCGACGAGATGAGATGGCATTTTCGAGAATGACAATTCACTCCCGGCACGATTAAAGAAGTTCGTATCCGTCGGGCCAGGGCATAACACACTCACATGCACGCCACTACCTTTCACCTCGGCATGAATCGCTTCAGTGAATGAGAGGACATAGGCTTTCGTCGCGTAATAGACGGCCATATATGGACCAGGTTGGAAGGCAGCGACAGATGCAACGTTCAACACATATCCGTGGTCACGTTCGAGCATGCCAGGCAAATAGGCTTTCGTCAGTTCGGTCAACGTATTGACGTTCAATCGGACCTCGTCGGCTTCCGTCTCAGCATCAAGGTCGGCGAACGCGCCGGACGTGCCAAACCCGGCATTGTTAATTAAAAAGTCGACAGTGAGGCCAGCTTCGGCAATCATCGTCGTCAATCGGACTGCTGCGCCATGTTTTGCCAAATCTAGAGCAAAGACATGTACGTTGATGCGATAACGTGTCTCAAGTACTTTTTTTAGTTCATGCAATCGTGGTTCGTTCCGAGATACTAAAATACAGTCGTAGCCGTCGCGAGCGGCGAGTACGGCCAAGTCTAGACCGATGCCCATCGAGGCGCCGGTGATTAAAGCTGTCTTTGACAACATGATCCACTCCTTTGATGAAAAGTCATACATTGTTACTGAATTCTTCACGAGTTGTTAAAATCCTGCTCCGTTCGCACATTGAAACATATGCTAAAGTATAGCAAGAAAATGTGATTAGACTCACAAAGTAGGGAGTAGAACAAATATGATGATTCAGCTCGTCACTACGGCGCAAAGCGTTGATCAGGCAGAAGCGTTAATCAAAGCCGGCGCAGACCGACTATATATCGGAAATTCAAGGTTTGGGTTGAGACAAAAAGGTGACTGGACAATCGATGCTGTGAGAGAAGTCACACAACTTGCCCATCGGTATGGGAAAGATGTGACGGTAGCCGTCAACAACCTGATGCACAATGACCACATTGAAGAGTTAAAAGATTATTTGCAAACGCTGAAAACGATAGGAGTCGATGATGTCACCGCTGGAGACCCCGGCGCCATTCGCTTGATTCGACAGGCAAAGATTCCGTATTGGTATGATGCCCAAACGCTCGTCACATCCGCCAAACAGATCCAATTTTGGGGGAAACGCGAAGCGATTGGAGCGGTCGTCGCCCGCGAAGTGACAATCGAAGAACTCGTCTTGATCCAGCAGCAAATCGGACTTCCTGTTGAAGTACAAGTATATGGTCCGACATGCATCCATCACTCTAAACGCCCACTCGTGACGAATTACTTTAATGAACTCGGAAGACCGGTTGAAGAAGCAAAACAACGCGAATTTTATATGAGCGAACCGGCAGATACGACCAGTCGTTATCCCATCTATGAGGACGAGAACGGCACCCATATTTTCTCTGAGGATTTGACGCTCATGGGTCAGCTTCCGACGTTAGTCAAAAATGGACTTCACACGTGGAAGCTAGACGGATGGCACGCCGGGGACCAGTTTGTTGAAATCGTTCAGTTGTTTACTTATGCCCGGACGAATTTGTTGAACGGTCGATTTGATCGTGTAGAGATGGAACATCGTCTTCACGAGCTTCAACCGGAAACGTTCCGTCTCGGTACGGGACTGTGGTTACGAAAACCAGAAGAGATTAAGTGAGGGATCAAGATGAAACGACGTCCAGAATTATTAGCGCCAGCAGGAAACTTAGAGAAATTAAAGATGGCCATCCATTATGGTGCCGATGCGGTCTATATCGGCGGACAGCAGTTCGGGTTACGTTCACGTGCCGGTAATTTCAGTTATGACGAGATGCGTGAAGGGGTAGCCTTCGCACATGCGTACGGCGCGAAAGTATACGTCGCTGCGAACATGGTGACGCATGAAGGCGATATCGAGGGGGCAGGTGACTTCTTCCGAACACTTCGAGATATCGGAATCGATGCAGTCATCGTCTCGGATCCAGCGATGATTGAAACTTGTCTTACGGAAGCAGAAGGGTTGCCCGTCCATTTGTCGACCCAAGCTTCGGCGACAAACTACGAGACCCTTCGTTTCTGGAAGGAAGAAGGACTCGAACGAATCGTCTTGGCTCGTGAGGTATCGATGGATGAAATCATTAAAATGAAACAGGAAGTCGATGTCGAAATTGAGACGTTCGTCCATGGGGCGATGTGTATCTCGTATTCCGGTCGATGCACGTTATCAAATCACATGACATTACGAGATGCCAACCGTGGGGGATGTGCCCAATCATGCCGCTGGAAATATGGTTTCTTTGAAGAAGGTGATCTTCTAACAGAAGAGATGGAAGCGCGTGACGAAGAGCCGTTCTCGATGAGTTCAGTTGATTTATCGATGGTCCGCCACATTCCTGACTTGGTGGAGGCAGGAGTCGATAGTTTGAAGATAGAGGGACGAATGAAATCGATTCATTACGTCGCGACGGTGTGTAACGTCTATCGTCAAGTGATTGATGCGTACTGTGAAGATCCAGAGCATTTCGTCTTCGACCCTGCATGGGAAGAAGAAATTTGGAAAGCGGCCCAACGTGAACTAGCGACCGGGTTCTATTACGGGATCCCGACTGAAAAAGAGCAATTGTTCGGGAAACCTCGTTCGATTCCGCAATTTGCGTTTGCGGCTCGTGTCATCTCATACGACCCTGTGACGGGTATGGCAACGCTCGAACAGCGGAATCACTTTTCAATCGGTGAAGAGGTTGAATTTTTCGGACCCGGATTTGTTCGTTTTTCACAAGTCATTGATACGATGGAGGATGTGGACGGTCACCTCCTCGAGTCTGCTAACCAAGCGATGATGACAATTCGTGTAAAAGTGGATCGGCCGGTCGCAACCGATTACATTATGCGTAAGCGAAAAGGTGTGCGTGCTCGTTCGCTCGTTTGACACATCCACCGAGCCAACATAGTCGCCCGTTCCGTTCAATCCTGCTACCCTAAGAAGTAGAGACGGAGGGATGGAAGAATGAACCAAAATACGGAGCAATTACGGACTGAGCCCATCGGCAGACTCCTCTTCAAGTTATCGCTTCCGGCGATGATTGGGATGCTCGTGACGGCGCTCTACAATATCATTGATACGATTTTTGTCGCCCGAGGGATCGGTGCATCGGCAGTCGCTGCTATCGGGATTGCGTTTCCGATTCAGATGATTTTAATGGCCGTGTCGAGTGCCGTTGGTCTAGGTGGGGCGTCTATCAGTTCGAGGAAGCTTGGACGCGGTGACGATGCCGGTGCAGCCGTCACATTCTTGAACGTACTTGTCCTCGTCGGTCTGTTTGCGGCACTTGCGGTCAGTTCTGCTTTCTTTATGTTAGATGAAATTTTGAAAGTGTTCGGTGCGACGACCGAAATCATGGATCTCAGCCGACAGTACTTATCAGTTGTCTTGATCAGTTCACCATTCTTCATGTTCACACTCGCTTCGAGTGCGATGGTTCGTGCTGAAGGACAGGCACCTTATCAAATGAAGGTCATGCTGACGACCGTTCTCGTCAACCTCGTGACGACCCCGCTCTTCATTTTCACGTTCGACTGGGGCATGTACGGGGCAGCGACTTCTACGGCACTCGCCCAAGTCATCGGTTCCGTATTGATGCTGCGCTTCTTCTTCGCCCGAAAACCAAAAACGGAACTGCGCTTCAAGTGGCGTCAGTTCCGGATTCGATTCGATGAGATAAAAGAAATCATGGCAATCGGTTCGTCTTCGTTCATCATGATGGTGTCCCAATCCATTTTATTTGTTGGTGTCAACGTGATGCTCGGTACGTACGGCGGGACCGAAGAATTGGCCATTTTCGCCATTATCAACAAGTTCATGGCGCTCGTTGGTATGCCAATCATGGGAATCGTCCAAGGGATGCAACCAATCGTTGGATATAACTACGGTGCAGAGCGATTCGACCGAATGCGTGAAACCATTTGGACGGCGATGCGGGTCGGGATTGCGATTGCTGTCATCATTTGGTTGATTCTGCAGCTATTCCCGCAAACACTCATGGGCTGGTTCTCGACGGATGAGGCGCTCATTGCTGGCGGTGTGACAGCGATTCACATTTTGTTCGCCGTTTCCTTCCTTCCGAGTGTTCAGATGCTCGTCAATGGAATCTATCAGTCCCTCGGGAAAGCACGCGTCGCTATGTTCTTGTCCCTTTCACGTCAGACGCTCTACACGATTCCGCTCGTCTTTATTCTCCCGTCGTTCCTCGGAGTGTTCGGCGTATGGTTGGCATTCCCAATCGCTGATGCGATGACATTTTTGACGGCTGTTGCTTTGGCATTCTGGGACCGTAAATTATTGTTCCGTCCTTCAGAAGAAGATAAAGAAGCACATGATGTAAATCCAAAAGCGACAAACTTATAATCAAACGTCCGCTCGTGTCGAGCGGGCGTCTTCTTTTAGGAACAAGTATATCCCACCGAGGAGGACGACGGCTCCGATCCATTGGAACGGTCCAAGTCGCTCTCCGAAGAAGGCGTATCCAAATAGCATTCCCCACAACGCCTCTCCAAGAATCGTGATACTGACGACGGTCGCACTGACACGGGCAAGCGCATAGTTGAACAGGTTGTGCCCGAGGATTGTCGGGAAGAAAGCGAGCGCGAGGAAGTACCACCAGTTGATGGATTCAAAGGCAGTGAATGTCGTGCCGCGAACGAGCAACATGAAGCAAAGCACGACCGTCGCAACGAGATATACGCTAAAAGAATATGTATTCGTGTTCATCGAAGCTCGTACATGCTGTCCAACGAGCCAATACCCTGCAATCAATAGGGCGGCAATCAAGGCGAGTAGGTCTCCGAAGAGGGCTTCACGGCCGAGTTGAATGTCCCCCGCAGCAACGAGCATGCCCCCGAGGACAGCGACGAGCGCGAAGGCAAGTCCTTTTCGAGTCGGATTCTTTTTAAAGATGAGTGCATTCCCGATCAACACAAAAATTGGACTCGACGTGACAAATAGTGTGGAGCTGGCAACCGTCGTGTAATCGAGTGACAAAAACCAAAGCCAAAAGTGAAACGCCAGTAACGTTCCGCTAAGAAGTAGAGCGTAGCGAGTCATGAGGCGCGTGGTGATGAGTGATTTGAAATCGACAAACGGTAACAACATGAGACACGTGAACAGCATACGGTAAAATGCGGCAGTCTCGGCAGGTGCCGACGTCCATTTGACGAAGAGGACACTCGTCGATAAGAAAAAGACAGCAGCGAACAAGATGAGATAAGACATGGCGACACTCCTTCACAGTTGTACTTCTCTGTTAATAATATCGGAAAACAGCCACGAGGCAAGACACGATTCAAAAATAGCAAACAAATGCTCCCCTCTCGATGTGTCCATCTTTGACTTGATATAGTAAAATACATAGTAGAAGCTAGCTAATCATGTACGTCTTGCCATTATGTAGGAGGCAAAGTAAGGAGTTCTTATGAGACTAATCATTGCGGAAAAGCCATCACAAGCTCAAAAGTTGGCTGCTCCCTACCCATCAAAAAAGCGAAAAGACGAGATTGAAATCTCACCTTGTCCCCGTTTCCCGGAAGGGGCGATTGTTGTGTGGGCGGTCGGTCACCTTTGTGAACTTCAAGAACCGTCGCACTATCGACCGGAATGGAAGTCGTGGAAGTACGATTCACTTCCGATTGTCCCAGAACGATTTGATTATCGTATTTCAAAAGGGAAGTCGAAACCGTTCTATGCCATCAAAAAATGGCTCCATGATCGCTCGATTACTGATGTCATCATCGCATCGGATGCCGAAAGGGAAGGGGAAGCAATCGTTCGTCTGATCCTCCGACTCGCAGGTAACAAAAAACCGCTTGCTCGACTATGGATCTCGAGTTTGACGGAGCAAGCAGTCGATCGTGGATTCTCGCAACTGTTGCCAGGTGAACAGACAATTCCATACTACCATGAGGCGATGAGCCGCGCCTGTGCGGACTGGCTCGTTGGGATGAATGCGTCTCGTGCCTATACGACGTTGTTGAAGACGATTGGGATTGAAGACGTATTCTCGCTCGGTCGTGTGCAAACCCCGACTCTTGCCTTAATCGTCAATCGCGAACGAGAAATCAAACAATTCGTGCCAGAACCATACTTCGAAGTCGAGGCGACACTTGCAAAAGGTCGAGGCACGTTCAAAGCGAAGTACACGTTTGGAAAGACAACAAAGCTCAAAACGCGTGAGGAAGCTGATGCGGCCGTCAAACGCGCATCTGGAACTGCGATTGTGAAGACAATCGACAAAGAAGAAAAAATTGAGCAACCGCCATTTTGGTTCAGTCTATCCGGATTACAAGCGGAGGCAGGGAAACGCTTCGGATTCGGAGCGAAAAAGACACTTGATATCGCTCAAAAGTTATATACGAAAGGGTGGATTAGTTACCCTCGGACCGATTCGGGATTTGTCACACCAGATGAGGCAACGCTATTTCCACAGACAAAGGCAAGACTGCTAAAGTCCGAAGCCTATGCCGGACTTCGTGACCTTTTGACTGAGGACCCGTCGAAAAATCGACGCTATGTCAATGCCAAGAAAGTCAGTGACCACTACGCAATCATCCCGACGGAGGCATGTGGTGACATCACTCGACTCGGTGGGGATGATGCGAAACTGTATGATTTGATCAATCGACGCTTCCTTGCGGCCTTTGCACCCGCAGCGATGCTCGAGAAGACAACGGTTGATTTGATTGATGGAAGCGACTTGTATCGAGCAAAAGGAACCGTCGTTGTGAGTCCTGGCTATCGACAAGTCGTTGAGATGAAATCAAAAGATGTCGAGCTTCCTGCGATGATGGTCGGTGAAGAATTAAAAGAGAAGAAAGTTGAAGTGTTGTCGAAACAGACAGAGCCACCGAAGCGATATACGGAGGGCGCGCTCATTATGGCGATGAAAGTCGCCGGGAAACAACTCGATGACGAAGAGCTGATTCATATCATGAAAGAAGTAGAGGGTCTTGGGACTGAGGCTACACGTGCCAACATCATCGATGGATTGAAGAAGCGAGGCTATGTCCAACTTCAGAAAAAAGAGCTTGTTCCAACAGACAAGGGTCGCCTGTTGATTGATGTCCTCGGAGATAGTATTTTGGCATCACCCGCCATGACGGCGAAATGGGAGAAGCGACTCCATGAGATCGGTCAAGCATCGGCATCCGCTGCCGAATTCATTGAACAAGCGAAGAAGATGTCCGTTCATTTGGTCGAAGAAGCGAAATCGCGAGTAGAGGCGGCTAATCCAGAGGGCTATACGATTGAGGCGAAACGTTATGGCAAGAAAGGAACGACTCGACCGAAGGCATCATTTGGTGTCTGTCCGAATTGTGGGAAAGGGCTTGTCGAACATCCAAAGTTCATCGGGTGCAGCGGTTATCGGGAAGGATGTCGCTTCACCGTCTCCAAACAAGTGCTTGGCGTCGGACTCGTCAAAGATGAGTTGAAGCAAATGATCAATGGCGGGCAGTCGAACGTCCATACGTTCAAAAAGGGAGACAAGACATTCAATGCCTCATTGTATTTAGAAAAAGGTACACTTCGATTTGAATTCAAATAAAAAAGGGTCGCGCATTAGAGCGGCCCTTCTGTCTGGTCAGTCTTTTCTCTCTTCTTGTCATCTTCAATGCGACGATTGATTTCGTCATAGTCGAGCACGATGTCGTCTTTATTGTCTTTATAGGCGTATCCTTTTTGGATGACGACGATGGATGCGATGAGGACGAGTAAAATAATTAAACCGCTTACGGCGAATATCCAGGCCATATGAACCCCTCACTTTCTCTCTTCAGTATGCCAAACAGTGGACAGGTTCTTCAACTAGAATGAATAGACGGTTATGTCGTGTGCGAGTGAAAAGATATGGTACAATACGATATAGATTACTACGTAGAGAAGGAAGGGATAGTCATGGCGATTTTGATTGTGGATGATGAACCGGTCAATACGCTCGTACTTGAGCAACTGCTTCACCAGCACGACTATGAGACGGTATCGGTCTCGAGTGGGGAAGAAGCGCTCGATTTACTGATGGCCCCACAAGCCGCATCGCTGTATGATCTCGTCCTGTTGGATGTCGAAATGCCTGGGATTTCAGGAATCGAGACGTGCAAACGGATTCGGCAGATGGCTGACTTTGAAGAGTTGCCGGTCATCATGGTTTCCGGACGAACGGAAGAGAAGCAGATTGCCGAGGGACTCGACGCGGAGGCGTCAGATTACACGACCAAACCAATCAAAATAACAGAATTACTCGCACGAATCCGTTCTGCCCTCCGTTATAAGGCGGCTGTTGATGAACGGAAAATTTATGAGACCCGTCTTCAGTATGATTTGGACCTTGCCCAAAAGATTCAACAGAGTGCGCTTACGCCACCAATCAGTAATGAAGAGATTGATGTTCGTGCGCTCTATCTGCCTTCTAAAAAACTAGCCGGAGACATGTACGCGTGGTTTCAGGTCGCACCGGACCGATACGGGGTCATCATCTTTGATGTCATGGGACATGGGGTCTCATCGGCGCTCATCACGATGGGAATCCGTTCAATCCTACCGGGGCTTGTCGGGAACGTGCAATATCCGGTAGACGTCATGACGGAGTTGAACCGTCAGATGACGTTCCTCTTCTCGGGTGACGATATGCACAGCTACTTCACGGCGGTCTATTGCTACATCGACACGACAAAACGTCGAATCGAATATGTGAATGCGGGTCATCCGCCTGTCATCGTGACGTCAGAAGAAGGAAACTCTCGTCTTGAGACGACAGGGGTACCAGTCGGTATGTTCGAGGAACCGAATTATGAATCCAAAGAGATTGACATCACACCGAATATGACGCTTCACATGTATACGGATGGACTCATGGAGTGTTACAGCAAAGATATCGATGATGGGATTCGATGGCTAGAAAACGACGTTTCCACATATGGTCTTGACTATAGTCGTCACGTCGCTGAACAGCTTGTGCCAAAGATTGAAATTGAAGACGACCTATGTCTCGTCACGGTCAAAATCACATGAAAAGAGCCTGACGCAACGTGCGTCAGGCTCTTTTATGCTAGAAATATCGCTTTCGCCAAAGGATATAGAAGGCGAGACCGGAAAATCCAATCATCATCGTGATAGCCATGATGAATCCGAACGGTTGTCCTTCCCATGGAACTTGAACGTTCATCCCAAAAATTCCAGATATCATTGTCGGGATGCTGAGGACAATCGTGATGGATGCCAAGAATTTCATGACGAAGTTAACATTGTTCGAAATGATGGATCCGAATGCTTCCATCTTGATGCTGATGATGTCGTTATAAATCGATGCCATTTCCATCGCTTGTCGGTGTTCGACAAAAACGTCTTCGAGTAGTTCTTCGTCCTCTTCATGCTTCTCCAAACTCGGTGTCTTGACGATTCGGTCCAAGACGCTATCATTCGCTTTTAACGAAGTCATGAAGTAGACGAGAGATTTTTGAAGGTTCATCAACTGGAAAATCTCTTGGTTTCGCATGGAACGCTGCAACTCTTGCTCGAGTTCGTCCATTCTTCGGTCGATTTGACGCAAGAAGCGCAAATACGTCATGCTCACACGATGTAAAATCTGAAAGACGAAGCGACTACGATAGTTTGTTCGGAACAGTCTTGCCTTCCCGTTAGCGAACAAATTCAACACGTCGAGATCTCGCGAGCAGACGGTAATGAAATGTCGTCCGGTCACGATGATACCGAGCGGGATCGTATTATACGTGCGACCTGTATCATCTTCCTCCACATACGGAACGTCGATGATCATGAGAAGTCCTTCATCATCTTTTTCAAAACGTGGTTTCTCTTCGATATCAAGTGGGTCATATACAAAGTCTTCTGGAATGCCGGACGCCTCGATGACTTGATCGGCCTCATCTTTTGTCGGGTTCACGAGTTGGATCCAGCTTCCTTTATCAAAGTCTTCGATTTCATCCACATGGCCTGATGCGTCAGTACGGTAAATCGTCAGCATGCATCTTCCTCCTACCTTAACTCAATCTTATTATAGGTAGCCAAAATGAAGAGTGCAATCCAAAGCAGGAGTTTTTTTGTTTTCTCTCGAAAACGTGTTACAGTGAGAGGGAACGATTGGAATATCGTTTATTGAGGAGGGGTTATATTGACTAGAATGCCCGAAGACGCTCTGTTCAATGAAGAAAAACTAGCAGAGCTTCACCAAATCGCAAACGGAAACATTGAGTTCTTAAATAAAATTGCAACCACATATATCCAGCAGTTCGAGGCGAAGTATCCTGAACTTCAATCGGCAGTCGAGTCGAAAGATTATTCTCGCGTCGAGCAACTCGCCCATTTATTGAAAGGGGCCTCCTATTCAGTTGGTCTAGAACAGACGGCGCTTCTTTTCCACGACCTTGAAGTGGCTGGAGAAAATGCACATCTAGATGGAGCGACCGAAACATTGGCAACCATCGAATCGCATAGTAAGCGATTTTTAACCGAATGGAATACGCATTTTGAACAATTCACATAAAAAAGTTTGCGACGGAGAAGTCGCAAACTTTTTTATTATCCTACAAATTCATCGAGCGTCGCAATCAACATTCCGATTTCTGGTTTCGTGATTTGAGCGTTCGCACCGACGGCTTCCCCTTTATGTTTCAAGTCATCTGAAATGAGTGACGAGAAGATGATGATTGGAAGTGTTGCGTATTGGTCCATCTCACGAAGACGCTTCGTCAAATGAAGTCCATCCATCTGTGGCATCTCAATGTCGGTGATGAGGAGGTCACACTCGGCACCTTCTTGTTCAAACGCATCGAGTGCCTCTTTCCCGTTATTGAAGACAGTCGTATTGAAGTACCCCGCGTCATCCAACGTGTCGAGAATCAATGTGCGGAGCATTTCTGAATCTTCAGCTAGCCAAATGTTTTTGTTCGAGCGCTCACGAGCGCCGAGTCGCTTCACAGATTCGCGAGCCATGATGTCCTTACGTGACAACTCGAGCGCGATTCGCTCATAATCGAGCAAGATGATCATCTGGTCACCTGTTTTGACGACACCGTTTGTAATGCCTTGAACACCACGTGCGAGATCGGACGGGGTATCAATTTGTTCCCAAGAGATGCGTTTGATCTCGGTTACCTGGTCGACACGAAGAACCGACTTCTCACCGTTGAACTCACAGACAATCAAACGATCATCACTTCCGACTTCACGCGGATGGCTGATGACCATCGGAAGGTCGATGACGGTCATGACTTCACCGCGCAGCTCGATTAATCCCATGATGGCTTCAGGCGTACCTGGGAGTGGCGTCAATGGAAGCATCGTGATAATTTCACGTACTTTCATGACATTGATGCCGAACAAGAACGGTCCAGCTTGGAAAATGACGATTTCAAGTTCGTTCGTTCCTGCTTCAAGTAAAATATTATGATCAGTGCTCAATGGTAGTCCCTCCTATTTCACGTACTCTCATCTTTACTATCGGTATCCAATCGATAAATCTACAGTAAAAATAGTGTCAACTCTCATCAGAATTCACAAAAAGTTTCATAGTAACCGTTTACATCTCATAAACTGAATCGTTATAGTTGTCCAATGCAAAAAAATCTGCATACAATGGGGTTGGCAACGAGATATTACAGCTTACTCAGGAGGCAGATAGAGATGATGAGTATGAACACATATCCATATTTATTGAATGGTCAATGGCAGGAATCTTCAAGCAACGAAACGATTGAACTCGTTTCACCATATAAAGACGAAGTCGTAGGTCGCGTTCAAGCGATGTCACGCGATGAAGTCGATGAAGCCATCCATGGCGCAAAACGTGCACAACAAGAATGGGCGGCGCTTCCGGTCAACAAGCGCGCTGAATTATTGTATGCATGGGCAGAAAAACTCGAAGAACGCGTGGATGAGATTGGTCAAATCATCATGCGAGAAGTCGGGAAAAACTTGAACGACGCGAAGAAGGAAGTCGTACGGACGGCGGAAATCATTCGTTATACGGCAGAAGAAGGAATTCGCTTCAATGGCGGCTTCATGCAAGGCGATTCATTCCCAGGTGGCTCGAAAAACAAGATGGCCATCATCAAGAAAGAAGCGCTCGGTGTCATCCTCGCGATTTCACCGTTCAACTACCCGGTAAACTTGGCAGCTGCTAAGATTGCGCCGGCGCTCGTCACAGGAAATGCGGTAGTCTTCAAACCAGCGACGCAAGGTGCAATCAGTGGGATCAAGATGGTCGAGGCTCTTCACGATGCCGGTCTTCCAAAAGGTCTGTTGAACCTCGTGACAGGTCGCGGTTCGGTCATCGGTGACTACTTGACATCACACCCAGGGATCGACATGATCACGTTCACAGGTGGAACGGGTACGGGTCAACATTTGTCACAACAAGCGTCGATGGTACCGGTCGTACTCGAACTCGGCGGGAAAGACCCAGCCCTCGTTTTAGAGGATGCAGACTTGACGTTAGCAGCTGACCAAATTGTCAGCGGAGCGTTCTCATATTCAGGTCAACGTTGTACAGCAATCAAGCGCGTCTTCGTCCTTGAAAATCAAGCGGATGAGCTCGTCGATATGTTGAAAGAACGTGTCGCAAAACTTTCAGTCGGTTCACCGGAAGAGAACAGCTTCATCGTTCCTTTAGTTGATGCGAAGACGACGGATTATGTACAGGGTTTGATTGACGACGCCGTCAATAAAAAGGCAACGGTCGTTTACGGTAATAAGCGTGAAGGAAACTTGCTTCACCCGACATTGCTTGATCATGTGACGACAGATATGCGTGTCGCATGGGAAGAACCGTTCGGACCGGTCCTCCCGGTCATCCGTGTGAAATCACTCGACGAGATGATCGCACTCACGAATGAATCGGAGTTTGGTCTTCAGGCGAGCGTCTTCACACAAAACGTCAATAGCGCCTTCACGGTCGCTGATAAGTTAGAAGTCGGTACGGTCCAAGTGAACGGACGGACAGAACGCGGTCCAGACCACTTCCCATTCATCGGTGTCAAGCAATCGGGACTCGGCGTTCAAGGAATCGGACGTAGCCTTGAGACGATGACACGTGATAAAGTGACGGTCATCAACCTATAATATGAATCATTCATGAGGGAGAGACATCTCCCTCTTTTTTGTTTGATTGAAAACGCATCTTTCAGACGGGTATAATGGAGAAAGACAGGAAGAAGGGGTGGTGATGACATGGCGGACTGGATTTCTAGCCAACTGGCAAGACTCGATATCCCGACACCGTTCGAAGTCGGGAACGTGAACGTATATATCGTTGAACATATGAACCGCTTCTTCATGGTCGATTGTGGACCAGACACAGAAGAGGCGTGGACCTCGTTGAACCGTCAACTTGAAGAGCTTGAACTCTCGTTGGCGGATATCGACTTTTTATTTTTGACACATCATCATGCTGATCATGCCGGACAAGCATGGCGTCTTCGCGACGCATCCATCCCCGTGTACGGGCATGAAAAGCTCGTTCGATACTTAGAGCAAACCCCAAACTTTTTGAAGCGTGGCAATCACTTTTTACATGAATTGGCCGTCTCTTTCGGGGCCCCGGCTCCACTCGTGGAAAAATTACCAGACTATCGCGAAGCGCTTCGCTGGATTGGTCCGACGACTGTCACGATGACGTTTGGGGACGGGCAAGCATTGACCTCGGATGGGGCGTGGCAGACGATCCATTTACCTGGACACGCCAGTGACCAGCTCGGGTTGATTGGTCCCGGAGGAGTCTTGATTGCCGGAGATCACCTCATCGACAAGGTCGAACCAAATCCGCTCATCGAACAGCCGTATGATGACGAAGGATTTGCATCACCCGTCATTCTCTATATCGATTCGCTTAAAAAATTACGCGGGATTGATTTAAAGCTCGTCGTCAGTGGACACGGTGAACCGATTCACCATCCGAATGATTTAATCGAGAGTCGGATTCGCCAACGGTATGAGCGCAGTGAACAATTGCTTGCCGAATGGGAAGATGGACTTAGCGTTTTTGATTGGTCAATGAAGTTATATGGACGAAAGATGCGACGTGGGATGCCGCTCGTCTTCAGTGAAGTGTTTGCACGACTCAGTTTACTCGAGGAACGTGGCGACATCGAGAGACGTCGAGATGATCAAAAATGGATTTATACGAAGAAAGAAGTGATGTCGTGAAACGAGTAGTCATTACTGGTGCGTCAAGCGGGCTCGGTGCCGCATTGGCGCATTCTTTTTATGAACATGGATACAACGTATTGTTGATTGGAAGAAATGAAGAACGGTTAAAAAAGATTGCCGCAACATGTGAAGGGGATTGGATGTGCGCGGATGTCGCAAAGTCAACCGCTCTCGTTCATGATGTGAGCGAACGGTTCGGGAAATTTGACGTATGGGTCAACAATGCAGGCATGGCCGAATTTGATTTTGTGACCGATCAGTCGACGGATGTGATAGAAGAAACGATGCGTGTGAACGCTCTCGCACCGATGCTGTTATCGCGAGATGTCGCCCGCGTGATGGAGCGAGAGGGTATCATCGTCAACATCTGTTCACAGGCTGCGAAAGTACCGACACCTAAGTCAGCCGTCTACGCAGGGTCAAAGGCGGCACTTTTACAGTTTTCGAACGCGCTCAGGCTAGAGTTGAAGCCCCGTGGCATTCACGTCATGACGGTCAATCCAGGACCGATTGCAACGCCGTTCTTTAATCGAGCTGATAAAAGTGGTACATATGCTGAAAGTGTTCAAAGGATCATGCTTGACCCGAAACAATTGGCTGATGCGATTGTCAGAGGAAGTCGTAAGCGAAAACGTGAAATCAATGCGCCGTGGTGGATGAACGTAGGGGCGAATGTGTATGCAATCTGTCCAACCATGTTCGAAATGCTCGCAAAACGGGGATTTGAGAAAAAGTAAAAAGGGGGATTAAGATGAGGAAATGGAGAGTACTGCTCGCAACTGTCATGCTAACATTCGTGGCAGCGTGTGGGAGTGAACAGGCAGTTGAGTTTTCGGACTCGTTTGAAAAAGCAGCGACGACGGCAGAAGGGTCGACCGTCAACCTATATATGTGGGGTGGGGACGAGGGCATCAACAGCTACATCGATGACTACGTGGCACCTCGCCTCGAGGAATCTTACAATGTCGAATTGAACCGTGTCGCAATGGATACGGCAGAATTCATTCGACAATTATCACTCGATAAAAAAGCGGACAGACAAGTCGGGACGATCGATGCCGTCTGGGTCAATGGCGATAATTTCCGAAATGCGAAAGAGGCTGGTCTTCTTCGAGACGGACTGATGGAACGTGTCCCGAACGCCGAGTTATTAAACGAAACGGCCCAGCAATCAGATGCTGGCACCCCGACAGAGGACTTGGAGCTCGCATGGGGGAATGTACAATTCATCATGCATTACGATGCTTCGAAAGTGGACAATCCTCCTCAATCGTTTGAAGAATTACGTCGCTGGACTGAAGACAATCCAGGTCGATTCACGTATCCTGAAGTCACAGATTTCACCGGGAATGCCTTCGTCCGCCATCTATTGTATGAACGATACGGTGACGAGTTGGACCAAAAAGCGACCATTGAGGATTCGTTCTGGGATGACTTGAAAGCGTGGTCTCCGAATTTGTGGAAAGACGGACAAACGTATCCAAAGACGCTCGAACAACTCGATCAGCTCTATGCATCGGGAGAAGTTTGGATGACGATGGGATTCAACGAACGTCGAGCCGAGGCGGAAGTGACGGAAGGGATCTTCCCGAAAGAGACACGCGCGCTCGTCCTCGATCACTCCATTGCCTCGACACACTTTTTAGCAGTCCCATTCAATGCCCCGAATCCAGATGGGGCGTTAGTCCTTCTTCAAGAACTGTTGTCTCCTGAAGCACAGCTTGTCAAACAAGGACCAGAATATTGGGGAGACGGCACATCACTCGACTTAACGAAGCTTGACGTGAATGACCAACGAGCGTTTGAAGAATTAGGGGAGGGTGTCACGTACCCAGATTCGGAGCAGTTGCTCGAACGTTCGATTCCGGATTATGGACCGAACGTGATTGACACCGTCCGCGAGGAGTGGCCACGTGTTGCGAAGTAGTGTCGCAGTGACGATCATGGTGTCGCTTCTTCCTCTCACTGCTCTCGTCTTTCTCGCCATAGAGTCAATGGGAACGGATTGGGGCTCGCTTTTAACAGATGAGACGTGGCGCGATAGTTTCGTCACGACGATTTATGTCGTCAGCGTATCGACCGGTCTATCGCTTGTAATCGGGACGTGGCTTGCAAGAACGGTCGTCCAAAAAGGTTGGCGTTTCCTATCGTCTGTACTCCGACTTCCGATGTTTGTCCCTCACATTGCCGCTGCATACCTGTTTTGGTTATTGTTCACCGGAACGAATGGCATCGGATGGATTGAGGCGAACGAACGAAACTATGTCACGGTCATCCTGACCTATATATGGAAGGAGACACCGTTCGTCTTTTTAATGATGCTCGGGACATATGAGCAATTGAATCGGGGTTACGTCGAGATGGCCAAGACGCTCCAACTCTCTCCGTTTGACCAGTTCAAACATGGGGAGTTGCCGTTTCTGATGAAACCATTACTCGATTCGGCATGGATTTTAATCGCCTTTATCTCGTTCGCATACGAGGTCCCGGCATTGCTCGGCGTGACTTACCCGAAACTCATCGGTGTCCTCGCGTATGAACGACTGTCGACTGGACTCTATTTAGAGGCGACAGAGCCTTATGCGGTCGCCCTCGTCTGGACATGTCTTGTCGGAAGCGGCGTATTCCTATCTTACGTATTGACCGCATCCATACGACGACGAATTGAACGTGGGGTGAGACGATGATTCGACAAGGGCTTCTCATCTGTTTGACGTTCATACCGTTTATCAGCCTCTTTTTCGTAGTCCCGACATTTGAAATCGAGAACAACATGGCAATCGTTCATACGATAGGATTGATTGTGATTTTATCTGGGATCAATGTGTGGCTCTCGATGATGTGTGCCTGGTGGCTATTGTGGACAGATTCTAGATGGAAACATGTCATCGAATGGCTCGTCTTTTTACCATTGTTCATTCCGATGCTGGCCACATTGTTTGGCCTCTATCTGATTTTGGCGGAAGCTGGTCTGATTGGGACGTATGTCGGCGTCACCCTTGCCCTGCTCGTCGTGACGATTCCCTATTCAATCCGCCTCGCCTACAACGGAATGGCGGTCATCGGTCGACCACTTTTGGAACAAGCTCGGATTCTGCCATCGAGACGGCGAGTCATGTACGTGCTGTATCCGCTCTTTTCTAGATTGATGCGGACCATCGCGTTGTTCACGACCGTCATTTTGCTCAGTCAATTTGCGCTGATCCAGTTGATTGGTGCGGGATTGATTCCGACCGTGACGACAGAATTGTATCAATCTTATGCGGGAAACAATCGTGGTCTAGCTCTCTCGAACACATGGATGCTCATCCTATTCCCCGTTCTCCTCTATTTCCTGCTCTCAGGATGGGATCGGTATATGGTGCGTATGCTGAAAGGACGTCTTCAATGAGTTTGAATGTACAAAATCTATATAAACAATTTGGAACGAAACAAATACTAAATGGTGTCGACTTCGAGGTTAAACCTCACGACATTCACGCAATCGTCGGTGTGAGTGGTTCAGGGAAATCGACGATTCTACGAATCATCGCAGGTCTTGAGTCGACTGACAGCGGTGACGTGAAATGGAATCACCGTTCTTTAATCCCTATCCCTGCGCATAAACGGCGCGTGACGATGCTATCGCAAACGGCTTTATTGTTCCCACATTTGACAGTCGGAGAGAATGTCGCGCTCGTGACTCGAGAGCGTTCTCGTAAGCAAGCCGAACATTGGTTACGAGTCGTTCAACTCGGTGACCGATATGATGCCGAGATACACGAACTGTCTGGTGGCGAACAACAACGGGTCAGTCTTGCCCGAGCTTTAGCTGCTGAACCAGAACTACTGTTATTAGATGAACCCTTTACAAACCTTGATCCCAAACTCAAGCTCGACTTGCAGCGTTTTATCCGGGACTTAGTGAAAGAACTCAACTTGACGGCGGTATTGGTCACTCATGATCGGGAAGAAGCGATGCTCATGGCAGACCAGGTGACGCTGATTGATGAAGGCAAGGTGACACGTACGGGGACGGTTGCGGAGTTATACGATACGGCCCCTGGATTCGGTGACTTTGTCATGCTCGATGGAGAACTGCGACCGTTGTCTGAAGTGGAGGTATCCGAAGCGACTGGTGTGTCGGTTCAGTTGATGAAGAAAATTTATCGATTCGGTCAATGTTTCGGGGAATATCAGTTCAAGGATGGACGATCCGTCATGTTACCGACGTGTGAAACGTACCAAACTGGAATGATTTATCGAATTAAACGAAAGGAGGAATAGTATGCTCGATACGTACGGAAGTCGTTACGTTCAACCGGTCATCGAGCGTGGAGCGAATCGATTGCTCAAATGGAATTTCACGCCGAACGAAGTGACAGTACTTGGAGGAATCATCGGAATCTCGACCGGAATCTTTATCTATAATGATATGCACTGGACTGCCGTCATCTTACTGTGGCTATCTGGCTTGTTTGATGTTTTAGATGGGACGATGGCTCGAAAGTCGAAAACGAGTGGGTTTGGAACGGTGCTTGACCTCGTCTTGGACCGATTCGTCGAATTGTCGGTCGTGATTGCCCTTGCCCTTCGTTACCCGGAATATATGCCTATTTTTCTCATTCTGATTGCTTCATTTGTGATCGCCATGACACTGTTCCTAGCTGTCGGTGCGAGTAGTTCAAAGCGCTCAGAGAAGACGTTTTACTATCAGCCAGGAATTATCGAGCGAACAGAGTGCTTCATTTTGTTCACGTTGATGATTCTCTTCCCGAACTGGGTCGGCGGGATTGCTCTTATCTTTTTATTGCTTGAAGTCATGACAATCACACAACGATTCATTGAGGCGCGGAGGATTTTGCGATGAAACCGAAGTTGGTGTTGGCCGGACTTGGACACGGACAGCTAGAAATTCTCGATCGTATTGAGGAGATATGCAAACATTATGATGTTCGCTTCATTGGAGACTGCCAGACGATTTATACAGGTGCGTTTCCACAAGTGATTGCCGGGCTCATGGATTCAGCTACGGTCCGATCACCTCAACTAGAGCCGGTCGCAAAGCGGGTGCTCTCGATTGACCCGATTCAGCAGACGGTTCAAACAGAAAACGGAATGTTTGAATACGATCAACTCGTTTTAGCCACCGGTGCGAAAAGTCGGGGAATCGGCACGCCACTTAAACCGATGTCACAAGCTTTACTCGACCAAATCGAATCGAGTTCACAAGTGACCATCGTCGGAGGCGGGAAGGCCGGCGTAGAATTGGCGTTCACGTGTGCTCGCACAAAAGATGTGACACTGTATGCAAAAGAGATATTACCAGACGTCTCGGTCCATACTAGAAAGCACATCGAGCGATTGTTGGTCAGAACAGGGGTCATGGTCGTCAAACAGGCGTTTCATGCAGACACATCGGAAGGGCTTTTATTGGATGCGACGGGGGTTGTTCCCGTGGAATGGTGGACTGAATCAGGGCTTGCAAAACCTGAGAGTTTTATAGAGGTAGACAAATATTTACGCCATCATCATTTTACAAATATATATGTAACAGGAGATATGGCATCCTCCTTAAATGGAGGCGTCGATGCTGTTAGGTCAGGGCGCTATGTCGGCAAACGGTTACTAGAGGAAACAAGTCGACCATTTCGGAGACGTCAATCGATGAATATCTTACTGACGACACCAGGGCGCGCCTTGCTAACATATGGAAAGTTTACATGGCATGGTCGGACTCCATATTATATGAAGCGGTGGATTGACTCGCGGTATGTTCGGCATTACAAGTAGTCGGAGGTTCACGTTATTCGCTTAAAAGATGACCAATCACGTCGTTCGATTCCGATTCAACGAGTACTTGTGGAATCTCGACCGTACGCTGTGGATCAGGGGGGAACGTGACGAGCCAGGCACGTGTTCCTTCAAACCGATCATCGACTAAGTCATAACGATCATCGACTGTAATGGATTGAATCGTAGCCTGTTTCCCGTTTTCATCGGTTGGTAGCCAATTCTTATTGTGTAGATAGGTAACAGCACTTTTTATGATAGCCGTCTCGTCATCAGACGGCATGGATGGTGACGTGGATGGTTGTATGCAGCCGACCAACATCAACATGGTAAAACAGAGTGGAGTGAAAAGGCGTGTAAACGTCATGATTGTTTCCCTTTCTCATTTGGTTATTTCTTACAGTATAATCGAGGATGACAGAGGTGTGTACAAAAAATTCCTGCAGTCGAATGGGCTGCAGGAATCAGGTCATGCTTGGATCGTATCGAGGAAAGAACGGATTTGCATCTCCGACTTGGCGTTCGCCGAGTGGAGGTGTTCTTGTTTTACCCCGTCTTTATAGTAAAGAAGTGAAGGGATGCCGCGAACTTCTTGTGCATCAGATAGCTCTGGGAGTTCGTCGCGGTCGACGACGTGCCAGTTAAATTGTGGATAGTCTTTGACAAGCTCATCGACATACATGTCTAGACGTTTACAGTCCGGGCACCATGATGTAGTGAAGACCACCATTCCATGATCTTTTGTGGCTTCGTCAAATTGTTGTGATGAATGAATCGGTTGCATAGACAACTCTCCTTTCTTCTATCTATTTTGTCGGGTTTTTAACGGGTCGTCAACAGATTGGCATTCTCGAAACCATTTGAGAATGTGATACACTATTAAAAATAGCATGAGAAGGAAAAGGTGATGGATATGGCGTTACGTCACGCATTGCTCGGGTTATTGACCCATCAGCCTGCGACCGGGTACGCCTTGAACGCGACGTTCAAGGCGCAGATGATTCATTTTTGGAACGCCCATCATACACAGATTTATCGGGAACTGTTAAAGATGGAAGAAGAGGCACTCGTTTCGGCGGAACATGTCTCTCAACAAGAGTTGCCAGACAAAAAAATATACTCCATCACGGATCGAGGACGAGAAGAGTTAATCAATTGGTTACGTCAACCAACGTCGTTCCAACCGAAAATGAAGGATGAAAACCTCCTGCGTGTCAGTCTGCTCCAATTGTTGCCGGTTGAAGAAGCGGTCCGATATATCGAAGAGACAAAGGCACACCATGAGCAGGTCGCACAACAGATTCGTATGTTTCAAGAAGAACATCAATCGGACGAGGATACACTTGGCTATTTGCTGACGAGCGAGTATGCGATCCGAATGATGGAGAACTATGCCGGATGGGCGGATTGGGCGATCGAACAGATTCAAGCACGCAACGAAAAACACGTGACCTGAGCGGATCAGGTCACGTGTTTTGTGTATGGGTGAACCGGTAAACGAGCGAGTAAGCGATCAAGCACTTCATCATCGGTTTTGGTCTCAAATGAACGAATCGTTTCGTTCAATTGCTTGACTGAAGAGGCGCCTGGTAAGACGACGTCACAGAACCGTTTTGCAGCTTCGAGTGCATAGGCTTGAATCGGTGTCGGCATCATCGCCAATTCACTTGCGAGTTCCTCTTTTCGCCACGTCTCAAATCCCTTATCTCCGAGACGAGTCTCCCATTCATCCGTTAATAGGCCTTTGGCAAGAACCCCTCGACCGACGATGGGGATTGAAATGTTGAGCGTCTCTGCCCGGCGGTCGAGTAGGGAATACGGTGTCATGAGAACATCGAGGGCACCGGATTTGACCCAATGGTTGATGACGTTCGGACGAATCGACGAGAGTCCGATTTGTCGGATTAGACCATCTCGTTTTTGTTTTTGTGCCCATTCAATCGTTGCGTCGAGGTCATCCTCGAGCGTGCCGCCATGTATATAATATAAATCCAGATAATCGGTTTTCAATCGCTCGAGCGATCCGTGCAATGCTTCCTCTAAATAGAACGGATCAGGATTCCAACGCATGCCCTCCTCAGTCAATTCGTTGCCACCTTTACTCGCCAAAAATAAGTGTTGTCGCTCTTGACCCAACGTTTCCCCAATCACACGCTCGACAGCTTGTCGTTCATAGACGTCTGCCGTATCGATATGGCGAATCCCCGATTGAATGGCCGTTTCCAGGATATTCTTTGCCTCTTTCTCCCCATGTTTCAAAATCGTCATCGTTCCGAGTCCGAGTTCACTCATTTGGATTCCTCCTTGTTCGAAATGTAGGTTTGACTCATAATCAGAGTATATCGAAAAGTGAGGAGTAATCATATGGAAGAAAAAACGATTGAGCGGGAAGTCATTTATCAAGGCAAAATCTTCGATGTGGAAAAGCATGTCGTTTCCCTTCCGAACGGAAACACGTCTGTACGTGAACTCGTCTATCATAACGGAGCCGTCGCTGTACTCGTCATTGATGAATCGGACAACATCGTCATGGTGGAGCAGTACCGAAAAGCGTTTGAATCGATGTCGCTTGAGATTCCAGCCGGTAAGTTGGAAAAAGGCGAAGAGCCGATGGCGAGTGCCGAGCGCGAGCTCGAAGAGGAGACGGGCTACACGGCGGAATCGCTTGAAAAGATTTTTTCTTTCTACGGGGCACCTGGGTTCTGCAGTGAGCGGGTCGATGTATATGTCGCAAAAGGGTTATCTGCCGGTGAGATGAATTTAGACGAAGATGAATTTTTAAATGTGAAACGATACTCATTTGATGAAGCCGTCGATTTACTGGACCGAGGCATCATTACCGACGCCAAGACAATTATGGCAATCCAATGGTGGCAATTGTCTAGATTGAAATAATTCTAATCTAAGTACTTATATGATAAACTTACATAGTAATGATTTTAAATTGAAAATTGAGTAAAACTTCGGTATGCTTTCAGTAGTGAACTATGTATAGAGGGGGCGCCTTATGGAAACGCGAATTGAACGAATTAAACAGCAATTGAGCGCCAAAGGATATAAATTAACACCACAACGTGAATCGACGGTACGTATCTTACTTGAGAATGAGAGTGACCATTTAAGTGCGGAGAACGTCTTCATGCTCGTGAAAAGCATCGCACCAGAAATTGGACTCGCAACGGTTTATCGCACATTAGAATTATTGACAGAGCTCGGCGTGGTCGATAAAGTCAACTTCGGTGACGGAGTTGCACGCTTTGACTTACGTCCAGAAGGGGCGAACCATTCGCACCACCATCTCGTCTGTGTCGAATGCGGCTCGGTCGAGGAAATCATGGAAGACTTGCTCGTCGATGTTGAGAAAAAAGTCGAGAGTAAATACGAATTTTTGATTAAAGACCATCGCTTGACGTTTCACGGTATCTGTAAAGTATGCCAAGCAAAAGGCGTCACACTCGAAGGTCATAAAGCAGTCATCAACGGTTAATGCAGAAAGGACAGACGACCCCAACAGGTCATCTGTCCTTTTTCAATGTGTGATATATCGCTCAAGAATCTTCGAAATCCCATCGTCGTTGTTTGATGTCGTGATCTCACTCGCAATGTCGATCAATGCATCGACGGCATTTCCCATGGCAATCCCAATTCCTGCGTATTCAATGATTGAACGGTCGTTATGACCATCTCCGAAAGCGATGACGTGGTCACGATTGATACACAAGTCCTCGAAGACGTGACGCAGCGCCTTCGCCTTATCAATGCCGAAATCGGTGAATTCATAATACATCGCCGCTGTGAACATACTCGTGACCCGACCTGTGAAAGGACCAGCTAATGCAGTTGCATTCTCTCGTAAGTATGAAGGCTCGCCAGCAACGAGAATCTTATGGACGGGGAAGTCGATAATCTCGATTAAGTTTGGTTCTTCTCGCAATTGGAACTGACCGCTTCTCGATTCATATTCGATGATGTTAATCAATTTTCCATTCACTTCAAGTTGTCCCTCGAAAACGTCGCGCACATACATATACGTATCATCGTTAATCATTGGGATGACCTCGTAGTGCTCTAAGTGCTTTAAGATTGAGCGAACATCCTCGATTTGCATTGCTTGTTCAAAAAGCGTATCGCCTGTAGAAGCGTCCGTGACACATGCTCCATTAGAAGAGACAATCAACCCGCCGAACTCGTTCAATTTCAACTCTTGTGCATAGCGAATCATCCCTCGCTTTGGACGTCCTGACGCAAGCACCACTTTGACACCTTGCTCTTGCAATGCAAGTAGCGTGCGCTTCGTCTGTTCCGTGATGATTTTCTCGTCATTTAACAGCGTTCCGTCTAAATCAAGTAAAATTGCCTGGATCATGTGTGTTGTCTCCTTCTGTTTAGATTGTCAATTCGATGATGTTGCCTTCCGGATCAAGGATGACGCTTTCGTAATAACCATCACCGGTCGTCCGTGGACCGTCAACGTGTGTGTATCCATCAAGTTGAAAGCGTTCCGTCAAGGCATCTACCGCGTGTTTACTTCCTAGTGAAAAGGCGAGATGTGCATACCCGGCCGATTCTTTCGGATGTTCTTTAAGGTGAGGTCGTCTCATCAGTTCGAGTCGGCAACGTGAACCTCGAAACGTTAAAAAGTACGATTCAAACTGTTTCTTCTCGTTTTCATATTTATCATTTGACTGTGCATCAAAATAGACTTCGTAAAACCTGCGCATGTTTTCGATGTCGTTTACCCAAAGGGCGACATGTTCAATTCTCATATAGAATCATCCTCTGATGTTCGTCTAATCATTTGATTCAACCGTTCTGTATTGAAGAGCATCCCGGTCATGATTAGGATGATCACAAACGGTAAAAAACGGAGTGAAGTCATAGACACGATTAATCCGAATAACGGGGGGAGAAACGTACTCCCTGAGTAGGCGAATGCCATTTGAAACCCCATCAAACGTTTCGATTGTGCCGAGCCAAACCGATTCGGCGTATCGTGAAGCATACTTGGATAAATCGGAGCCAATCCGAAGCCAATCAGCATCAAGCCGACGAGCATCGTCGCGGAGATTGGGATGAAGAAGAGGATGCTTCCGACAAGGGCGAGTATTTGTCCCATCCGAATCATCTGTTTGTTCGTGAAACGGAACGAGAGGAATCCGCTCACAAACCGTCCAATTGTGATACTACCGTAGTAGATGGACACCCATGCCGCAGCCGTCGCAATGGAAAACTGTTTCATCTGCACAAGATAACTGCTCGTCCATAACCCAATCAACGCTTCGACCCCGCAGTAAAGTAGAAATGTGGCCAATGCATAGGACACTCCGGTCGGTAGCTTGCGATCGAGTGTCGTGACGGCTGTTTCTTGAGGATGTGCAGTGGAATCCTCTTTCTGTTTCCAAAGTGGGAAAGACAACCACAATACGAGAGCTAAACTGAACTGAACGGCGGCGATAATCAAATAGCCGTCACGCCATCCATCCTCTGTTAATACACCCGCCATGACGAGTGGTCCCCCGGTCGCGCCGATTCCCCAAAAGCAGTGTAGCCAGTTCATATGATGTGCTTCGTAATGTTCGGCAACGTAATGATTCAGAGCGGAATCGACGGCACCGGCGCCTAGACCGAGCGGGATGGCGAATACGAATAGCCAACCGATTGAAGGAGCATAGTAGAATCCGAACAGACAGAGCGCTGTGAGTAATGTCGAACCGAACGTGACTTGTTTCGTGTCAAAATGTTTCAATAGTTTACCGCTCAGTAGACTCGAAAGAATCGTTCCACCAGCAATCGTCATAAAAATCCATCCGACCATCGATACCGGTGCGGAGAATTCTTGATGCATAAGTGGCCACCCGACACCGATGAGGGCATCCGGAAGACCAAGACTGATAAATGCGAGATAGATCACGGCCAACAAAACAATCGTCATACGTCACCTCGCGGAATCGTTTCGAGCATCAATTCAATGCCGAGGCGAGCCAGTCCGGAAAAGTAATCCTCTTCCCATTCCCCAATCCGTAGACGAGGAAGGTGACGAGAGGGAAGATATCGTTCGCATGCGCGGTCGATGTGAGACAGATCGTCAGTAATGAGGTCGACGTCTGAAAAGATGAATGTGTGTGGGTTTAGTGTCGCAGCAAATGTAGCGACGAGCCGTCCTAATGCATCGATTTCTTCTTTTTTCAGAACATGTGGTCCATAAGGCTTGTTTTTTATGCGGTCAAAGAAAGTTGCATCATCATAAAGCGGAAGAAATGAAACTTCACCACTAAACCCGGATTGTCCGCGAGCGACATGTCCATCGAGCAAGATACCAGCACCTGGACCATTCTTTCCGAGGCCGAGATAGACGATGGACTGATGTGTTGTGGTCTCATCTCGTATGGAAAATCCATAGACGGCGGCATTCATATCATTTTCAATGACGACCGGAAGTCCAGTTCGTTCCATCAACCAGTTCTTCAAATCTAAATGCGCCAGTGATGGATATTCTGGGGCGAAAACAATTCGACCCGTATCGACTGCAGCGGCGACGCCGACAGAGATGGCACCGATTTTTATTGTGTGCTCATCGAATGTATCGACGAGTTTGCCTAACGTCTCTAAATGCGTGCCTGAGACTAAAGTTACACCTTCTTCAACATTCTGAGTTTTACAGTCAATCAAGCGATAGTGAATCTCGCTCGCTTCGATATATAGGGTCAGGCAACATCGGAATGTTGGATTGTATTTATAACTTTTTGCGGGTCTTCCTCCTTTTGGGGCAAGTTGACCGTGTTCGATGACTTCACCGTGTTCAATCATGTCATCAATCATCTTCTTAACGGTAGGGAATGAAACGTGTGTGGCCTTACTCAACTCGGAAATTGTCGAAACGTTGTGTAGGGCAATTTGCTTTCGGATGTCGACTAGTAATTCATGTTGTGGATCTTTCATCACGATTCAACTCCTATCCACTTTTTAAAATACTTTAATAAGTTATTTGTAGTATAACGTTTCTCATTTGAAGATGCCAGAAAAATAAGAATTCTGAGATGTATTTTTATCACGTAAACGTTCACAAAAAAGTGAATAAAAAATGAGGTCAGACATCTTCACAACAGTTTACATAAGTGATATGCTGTAAGCGTATTCAGGTGAAACAAGGAAGGAGGAGGGTATGATGCGTTCGCATATCGAGTCATTTCTTCAATACATGACAGTTGAAAAGCGGATGTCCGCGAATACGAGACAGGCGTATGCGAGCGATTTGACGCAGTACGCATCGACCTTGACCCAACTTGGGGTAGAAGAGTGGAATGAAGTGACACGTTCGCATATCGTCAAACATATCGAAGAACTGTCACAGGCGGGGCGTGCCTCGTCCTCATTAAGACGAGCTGTCAGTTCGATCCGGATGTTTCATCATCATCTCAAAATGACCGGAGTCACGACGACCGATCCGTCTCTTTACCTAGAATCTCCAAAAGCAGAAAAGCAACTTCCGGATACATGGTCACAAGCGGAAGTTGAACGTCTGTTGGACAGCGTCCCGACGTCGGACCCGCTCTCGTTACGAGACCGAGCCATGCTTGAATTGCTTTACGGGACAGGGATGCGGGTCAGTGAACTTTTAGGTTTGGATTTGGATGATTTGCAGTTCGAATTGGGGTATCTACAATGTGAAGGGAAAGGCGAGCGCGCAAGAATCATTCCGGTATCCTCGGTTGCCCAAAGTTTTGTCGAGCGTTACATCCAACAAGCTCGTAACGGACTTGGCGGCAGAGAGACCGAAGCGCTCTTTTTAAACGGCAGAGGAGGACGGCTCAGTCGCCAAGGATTTTGGAAGATGATCAAACGACGAGCCAAACTTGCTGGAATTGACAAAGAAATCACACCGCACGTACTCCGTCATTCTTTTGCGACACACCTTCTCGAGAACGGTGCGGATTTACGCGCCATTCAACAGATGCTCGGTCATGCGGATTTAGCGACGACGCAAGTGTATACACACGTCAACAAATCACGATTGCATGATGTGTATCGTAAGCATCACCCTCGTGCCTAGACACCGAAAAGGAGGAATTTTTTGTGAAGAAGTTTAAACGTATTTTCTTAGTCGTCATGGACTCGGTCGGTATCGGTGAAGCACCAGATGCTGAACAGTTCGGTGACAAAGGGGCCGACACGCTCGGGCATATCGCGCGTGAACATAACGGATTGAACATGCCGAACATGGGTAAACTTGGACTTTCGAACATCAAGCCGATTCAAGGCATCGATGCATCGGATGCACCGAGTGCGTATGGTCGCATGGAAGAAATCTCAGCTGGTAAGGATACGATGACAGGACATTGGGAAATCATGGGTCTTCATATCGATACACCATTCCGAGTATTCGAGGAGTTCCCTGATGACTTGATTCACCGCCTCGAAGAGTTCAGCGGACGTAAAATCATCGGGAACAAACCGGCGTCAGGAACAGAAATTTTGGACGAACTCGGTGAAGAGCATGTCGAGACTGGCGCTCTGATTGTCTATACATCAGCCGACTCAGTCCTTCAAATCGCAGCACACGAGGACATCGTGCCGGTTGATGAGTTGTACCGAATCTGCGAATACGCTCGTGAAATCACACGTGAAGATCCATACATGCTCGGACGAATCATCGCTCGCCCGTTCATCGGGACACCAGGAGCATGGGTCCGTACGGCAAACCGTCACGATTACGCCTTGAAACCATTCGGCAAGACCGTCATGAACACGCTTGAGGAAGCTGGGAAAGACGTCATCGCATTAGGGAAAATCAGCGATATTTACGATGGTGAAGGTGTGACAAAAGCGGTCCGCACGAAATCGAACATGGATGGCATGGACAAATTGGTCGAGTCGCTCGAGGAAGACTTCGAAGGGCTCTGCTTCTTGAATTTAGTTGACTTCGACGCATTATTCGGTCATCGTCGTGACCCGGAAGGCTATGCGGTCGCGCTTGAAGAGTATGACGCTCGCTTACCGGAAGTGATGGAGCGCCTTCGTGAAGATGACTTGCTCATCATCACGGCTGACCACGGAAATGACCCTGTTCATGCCGGTACAGATCACACGCGTGAATACGTTCCGCTCATCGTTCATCACAACGGAGCGAAGGCGGTTGATTTAGGCATTCGTGGTACGTTCGCAGATATCGGTGCGACCGTCGCTGACAACTTTAACGTTGCGGCACCATCAAACGGAAAGAGTTTCTTAAACGAAATTTGAGGAGGCAATATTCATGGTAAATTGGAACGAAACAAAAGCGTTTTTGCAGGAGCGTATGGGCAGTACACCAGAAATCGGACTCATTCTAGGGTCGGGACTTGGAGTCCTCGCGGACGAGATTGAGAACCCGGTAGCGATTCCTTATGAGGAGATTCCACACTTCCCGGTATCGACTGTCGAAGGACATGCGGGTCAACTCGTGTTCGGTGAACTTGAAGGAAAACGAGTCGTCGCCATGCAAGGACGGTTCCACTTCTATGAAGGATACTCGATGGAACAAGTGACGTTCCCGGTTCGTGTCCTCAAATTGATCGGTGTCGAGACTCTCATCGTCACAAACGCGGCAGGAGCGTGTAACGAGTCATTCAACCCAGGCGACTTGATGATCATCACAGATCATATTAACTTCTTTGGTACGAGCCCGCTCATCGGGAAGAACGCGAGTGAATTCGGGACACGTTTCCCTGACATGTCAGAAGCGTACGATAAAGAGCTCGTGAAATTGACAGAACGTGTCGCTTCAGACCTTGGACTTTCTGTACAAAAAGGGGTTTACTTCGGTAACACAGGTCCTACGTACGAAACACCAGCTGAAGTCAAAATGGCCCGTCTTCTCGGTGGCGACGTCGTCGGTATGTCGACCGTTCCAGAAGTCATTGTCGCGCGTCATTCGGATATGCGTGTCCTAGGGATCTCGTGTGTCTCGAACATGGCAGCAGGCATCTTAGATCAACCACTCAACCATGAAGAAGTCATCGAAACGACAGAGCGCGTTCGTCAAGACTTCCTCTCTCTCGTACGTGGCACGATTAAAAGCATGTAAGTAACTTAATTTTAGGAGGACGACAGTTATGCGTATGGTCGATTTGATTTTAAAGAAACGTAACGGTGGAGAATTGAACGAAGAGGAGATTCGCTTCGTTGTCGAAGGTTTCACGAACGAATCAATCCCTGACTATCAGATGTCAGCCTTATCGATGGCCATCTACTTCAATGGGATGACTGAAAACGAGACGGCTGCATTGACGATGGAAATGGTGAAGTCTGGTGATACGATTGACCTTTCCAACATCGAAGGGAAAAAAGTTGATAAGCACTCGACGGGCGGCGTCGGGGACAAAATCAGCTTGATCGTGGCACCACTCGTTGCTTCAATCGGCATCCCCGTTGCGAAGATGAGCGGTCGTGGTCTCGGTCACACGGGTGGTACGATTGATAAGCTCGAATCATTCCCGGGGTTCAACGTTGAATTGACGGAAGAACAATTCACGAAACAAGTAAATGATATCAAAATGTCGATCATCGGTCAGACAGGGAACTTGACGCCTGCCGATAAGCGCTTGTATGCGCTCCGCGACGTTACGGCTACGGTCGAATCGATCCCGCTTATCGCAAGTTCAATCATGTCGAAGAAGATTGCAGCAGGCGCGGACAGTATCGTTCTTGACGTCAAGACAGGTTCTGGTGCGTTCATGAAATCGTTTGATGATGCGAAAGCCCTCGCGGAAGAAATGGTCGCAATCGGGAAAAACGTCGGACGTAAGACGGTCGCGGTCATCACAGACATGGACCAACCGCTCGGCTTTGAAATCGGGAACGCGAACGAAGTGAAAGAAGCGATTGAAGTCCTCTCAGGTAAAGAAGTCGAAGATTTGAAAACAATCGCGCTCACGATCGCTGGACATATGGCTGTCCTCGGTGAATTCTATCCGACGTTTGAAGAGGCGTATGCCGACCTTGAGAAGCGCATTGCAGATGGACACGCACTCGAAGTGTTCCGCAAGTTCGTCGAAGCACAAGGTGGCGACGCATCACTCGTCGATGATGTGACGAAATTACCACAAGCTTCATATGAGACGACATTCGTCGCAAAAGAAGCAGGTTATGTCGAGTCGATCATCGCAGACGAAGTAGGTGTTGCGGCGATGCTTCTCGGTGCAGGACGCGCGACAAAAGAAGACAAAATCGATTTTGCGGCAGGCATCACGCTTGAGAAAAAAGTCGGCGACCGTGTCGAGGCAGGCGATGTGATCGCGGTACTCCGTTCGAACATCGAAGACATGTCTTCAGCCATCGAGCGTTTAGACCATGCGTATACGATCGGTGCAACGAAACCAGAGGCACGTCCACTCGTTCACGCGGTGATTCAATAAGGCAGAACGTCTGTTTCCACAAAAAAGTGGAGACAGACGTGTTTTTTTGATAAGATGGGTAATGTGAGTGTCAAACAGCAGGATACATATTATGAAAAAGGGGTTGCTTGAAACATGAAAAAAGGTTCTATGAAACTTGAAAATGGCGAAATGATTGAATTTGATTTATTCCACGGTGAAGCACCGATCACGGTTGAAAACTTCGAAAAACTTGCGAACAGCGGGTTTTACAACGGATTGACGTTCCACCGTGTCATCCCTGGCTTCGTCAGCCAAGGTGGTTGCCCACAAGGAACTGGAATGGGTGGCGCAGGCTATACGATTCCTTGTGAGACATCGACATCGTTCCCGCACAAACACGAAGCGGGTTCACTCTCAATGGCCCACGCAGGTCGTGACACAGGGTCTTCACAGTTCTTCA
Organism: Exiguobacterium sp. s121; assembly: GCF_018617245.1. Lineage (GTDB taxonomy): Bacteria > Bacillota > Bacilli > Exiguobacteriales > Exiguobacteriaceae > Exiguobacterium > Exiguobacterium profundum. The sequence continues at coordinate 1,077,830 of NZ_JACSJV010000001.1, forward strand.
TCGTCCATGAGCCACAACCGCATTTGGATGGTGTCCATACGGTATTCGGTAAAGTGACATCTGGTCTTGAGCATGCCGTCAAACTTCGTCAAGGTACGAAGATGGCAGAAGTGAAGGTTTGGGACGAGAATTGATTTTTGCCTGAAGGGTATGGCACAATGAACCATGTCTCTCACGTGTTCACGTCGTGAAACTTGAATGACAAAAGGTGGTGAACCCAGCAATGCTGGTCAAATATAAACGTTCTTATGAAAAGACGGCGATGGGTCTACTCGCATTCTCATGCAGTGACAAATCTCCGCTAAGCTTGCTTGAACTCGTCCGATCGTATGACGAGGAGGAGTCGAAGTTCCTCTATTTGTGGAAAGTCGGTGAAGACTTCGTTGGTATCATTGGTATGGAGCAACAAGAAACGACAATGGTCATCGACCATATCGCCTTGTCGCCATCATTCCGTGGCGAGAAACGTTCTTACGAGCTTCTAGACGAGGTAAGAAACGTCCTTCCACTTGATTTGACGCTAACCGGTACAGGCAAGACGGGCGATTTATTGGATAAATGGAATCAATTAGTCGTCTGATGACAAAAACCCCCGCAATCTTGGACTGCGGGGGTTTTGCATATTGCATGGAGTAAATCACAAACCCTTTAAATGAGGTGGATTCATGAATCGAGTAACAATTGATGAACTGATCAATCGAATGGAGCAAGTGCTCAGGCAAGAACGAACGCGAGAAGAAATCTCTGATTGGGCACATCAGTGGATGGAACAGTATGAAAATATAGATGGATTTGATTGGACAGCTTCTGACGAGGTGGTTTGGTCCTGCTTACAAACGATAGTTGGCATGGATTTACTTGAAACCCCTTCTGAATATTTACATGATCGGAGCGATCTCGAGAGTTGGGTGATGGCGTTTAAGAAGTTAAAAAATCATCATTGATCATGAAAAGGAGACTTCTTGAATCTTGACGTCAACTTCTGGCACGTTGCCTTTTTAAAAGTGCCAACTCCCGTTCCATAATCACTTCGCTCCGGTCACGGTGTAGATGTTTATGAACGAGTTCCTCGAACGCCAGGTCCGTCGATGGAAACGTCGATTTTAGGGATTCGACCGTCTCACGGACATCTGATTGCAATGGAAGCGTCGCGCGAAGCGGCCATTCCTCGAGTTGTGCGATGAAGGAGTCGACATCTAGACCGAGTTCATTCAAATAGGGAGAAGCGATGTCAATCTTTCGACGTAAGAGTCGCAAGCTCTTTTTTGCGCCGACCAAATTGTCGCGCCGGAGGTGATAGTGGATGACAGCATATTGGATGAGCGCTGCATAGCCGTGGTGACGGCGTCCGTCTGCCTGCCACGCCTCTTCTAATACCTCATGACATTCGAAATAATCGGCATGACATTCAAAAAGCAACGTATAATGAATAAAAGGGGTCATGAATCAATTTTCTCCTTTCGTGTCCACGGTGTTATAAAACATGTTATACTAAAGCGCAAAAATGTAAAATGGCAGGTGTCTCTATGGAAGCCTATAACGTTAAAATTGATACGTTCGAAGGTCCACTCGACCTGTTGCTCCATTTGATTGGAAAAATGGAGATTGATATCGTCGACATTTCCGTGGCAGAAGTCACTGACCAGTATGTCGGCTATATTCGCACGATGCAAAAATTTGAACTCGATGTGGCCAGTGAATACTTGGTCATGGCGGCGACGTTGCTCCAATTGAAGAGCAAACAATTGTTACCGCCAGTTTCGGTCGAGGATGAAGAGGTTCCAGACTTCAGTGAGGAACCGACGCGTGAAGGTCTCATTCGTCAATTGATTGAATACAAAGCATATAAAGAAGCGGTCGTCTTCATGCGTGAACAAGAAGAACACCGGCTTGAATTGTATACGCGACCGGGTGAAGATTTGACGACTTATATGTCTGAAGAGGTGTCTAAGTATGACGGACCACTCAACTTCTCGGATCTTCTCCACGCCTATTCGAAGATGATTGAACGGAAACGTTGGAAAGAACGACGCAAAAAGACGATCAAGCGGGAAGAGCGTACGCTTGAAGAGCAGATGACGCGTCTTCATGAACACGTATCGTCGACGAGACAAACGTCGTTTTTCGCCTTTTTTGTTGAGCAACCGAACGTCTCGGATCTCGTGGTAACGTTTATGGCGCTTCTTGAGCTGATCAAGCTACGGGTCGTCGTAACAAAACAACTCGACCAAGATATTCAAATCTCATTCATTGAACCATCAAAGAAAGGGGATGAAGCGGTTGCTGTCTTATGAGACGATTATTGAAGGATTGCTGTTCGTCGTCGGTGATGAAGGGATGGAAGTACGCGCGCTTGCCGAGACGCTCGATATCTCAGAAGCTGCGGCACGAGAACAGCTCAGTAAGCTAGAGACATCGTTCAAATCATCGAATCGGCCGTTTCAGCTCATGGAATCGGCAGGTGTCTACAAGCTCGTGACCGTTCCGGACGTCTCTCCGTACATTCAAAAATATGTCGGGACGATGGCTGAGCAGGCGCTCTCACGTGCAGCGATGGAGACGCTTGTTATCATCGCCTACAAACAGCCGGTCACACGAGCGGATATCGAAGAGATTCGCGGGGTCAAAGTCGAACGGGTCATCCATACGTTGTTATCGAAAGGATTGATCGAATCGGCTGGTCGTGCGAAGACGATTGGTCGTGCCAAGCTGTATCGTACGACAGAGCACTTCCTCGACCATTTCGGGTTCAACTCGCTCGAAGAATTGCCACCATTAACATTTGAGGATGAACTGACAGACGAAGGCGATTTGTTCTTCGGTCAGGAATCACCGAAGCAAGAAGAGAGATTGGAGAAGGATTAATCATATGGAACGTTTGCAAAAAGTAATCGCACAAGCGGGGGTCGCCTCGCGTCGGAAAGCGGAAGAAATGATTTTGGATGGTCGCGTCCGCGTGAACGGAAAAGTCGTCCGTGAACTCGGGACGAAAGTTGGACCGAAGTCAGAGATTGAAGTCGATGGCGTCAAAATCGAACAAGAAGAACATGTCTACTATTTGCTTTATAAACCGAGTGGCTACGTATCGACGGTCGATGACGACAAAGGACGTAAAGTCATCACAGACCTCGTCCCACCAGGAGCACGTGTATTCCCGGTCGGTCGTCTTGACTACAACACGACGGGTCTCATCATCTTGACGAACGATGGCGAGTTCTCGAACATGATGACACACCCGAAATATAAAATTCAAAAGCGTTATGTGGCAAAAGTGAAGAACATCCCATCTTACTTGGCCATCAAACAGCTTGAGTCTGGTGTCGAACTCGATGACGGATTCAAAACGGGAAGTGCGAAAGTGAAGATGAAGTCTGTAGACCAGAAGAAGAACACAGCCATCCTCGAAATCGTCATCTCGGAAGGTCACAATCGTCAAATCCGTCGGATGGTGGAAGCCATTGGTTCAGAGGTCATCAAACTGAAGCGTGAACAGTTCGGTTTCTTGACGCTCGACGGTCTGAACACGGGCGACTGGCGTGAACTTTCACACAAAGAAATCAGTAAGCTTCGGGAACTTGCGAACCCTACCGTTCCACCGAAACCACGAGGCAAAAAGAAGAAAAAATAACAACAAAAAATCGTCCTGAAATAGGATGATTTTTTTGATTGTGTAGATTGTGTGACAAAAAAATGAAAAAAGTCTGTTAATGTGCGTTTTTAATGTTTTTTCAGTACAATAGCAACTGAAGGATGGTGTGAAAACGATGACAAAAGATCAACAAAAAGACGACCGGATGGAACAAGCGGTCGCAAAAAAGAAAAAGAGGTCATTTTGGCGGATGATGATCATGACGGTCGTTCTCTTCGCGGGAGCGGTTACGATTATGCAAACATTCGACCAAGCGGGTAACGATGGACGCATCGAGGCGGGCGACGAGGCACCGAACTTCAAGCTCGTCACACTCGACGGTTCGACCTTGTATGAGCGAGATAACTACGAAGGGAAAGGGATGCTCTTGAATTTCTGGGGTACGTTCTGTGAACCGTGTAAGAAAGAGATGCCGGTCGTACAAGAAAACTATGCGACACTTCAAGACATGGGTGTCGATTTTTGGGCCGTGAACGTCGGAGAGACACCGCTTCGTGTCGATAATTTCATCAACGACCTTGGTGTCGGGCTCGACTATCCGATTTTGATGGATACCCAGAGCGAAGTCGAAGGAGCGTATGGCATTTATAACCTACCCGTCACATTCGTCATCGATGGTGAAGGGAACGTAATTGAAAAGTATGAAGGTGAACTCACGAAAGAGAAATTGATGGAGCTAGCCGAGAAGTCATTGTAAGCGAACGGGGGACGCACAGATGCTAGATATGAAATACGAAGGCGCTGATTTACGGTCGAAGCGTCGTCCGAAATCGATCATTGACCGTGTGTGGAACTTCTTTGCATCGGTCAAAGTGGGGTTGTGGTTAATTGCATTGATTATTGTCGGTTCGGCAATCGGAACAATCTTTCCTCAAGAGATGTACATCCCACAACAATTACCGCCTGAACAATATTATATGGAGGAGTATGGAACACCGGGTTCTATTTATTACGCCCTCGGATTCCATAACCTATACACATCGTGGTGGTACATCGGTCTGATTGTCATGTTGACGCTCTCACTCGTCGTCGTGTCGATTGACCGTGGGGTTCCGCTCTATAAGGCGCTTAAAAAACAACCGGTCAGACGGACAGAACGTTTTATGAAGGGGCAACGTCTCTTCGGACAAGGTGATGGGACGGAGGCTCAAATTGATGAGATCGCAGTCGCACTTAAAAAGAAACGATATACCGTCAAACGGGACGGCGATGCTCTGTTAGCAGAGAAACACCGGTTTGGTCGTTGGGGTCCGTACGTCAACCACCTCGGACTTGTCATCTTCTTCCTAGGGGCGATGCTGCGAGTGTTCCCTGCATTCCATACGGATACGCTCGAATGGGTGCGTGAAGGCGACACGGTGTCGCTAGAGGCGACTGACGGCGAGTACTACTTACGGAACGACCAGTTCATTCTTGAAATGTACGACCCTGAGAACAATGAAGAGGACGCGAAGTTCGCGGCCGCCATTGAAAAAGCAGGAGCCGTTCCTAAAAATTATGAGACAGAGTTGACGTTATTCAAAAAGACGGGAACGAACGAGGACGGATCGCCGCAACTCGAGCAAGTCGATGTCGGTTCGACGAAAGTCAACCACCCGTTTAAGTTCGATAAATTTGAAGTGTATCAGGAACAATATTCAAGTCGTCCAGAGTTCTTATCGATGTCGTTCATGTTGGCAGATAAAGAAACCGGCGACGAATATGGTCCGTTCAAAGTTGATTTGGAGAATCCGGAAAAGTCTTATGAGCTCGATGGGGTCACCGTCACGTTGAAAGATTTGTATCCAGACTTTGAAGTGAAAGATGGACAACCGAATACGAAATCACCACGTGCACTGAATCCTGCCTTCTTCTTCAACGTTGAATCACCTGAAGGAGAAACGGAGTCGAATTTAATCGGCATTCGTCTGAATGTCGCTGATGAAGAGAACCGCTACGATGTCCAGTTTGCAGGTACAGAGATGGCGAGCACGAGTGGTTTACGTGTGAAGAGTGACTCCACCTATCCGATTTTGATCGTCGGTGCCACGATCTTTATGATCGGTATTGCGATGGGCATGTACTGGCCACACCGTCGCGTTTGGATCCGTCGTCATGAAGAGGGCGTGCTTGTAGCCGGTTTTACGAATAAAAACCCGTCCTCGCTCCGTCGTGAAGTGTCGCCGCTATTAGAACAAACTGGCTTACCGATGTGGGAAGACCAGGCGAGATTCACAGAGAAGTCGGAGAACGAGTCAACAGATGAAAGAGGGGAATCTTGATGGAATGGATTGAATGGAGCAGCCGAATGCTGTTTATCGCGTTCTTCCTGTACGCAATCTCGACGGTTCTCTTTACGATTGCCGTCAGTGGTATGCGTAAAGATCGAAACGTCAACCGTGTTGCCTATGGGAAATACGCCTTTATCTTGGCAATCATCGGCTTTGTCGCTCAAATGACATATTTCTTTATGCGCTGGGCAGGTGTCGGCTATGCGCCGGTATCAAACTTGTACGAATATACGACGTTCTTCGGTATGATGATGGTACTTGGGTTCCTCGTCGTATATGGAATTTATAAAAATGATGTACTCGGCTTGTTCGCGATGCCGGTGGCGTTACTCGTCATCGCCTTCGCTTCAATGTTCTCGAGTGAGGTCGCACCGCTCATCCCGGCACTCAACAGTGTATGGCTGAAAATTCACGTTACGACGGCTGCGCTCGGACAAGGGATTTTGGCCATTAGTTTTGCATCGGGACTCATTTTCTTATTGAACGAAACATCGATGAAAGAACAGTCTAAGTCACGGACGTGGCTCGAAGTGACGATGTTTGTCCTCATGTGCACGCTCGGCTTCATCATCGTCTCGATGTTATTCAAGGGGATTGGTGCCGGAGGTGTCGTCGAGTTCACGAACGACCGCGGTCAAGCGGAGACGTATGAATATTTCATGCCGATCTTGTTCGTCCCAGAAGGGGCACAACTCGTGTCTGGCGCGAGTGGCTTGTCACTCGAGCTCCCGAACTGGATCAATACACTCAAGTTGAACACGCTCATCTGGTCGGTCATCGGCGGAATTGTAATCTATGTGTTGCTCCGCTTTGTCATCTTGCGTAAACGCGTCGCTGAAGCGCTCCAACCCCTTGCAAAAAAAGTCGATCTCGACCTTGCTGATGAAATCAGCTATCGCTCGGTCGCGATTGGATTACCGGTCTTTATCCTTGGTGGTCTGATCTTTGCGATGATTTGGGCACAGATTGCCTGGAACCGTTTCTGGGGATGGGACCCGAAAGAAGTTTGGGCCCTCATCACGATGCTGATCTATATTTACTACTTGCATATGCGCATTCAGCGTGGCTGGACAGGAACGAAAGCGGCCTGGTTATGTGTCGGTGGATTTGCCATCATCATGTTCAACCTCGTCTTCGTCAACCTGGTCATTGCCGGTCTGCATTCGTATGCCTGACATAAAAGAAGTCACAATTGTGACTTCTTTTTCATTTGGTCCATCAAATCATCGTTGTGAAGCGAAATAATAGAGTGGTATAGTTATGGCAGAGAGTGGAATGTTCACAATTGTGCAACATTCGCTACAACTCGTAATGGGTCTTAGGAGGGTTTCAGGTATGGCTGAGAAAACGAAGATTTTAGTAGTCGACGACGAGGAGAGAATTCGCCGACTTTTGAAAATGTACTTAGAACGTGAACAGTATGTGATTGAAGAAGCGGTCAATGGCGAAGAGGCGCTCGCGCTTGCCCTTGATAACGAATACGACGTGATCTTGCTTGATTTGATGATGCCAAAGATGGATGGGGTTGAAGTATGTACAGAACTCCGGAAGACGAAAGCGACTCCGGTCATCATGCTCACGGCGAAAGGTGAAGAAATCGACCGTGTCCAAGGATTCGAAGTCGGGGCGGATGATTATATCGTCAAGCCGTTCAGTCCGCGTGAAGTCGTGCTCCGCGTCAAAGCATTGCTTCGCCGCTCTGGTTCGACGAAGTTCATGCACACGAGTGAGAAGTCGAAGGATTTGATCGTCTTCCCACATCTGACAATCGATAATGATGCACACCGCGTCACGGTGGACGGCGAGGAAATCGCCCTCACACCAAAAGAATATGAGTTATTGTTCTTCCTCGCAAAACAGGTGGATAAAGTCTTTTCACGAGAGCAGTTGTTAAAAGAAGTATGGAACTACGAATTTTTCGGAGACCTTCGGACCGTCGATACGCATGTGAAACGTCTTCGTGAGAAATTGAATCGTGTCTCACCGGACGCGGCGCATATGATCACGACCGTATGGGGTGTCGGGTACAAGTTCGAAGCTGCCAGTGAATGATGATTCGTCGAAACAGCATCGTCACGAAACTGTGGCTGACGATTCTCGTTTTGGTCAGTGTCATCTTATTCATCGTCTCGGTGTTGATGCTTGAATTTTTTAATTCCTTTCATATCGACCAGGAACGAGGCCATCTTGCCAAGCTCGGTGGACAGGTCCAATCGGTTTTGTTGAATGAAGGTGACACGTCCCAGACGATTGATCAAATCATCGAAGTGTACGGGGCTAACTATATCTTAGAGAACGGTACGACCCGATCGAATTTTGGAAATCAAGTGGATGGTTTGATGGTGGAACTTGAACGACAGGATTGGGAAACCTATCAGGCGGTCGGTGAGACGGCCATCGGGAATTTCTCATCTTTTGACGACCAGGCCGCACTAGCGTATCGGACGACCTTCTCCTTATCGACAGGACAGTATACGCTCTACCTGCTCGAACCGCTCGATGCGATCTCGAGTGCGAACGCGGGAGCACGGACCATCATTCTTTGGACCGTCGCTTCGGCCATCATCGTCACGACCGTCTTCGCTTTCTTCTTGTCGACACGAATCACGGCACCGCTCCGAGCGATGCGGGATGCAGTCAATAAGACGGGAGAGGGGCAATTTGATTTGCGTTTGGAGACGAAGACACGGGATGAGATTGGAGAACTCGCTGCTTCTTTCAACGCAATGAGCAGTCAGCTTTCGAAGTATGTGAATGCCCTTGACCGGGAACGGCTGCAACTTGCGTCGATTCTTCGTTCGATGGCAGACGGTGTCATTACACTCGATCGTCATGCGAACGTGATTGTCACGAACCCGCAAGCGAGTCCATTACTTCAAGATGGGCAACCACATGAAGTCGTATTGTCTCTTTATGAGGAAGTGATGGAGGGGACGTCTGAAAAGACGATCGAAGTGAAACAGGATGAGCGGTACTATACACTGACAGTCACACCACTCGTCGGAGAAGACGATTTCGAGGGTGCTGTCGTTGTCATCCGGGATACGTCAGAAAGTCATCGACTCGATAAGATGCGGACCGATTTTGTGGCGAACATTAGCCATGAACTCCGGACACCGCTCGTGACGCTTCAAGGGTATTCAGAGGCAATCATCGATGGCATCACTGAGAGTGACGAGGCGACGAAAGAGTTCGCCTCCATCATCTATGATGAATCGCTCCGCTTGGCAAGACTCGTCAATGATTTGTTGGATTTGGCACGCATCGAATCGGGTAAAGAGACGATGCATTTCACTTCGTTTGATATCGGTGATTTCTTGCCCCGAGTCATGCGAAAGTTCAATCAGATGGCATCTGAAAAAGAGATTCGTTTACAGACCGACGCCCCGCACCGTCTCATCGAGGCGGATGGCGATCGTCTCGAGCAAGTGTTCACCAACTTGATTGGCAATGCTATCGCGCATACCGATTCTGGAGAAATTCGGATTGAGGCCACAGAAGAGACGGACGGGCTACGGATTCAGTTGACGGATACAGGTCATGGAATTCCAAAAGAGGATTTGCCGTTCGTTTTCGAGCGATTCTATAAAGCCGATAAAGCCCGGACCAGTGGTTCGAAGACAGGGACAGGCATCGGACTCGCGATCGTGAAGAATGTGGTCGATGCCCATCACGGAAAAGTGAGCGTATCGAGTACACTCGGGGTCGGAACCACCTTCGAGATTTACTTACCATTTGAACAACCACACAACTCGTAATGGTGACTCGCTTGAGTCACCATTTGTGGCATTTTAAGGGGGGAGTCGAATGAAACGTTATACACGAACGGGCGACAAGGGTGAAACATCATTAATCGGTAGTCGTGTCGAGAAATCCCATCCTCAGATTGAAGCGATGGGTCATCTCGATGAGTTGAATAGTCAGATTGGACTCGCCATCGCGCATCAAGAGGATGAGACGCTCCGAATACAGCTGACGAAGATTCAGCACGACTTGTTCGACCTCGGTTCGGAGCTGATGTATGCTGAGGCACCGCCAAAAATGGTCGATTTGTCAATCGTGACGGAACTAGAACGATGGATGGATGAGTGGGAGGAGTCCTGTCCGGAACTTGTGCGCTTCATCCTTCCGGGCGGCAGCGTTGCCGCAGCTAGCTTACATGTGGCTCGTGCCGTCTGTCGACGGGTCGAGCGTGACTTAGCGGCTCTCGGAGTCGCAGACCGGCAATTGCCTTACTTTAACCGCTTGAGTGATTATTTATTTACGGTTGCCCGTTACGCGAACGTCGTGGCAGGGGTGCCGGATCAAGAATATGCGCGCGGCGCTGCCGTGTTTCAACCAAAACGAAAAAAGGAGTGATCGGCAGATGAAAGGAATCGAACAGTTCCAACATCAATTGCACTACTCGGTCTATCCGACCAAAAAATTTAAAACGACGACTTGTCTCGTGTCATTCGCCGCTCCATTATCGGCGGAGACGGTCGCAGATCGGGCATTGCTCCCGTTCATTATGGAGAAATCGACGGCAACGTATCCATCCATTGAGTTATTTCACACACCGCTAGAGGAGTTGTATGACACAAACTTATATGCTGGTGCATCTAAGATCGGAAAGGAGCACGTCATCCAATTCCAACTCGAAGTCGTCAACGATCATCTTGTCGGAGAAGACGTATTGAGTCAGGCAATCGAGTTACTCGAAGACGTTCTCCTTCGTCCGAACGCATACGATGGGGCGTTCCAGCCACTCATCGTCGAGCAGGAACGTCGATTGCAACGTCAGCGTATCGAATCGGTCTATGATGACAAAATGCGTTTCGCCCAACAGCGTCTACAAGAAATGCTCGGAGGAGAACTTGCGATTCCGTCACTCGGTACGCTTGAGCAACTCGACCATGTCACACCGAAATCATTATATGAGGCATATCAATCGATGATTCAACATGACCGTGTGGACATCTATGTTGTCGGGGATGTCAATCGTGAGCAAGTCGAACAGGCTTTCAATCCATTGGAATCCCTTGGGACACGTCGACCACGCCTGTTACCAGAAGCGAGTCGAGGAGAGTTCAAGCGTTTGGAAGAACACCAAGACATTAAACAAAGCAAGCTCCATCTCGCTTATTCACTCAATGTCGACCCAAGAACGGAAGCGGCGATTCGTATGCAAGTCGTGAATGGATTGTTCGGAGGATTCCCTCACTCGAAACTGTTCATGAACGTGCGTGAAAAAGAGAGCCTGGCGTACTATGCCGCTTCACAATATAGTTCCCTCAGTCGGAAGTTGTTCGTCTATGCCGGCATCGATGCGTCGAACCAGCAAAAAACCGAACAGATCATCGAAGAGCAATTGAACGCTTTACAAGCGGGCGAGTTTGAGGATGAGACGTTGCAACAGACGAAAGAGTTGTTGTTCAATCAACGTCGACAACTTGGAGACAGTCCACGTCAATTGATTGCTTGGATGAGTGGAGCAGACGTTCGTCCGTTCTCGTTAGACGAAGAGATGGCAATCATTGAAAACACGACACGAGATCATGTCGTTGCGCTTGCGAAAGAAATGGAACTCGAAGCGGTTTATTGCTTGAAAGGAGGAGAAGCATGAAATTAGACTTTCCTAACGTCGGAGAGACGTTACATCATCACGTTCTCGACAATGGCCTCTCCGTTTACTTGTTGAAAAAGACTGGATATGAAAAAACATTCGCGACGTTCACGACTAAATATGGATCGATTGACCGACGCTTCAAACTAGAAGACTGGATCGAGGTTCCCGATGGTATCGCACATTTCTTAGAACATAAGATGTTCGAGAAAGAAGATGGTGACGTCTTCCAACAATTCGGTCGTCAAGGAGCGTCAGCGAACGCTTTCACTTCCTTCACACGGACGGCTTATTTGTTCGGTGCCACGTCCAAGATTTCGGAAAACGTACAAACGCTACTTGATTTCGTCCAGACTCCTTATTTTACGAAAGAGTCTGTCGAGAAAGAGAAAGGCATCATCGGTCAAGAGATTCAAATGTATCAAGACAATCCCGGATGGCGCTTGTATTTTGGTTTAATTGAGGCGATGTACGAGACACATCCCGTCAAGATTGATATCGCAGGTACAATCGAATCGATTTCAAAGATCACGGCGGAAGACTTGTACACCTGTCATCAAGCGTTCTATCATCCGAGCAACATGGCATTGTTCGTCGTCGGGAACATCGAACCGGATGAGATGCTTGCCTTGATTCGAGATAACCAAGCAGGTAAATCTTTTGAGACACCACGATTGAGTGCTCGTGAGACAGTATATGAACCGACCACGGTTCGTCTGTCAGAACGGGTCATCGAGATGGACGTCTCTGTACCGAAAGTCATGATTGGGTATAAGGATGTACCACAAGCTGGGGAAGCAGGTCTGAAGCAAGAATTGACAGTAGAATTGCTCATGCATGCGCTCTTCGACACGACAGCTCCTCTTTATACAGAACTTTATGCTGAAGGATTGATTGACGATGCCTTCTCGTTTGACTATACGTCAGAGGAAACGTTTGCCTTTGCCGCCTTGTCGATGGAGACGTCGGAAGTAGATGCGTTTGTCGACCGTGTGACGGAGGCGTTAGAACGTCCACTTCAGTTGAGTCAAGAGACGCTCGACCGGAAGAAACGCATGATGCAAGGACAGTTCTTGAAAGCATTGAACTCACCGGAATTCATCGCAAATCAGTTCTCTCGATATGCACTCAATGATGGGAATTTGTTTGAAATCCCGACTTTGATTGATGCCATCACACTCGACGAACTATACGAAGCATACGAGCGCTTGTTCCGCCATGAACAACGAACGGTATGCATCGTCAAAAAACGATGAAGACATTGATTGTTGGAGCGAGCGGTACCATCGGACGTGCCGTCTCGCTCGCTTTTCGTGAAGATGAACTGATTTTGCATGCGAACGAGAGTAGTGATAGACTCCGTCATTTGATAGATGAAGAGAATCTTTCGGCAGAAATTCTCCCTTGTGACCTAACAGACCGTGACGCTGTTGAGTCGTGGGTGCAGGATATGCTGGACATCGACCGAATTGTATATGTGGCCGGACATGCGCTCCATGGTCTCGTCGTCGACCAGTCGATGGATGAGCTCGACCGGCTGTACGATGTACATGTTCGGGCAATGATCCGACTCATCCAGTCCGTCGTTGCAAGGAAGCCTTACGATCATCACGTGGATATCGTGATTGTCTCGAGTGTATGGGGAGAGGTCGGTGCGGCGGCTGAGGTGTTTTATTCAACCGTCAAAGCGGCACAGCTCGGCTTCGTCAAGGCGTTCGCACGAGAAGCCGGACCGTTCAATGTTCGAGTCAATGCGGTGACCCCGGGGTGGATTGATACGCCAATGAATGATACGGTAGAAGAGTCGAAACAATCCGTGATCGATGACATTCCACTTGGACGTCTCGGTGCGGCAGAGGACGTGGCCAACACGATCCGTTTCTTGTGCTCACCGGACGCCTCGTATATGACGGGCACGGTGATACGCGTCGACGGCGGTTGGCAATGATCCGATTCATGTAAATAAACCTGTTCTTTTCAATTCTTCTAAAATAATTTAAAATAGGCAAGGTAGCGAACTCGCTCGAAAGGATGGTTGGGGATGGAACATAAATTCGAAGAGTGGTATCTCGAATATGAATTGTGTCAGAATCGACCGGGTATCCTCGGAGACATCGCATCTCTCATGGGGATGCTTCAAATCTCCATCGTCACCATCAATGGGGTCGATTTGCAGCGACGGGGAATGTTGCTCAAAGCACCTGCCGCCGATCATGTGCATCGACTCGAGCATATTTTAAAGCGGATGGAAGCTATTGCCGTCATCAAGTTGCGCCGTCCGAAGTTACGAGACCGGATTGCAATCCGTCACGGTCGTTATATCGACCATGATAGTGATGACAAAAAAACGTTTCGCTTCGTCCGTGAAGATTTGGGCATTCTCGTCGATTTCGTTGCGGAACTGATGAAGGAAGAACGCCATTTGTTAATCGGTGTTCGTGGAAATCCACGCGTCGGAAAGACGGAGTCCATCGTAGCAGCGAGTGTGTGTGCGAACAAACGATGGTTGTTTCTTTCCTCGACACTGATGAAACAGACCGTTCGGACCTCATTATTTGAAGAGGAACGGGAAGGCGATCACGTATACATAATCGATGGTGCCGTCTCTACCCGAACGATGGATGAACGACATCGCCAGCTCATTCGTGAAGTCATGCGGTTGCCGGCCGTGAAAGTCATCGAACACCCTGACCTGTACGTCCGAAACACCGATTGCGTGTATGAAGACTTTGATTATATTATTGAATTGAGAAACAATCCGGATGAGACGATCATCATCCCACAAGAAACGCATCGTGAGTCAGAATGGTTTGAATAATTATGTGAATGGAAGGTGTGGACCCCTGTGACAGAACTAGGGACTTTTTTGAAACAAAAGCGTGAGGAGAGCGGATTGACGCTCGACCAAATCCAGCAGACGACGAAGATTCAAAAGCGCTATATCATCGCAATCGAGGAAGGTGATTACAAAAATCTCCCTGGCTCTTTTTATGCACGGGCGTTCATTAAGACGTATGCGGAGTCGCTCGGCCTAGATGTGGATGAATTATACGAGACATATGCAAAAGATTTACCGGTCATCGAGGCACAGCCGTCTGTTCAACTCTCTCGGAAGAAAACGTATTCGAAGGCTTCCGAGTCGACAAGTCGGGTCTCGAGATGGGTTCCGAAAGTTCTCCTCGTTCTCACGGTCTTCTTGCTCATCACCGCGATTTATTTCGCAGTGAGAAGCATCGACTTCGGTGGTCAGGATGCAAGTCCTGCCGAACCGCCAAGTTCTGGTGTCACAGTCGACCAGAATGAGGATGTCCCGGCTGATGAACCGGTCGAGGAGGAACCGACTGAAGAGGAGCCGACCGAAGAAGAACCGCCAGCGGAATCTGGTCCGATTGCGGTGAAGGAGTCGAATGGGGCAGATATCACTTATGAACTCGCGACGAACGAGAAACTGTCGACCGAGATTTATGTGAAGGAGTCACCTGCCTCTTACGTGGGTGTTCGTGATACGTCGTTAGAAGGAGCCTTTCTCGCACCGGAGTATCCGAACCAGTCGAAACAGAATCCGATTGTCATTGAAGATGCCGAGACGGACACATTGCGTATTCGAATCGGACTCATCGCAGGCGTTGAGAAAATCGTCGTCAACGGTCGTGAGCTCGAGCTTCAAGAGTCTCCGGTCACACAAAATATTTTTGTAAAGAGAGTCGACGCCGAATAAGTCGACTCTCCTTCTAAGAGGAGGCGTTCTATATGAACCTACCTAACCGATTGACGATGCTACGCGTGGTCTTGATCCCCGTATTCGTCGTCTTACTCGCTGTTGATTTTGATTGGGGAAACATCGCTTTTTTAGGCGCTGATATCCCGATGCACCAATTTATCGCTGGTGTGATTTTTACGATTGCGGCCATTACAGACTGGTTAGACGGACATTTGGCCCGTAAGCATAACTTAGTCACGAACTTTGGTAAATTTATGGACCCGCTCGCAGATAAACTGCTCGTCACGGCGGCCCTTGTGTTGCTCGTTGAGATGGATCTCGTCGCGGCGTGGGTCGTCGTCGTGATTCTATCACGTGAATTTGCGGTTACAGGCTTACGTCTCGTCGCTGCCGATGAAGGGATTGTCGTCGCGGCCGGGAAATCTGGAAAAGCGAAGACGTGGGTGCAGCTCTTTGCCATCATCTTCTTACTGTTCGGTAACCCGATCTTTAGCTATGTCGGGATCCCGTTTGGCGAATGGGCGATGTGGTTGGCGCTCGTACTTACAATTTACTCAGGTGCCGAATATTTCGCACAAAACTATAAGATTATTGTGAAGTCGATGTAAGTCGACAGAGACGAGTTGGTTGATCTAGCTCGTCTTTTTTTTGAAGTTGAGGAGGAAATGAGATGAAACGAGCCGAAATCATTGCGGTAGGAAGCGAGTTGCTCTTAGGGGAAATCGTCAATACGAATGCGAGTTACATATCAGAACAACTGTCGAAGTACGGTGTGCCGGTCTTGTATCATCAAGTTGTCGGGGATAACGCGGTACGAATGCGAGAGACGTTTGAAATCGCCCGTCGTCGTTCCGACTTTGTCATCGTCACGGGTGGACTCGGTCCGACGGCGGATGATGTCACAAAGACAGTCCTTTCCGACTTACTAGACCGTCCGATCGTTCGGGATGAGGAAGCGTATGAGACGATTCAACGATTCCTCGTGTCACGAAATCGATTGATGAATGATGGGGACGCTCGCCAAGCCGACGTGCTCAGCGGAGCAGACGTATTACCAAATCCGGTCGGGCTTGCCCCGGGCATGTGGATTGCCGGAGACACGACGTGGTTGCTTTTACCGGGTGTGCCACGTGAAATGAAAGCTTTGGTCGAGGCGACGTTTCCGCAGAAACTATCAGGAGCGACGCTCGTCTCAGAGTCATTACGGTTTTATGAGATTGGAGAATCCGCTCTCGACGATGCCGTGAAGGACTTATTGGACGGCTCGAATCCGACCGTTGCCCCCTATGCCGAGACGGGAGAGGCAAGACTTCGGATCAGTGCTCGAGCGACGGACGAGGTGACCGCGCGTCAGATGATTGAAGAAGTGAAGACTGAGATTATGAAACGGGTCGGTTCGTACTACTTCGGCTCTGACGATGAAACGATCGCATCACATCTTGTCCAATCATTGTCTAGATTGAATCGTACGTTCGCTGTGGCTGAGTCGTTGACCGGCGGCGAGGTACAATCGATGATTACATCAACACCTGGCGCTTCAGTCGTCTTTCTAGGTGGAGTCGTGACCTATTCGGATGAGCTAAAAAATAGGTATTTAGGGGTCTCGCTTGATACAATTAAACAGCACTCAGTCGTCTCAAAAGAAGTTGCCTATGAGATGGTGGACGGATTGTCAAAGACCACCCATGCCGACTATGCCCTCTCTTTCACGGGAGAGGCAGGACCGACATCGAATTCGGGTCGTCCGATCGGTACGGTCTATATCGGAGTGAAGACACCAAACGGAATAGAAGTCATCGAGCGGACGTATCCCCATCAAGAACGGAATATCATCCGCATGCGAGCCGCGAAGGACGGATTATGGGCTCTCATTCAACGAATCAAAAAAGGCGAATAAATGTTCGTAAAAAACTTGTGTATCGTACAGTGTTCACGTATAATAAGAGTATCAATTAAAGGAGGCTCATTTATCTATGAGTGATCGTAAACAAGCGTTAGAAATGGCATTACGCCAGATTGAAAAACAATTCGGTAAAGGCTCAATCATGCGCCTTGGTGAAAATACAGACCAACAAGTATCGGTCATCCCTTCAGGGTCAATCGCCCTCGACGTCGCGCTCGGTGCGGGTGGATATCCACGCGGTCGTGTCATCGAAGTATACGGACCAGAATCTTCAGGTAAGACGACGGTTGCCCTTCATGCGATTGCAGAAGTCCAAAAGCGTGGCGGTCAAGCAGCATTCGTTGATGCCGAGCACGCACTCGATCCGAAGTATGCTAAAAATCTTGGGGTCAACATCGATGAGTTGCTCCTTTCACAGCCGGATACTGGGGAGCAAGCGCTCGAAATCGCTGAAGCGCTCGTTCGCTCTGGAGCAGTTGATATCCTCGTCGTCGACTCGGTTGCGGCACTCGTACCGAAAGCCGAAATCGAAGGGGAAATGGGAGACTCGCACGTCGGTCTTCAAGCTCGTTTGATGTCTCAAGCACTTCGTAAGTTGTCTGGTGCGACGAACAAGTCGAAAACGATTGTCATCTTCATCAACCAAATCCGTGAGAAGATCGGGATCATGTTCGGTAACCCGGAAACGACTCCAGGGGGCCGTGCCTTGAAATTCTACTCTTCTGTACGTCTTGAAGTTCGTCGTGCGGAGACGCTCAAACAAGGTCAAGATATGGTCGGGAACCGTACGAAGATCAAGATTGTAAAAAACAAGATTGCACCTCCGTTCAAAACAGCGGAAGTTGATATTATGTATGGTGAGGGGATCTCGCGTGAAGGGGAACTCATCGATATCGGTGCAGACCTCGACATCGTTCAAAAGAGCGGAGCTTGGTACTCGTTCAATGAAGAACGTCTTGGTCAAGGCCGTGAAAACGCCAAGCAATACATGAAAGAAAATCCAGCAATCGCAGCTGAGGTCGAACAACAGATTCGAGATCACTACGGATTGAATGGAGAAAAAACGGTCACGGTCGAAGGCGAAGACGACGAAGTCCTCTCACTTCTCGATGACGAATAAGCACATCGTCTCACTCGAATTCTTTCGAGTGAGATTTTTTTAGTATAATTTTTTAGGCAATTGGTAGTTCTATCCTGTCCGTGCATTGCATTCTCCCTATTAAATAAGTACAATAAAGTTATGCGTGGGCTTGCCCGTGTATCTCACTTATTAAAAAAATAAAATAACCTTGCGAAAGGGAGGTGAACATGATGGAATGGCTATACTGGCTTATTCTGATCCTCCTTTTGCCGATAGCTTTTGTTGCAGGTTTTTTTGTGCGTAAATCGATCGCCGAAGCGAAGATTCAAGGTGCCGAGACGGAAGCGACTAAGATTGTAGAGCAAGCAAAACAACAATCGGAAGCGATGCAAAAAGAAGCACGGCTTGAAGTAAAAGAAGAGATGATTCAACTTCGTAATGAGACGGAACAAGAATTGCGTGAACGTCGCGAAGAACAGAAAGTGAAAGAGAATCGCCTCGTTCAAAAGGAAGAGCTTCTTGACCGCAAAGCAGACATGCTCGAGCGGAAAGAAGACTCGCTAGATGAACAGGAACGAGGACTCGAAAAACGCAAGCGTGAAGCAGAAATGCTCGAAAGCAAAGTGGAGGAGTTATACGAAGAGGCACGCCGAGAACTTGTACGCGTGGCATCCCTCTCGAAAGATGAAGCACGTACCATCATCATGGACGAAGCGAAGCAGGAAGCGCTTCACGATGCTGCTCTCCTTCAAAAAGAAATCGAGCAAAAAGCAAAACAAGAAGCGGATAAAAAAGCGAAACACCTCTTATCTCTCACGATGCAACGATATGCAGCTGAACATGTCGCCGAGACGACGGTATCCGTTGTCAACTTACCGAGTGATGAGATGAAAGGTCGTATCATCGGGCGCGAAGGACGTAACATCCGGACGCTCGAAACGTTGACTGGGATTGACCTCATCATCGATGACACACCAGAAGCCGTCATCTTGTCAGGGTTCGACCCGGTTCGTCGTGAAATCGCGAAGATGACGCTTGAAAAACTCGTTCAAGACGGTCGGATTCACCCGGCTCGAATTGAAGAAATGGTAGAGAAGTCTCGCCGTGAAGTGGATGAACGCATTCGTGAATACGGGGAGGAAGCTACGTTTGAAGCCGGAATTCACGGACTCCATCCAGACCTTGTCAAGACGCTCGGTCGCATGCGTTATCGTACGAGTTATGGTCAGAACGTCTTGTCTCACTCGGTTGAGGTGGCACATCTTGCCGGGATGATGGCAGCCGAACTTGGTGAAGATGTCACGCTCGCGAAACGGGCAGGACTCTTACACGATATCGGGAAAGCAATCGACCACGAAGTCGAAGGTAGTCACGTTGAAATCGGTGTAGAACTCGCGACGAAATACAAAGAACATCCGGTCGTCATCAATTCGATCGCTTCCCACCACGGGGACGTCGAGGCGACATCGACGATTGCTGTACTTGTGGCAGCGGCTGATGCCTTGTCAGCAGCGCGTCCTGGAGCTCGCCAAGAGACACTTGAAAGCTACATCCGTCGTCTTGAGCGACTCGAATCAATCTGTGAGTCGTTCGAAGGTGTCGAGAAATCGTATGCGATTCAAGCAGGACGTGAAGTTCGGATTATCGTTCGCCCTGATGTCGTTGACGATGTCGTCGCCGGTAAGATGGCACGTGATATTTGTAAGCGAATCGAGGACGAACTCGATTATCCTGGACAAATCAAAGTGACGGTCATTCGTGAAACACGTTCCGTCGATTATGCGAAGTAAACGAAGCGGAGAATTTCTCCGCTTTTTCTGTTTGAGGGAGGACTTTATATGAAAATTTTATTTATCGGTGATGTGGTCGGGAAACCAGGTCGTGATATATTGACGAAACAAATCGGACGCTTGAAAGACAAATACAACCCGACG
This sequence comes from Exiguobacterium sp. s121, assembly GCF_018617245.1. Taxonomy (GTDB): domain Bacteria; phylum Bacillota; class Bacilli; order Exiguobacteriales; family Exiguobacteriaceae; genus Exiguobacterium; species Exiguobacterium profundum. The sequence continues at coordinate 1,097,993 of NZ_JACSJV010000001.1, forward strand.
TTCATGCTCGTCAACGGTGAGAATGCAGCAAATGGACGTGGTCTTACGAAAAAGATTTACCAACAGTTTTTGGAGCTCGGCTTTCATGGGGTAACGATGGGAAACCACACGTGGGACAACCGTGATATCTTTGATTGGATCGACGACGCCGACCGGATCGTCCGTCCGGCCAACTATCCGGACGGGACACCTGGGGTTGGCATGATGAAGTTGAAACAAAATGGGAAGAAATTGGCCGTGATCAATGTCATGGGAAATGTCTTCTTGCCGTCTCTTGACTGTCCGTTCCGTACCGTCGACCGTCTCGTCGAAGAAGTGCGCGATGAGGTCGATGCGATTTTTGTGGATGTCCATGCTGAGGCGACAAGCGAGAAAATCGCTATGGGCTATCATCTCGACGGTCGCGCTCAAGCCGTTGTCGGGACACATACACACGTGCAGACAGCGGACGAGCGTGTCCTACCGAACGGCACGGCCTACATTACAGACGTCGGCATGACCGGTCCACTAGACGGGGTACTCGGAATGGATGCGTCGACTGTTTTAAAAAAATTTATGACACAACTCCCAGTTCGGTTTGAAGTTGCCGAGGGACGGGAACAACTTAATGGAGTTTTCATTACAATCGATGATCAGACGAAACGAGCGACAAAAATCGAACGAATACACCTAGATGATCAGACCGTCTGGTTTGATTGAACAACCTACCCGAGGGGGAAACAAGAATGGACGTACTCAAAGTTTCGGCAAAATCGAACCCTAACTCCGTTGCGGGTGCTTTAGCGGGTGTGCTACGTGAAAAAGGAACGTGTGAGATACAGGCGATCGGGGCAGGTGCACTGAATCAGTCCATCAAAGCCGTCGCGATTGCCCGAGGCTTCGTCGCGCCAAGCGGTCTCGATTTGATTTGCATTCCGGCCTTTACTGATATTATGATTGACGGAGAGGAACGTACTGCCATCAAGCTCATCATTGAGCCGCGATGAGCGGTCGGGACATAGGTCCTATTCTTGTGAAGAGGAGCCATCGGCGCGGATGGCTCCTCTTTTTTTGTGTAAATCGGACGTTCTATCTTCTCAGTTTCGTCATTTTATGACAAGATGATAAAGAACGTATCGTTCGATCATTAGAGACAAGAGGGGGACGTTTTCAATGGAACAACTTGTGTCAACCAAAGAGACGGAATCAACGACACCAGTAATGAAAGCGATTCAAAAACACACGGCCGGGTTTGGGGCAAAACTGGTCGACGTACCAGTTCCGACACCAGGACCTGGAGAAGTACTCATTCAAGTCAAAGCGACATCGATTTGCGGGACCGATGTCCACATCTATGAGTGGGATGAATGGTCACAGAGCCGCGTCAAACCACCATACGTATTTGGTCATGAATTTTCGGGGGAAGTCGTGGCGCTCGGAGAAGGGACGAAGCGAATCAAAGTCGGACAGACGGTGTCTGCTGAAACGCATATCGTCTGTCATCAGTGTAAACAATGTTTGCGCGGGCAGTACCACATCTGTAAGAACACAAAAATCATCGGGGTGGACACGCAAGGCTGCTTCGCAGAATACGTCGTCATGCCCGAAGAGAACTTATGGGTGAACCCGGAGTCGATGCCAGCGAAACTGGCATCGATTCAAGAACCGCTCGGGAATGCGGTGCACACGGTGTTGGCGAGTGATGTGTCAGCTAAATCGGTCGCCATCGTCGGTTGTGGCCCAATCGGACTCATGGCGGTCGGTGTCGCCAAAGCAGCAGGGGCGAGTCGTGTCTATGCGATTGACGTCAATCCATATCGCTTACAACTTGCCGAAAAGATGGGGGCCGATGTCGTCATCAACAGTTTAGAGGAGAATCCGCTCGAATTGATTGAACGTGAGACCGACGGGGACGGAATCGATGTCGTCTGCGAGATGAGCGGTCATCCGATTGCCATCGATCAAGCGTTTAAGTTGGTCACGGCAGGCGGGGACGTCAACGTCTTGTCACTCCCGGCCCGTCCGGTCGCCATCGATCTCACACGGGACGTCGTCTTTAAAGGGGTCCGCGTCCAAGGGATCACAGGACGTAAGATGTATGAGACGTGGGGCCAGGTCTCGACGATGCTCGCGACGGGTCAGCTGAACGTCGAACCGATCATCACACACGTCTTCAAGCTCGAGGAGTTCGAAAAAGGATTCGAACTCATGCGGGCAGGGAAATGTGGGAAGGTCGTCTTAATACCATAAAGGGGGAAACAACATGGCATTTGAACATATTACAGAAGCAATCAACGAGATGAAAGAACAAGGGACGTTCCGTAAGCTCGTCCCACTCGAATCAGCACAAGGGAATGAAGTGACAATCGATGGAAAGTCACTCGTCCAACTGTCGTCAAATAACTATCTCGGACTTGCGAACCACCCGCGCTTGAAACAGGCAGCCATTGAAGCGGTCGAGCAATACGGCGCAGGAACGGGATCAGTCCGTACGATTGCCGGAACGTTCGAGATGCACGAAGCATTTGAGCGCGAACTCGCGGAGTTCAAACATACGGAGGCCTCACTCGTCTTCCAATCAGGATTCGCGACGAACCTCGGGGTATTGTCTGCACTGCTTGGACCGGAGGATGTCGTCATCAGTGACGCCCTCAACCATGCGTCAATCATCGATGGGATTCGCCTCACGAAAGCGGCTCGACGTATCTATAAACACGTCGACCTCGAAGACTTGGAGAAGGCGTTGAAAGAGACACAAGATTATCGCACACGTCTTGTAGTGACGGACGGTGTGTTCTCGATGGACGGGAACATCGCACCGCTTCCGGCCATCGTCGAACTCGCCGAGAAGTATGACGCTGCGGTCATGGTCGATGATGCTCACGCATCTGGCGTTCTCGGGAAGAACGGTCGCGGAACGGTCAACCACTTCGGTTTGGACGGTCGTGTCGCGCTTCAGGTCGGGACGCTCTCAAAAGCGATCGGTGTCCTCGGTGGCTATGTCGCCTGTTCACAAGATATTCGGGATTACTTGATCCACAAAGGTCGCCCGTTCCTCTTCTCGACATCACATCCACCGGCAGTCGTGGCGGCGAACCGTGAAGCGATCCGTGTGATGAAAGAGGAAGAAGAGCTGTTCGACAAGCTATGGGCGAACACCGAGTTCTTCAAAAACGGTTTACGTGACCTTGGTTTCGATATCGGACATGCGACGACACCGATCACACCGGTCATGCTCGGCGAAGAGACGCTTGCGCATACATTCTCGGACAAGTTGAAAGAGCATGGTGTATTCGCACAGAGTATCGCTTTCCCGACGGTCGAACGCGGGAAAGCCCGTATCCGGACCATCGTCACAGCGGAACATACACGAGATGACCTAGAACGGGCACTCGAAGCGTTTAAAACGGTCGCGGAAGAGTTGAATGTGACACTACACGCATAAATGAGAACTGCAGACGATCTGTCTGCAGTTTTTTGGTGGATTTGTATATGAAATCGAGTATATTCAAATAGGGCACAGATGAAGTAAATCGAAATATAGCGTATTTCTTAATATTTCAATTACCGTATTTTATTTAATCAGTACATATTAGAAAAGAGGAAAGGCTATGTTTCAGAAAGGGATCTTTCAAGTGGGAATGGTATTAGATCGAGAGACGTTTTCGATTCTGACGATTTCACCACCATTCATAATAAATGTGATATTTAGTGTCCTGATTTTGATTGGCGTCTTGTACTTTCGGAGTGAGAGTTGGAAAGGGAAATTGTGGAACGTTGTACTGATGTGTTACGCGCTCTTATTCATCTTTGTCTATATAGGAGCCTGGTTTGTGAGGCTGAAGTACAACCTTACACCGAGTTTCAACGAGTCGTTCGCCCTCGAACCCTTTCCTGGATGGAAGATTTTTTTCAAGCAATGGATTGAGAACGGTATAGAAGAACCGAATTTGACAGCAAATGCGATTGCGTTTGGTGCATTGCTGTTCTACTTCAGAAAGTTCAAGGGTAAATATACGTGGATATTAAGGCTTTTCGCAGTGATTCCTGTCAGCTTATTTTTCATCATATATATTCCGAAAGTCTTTAGTTGGTTATTGCAATAAAAAAGAAGCAAGGCGCAATGCCTTGCTTAAATCATGATTATTCCTCTAAATCCTCGAGCGGCATAATAAGAATCTGCACCATTGTGGTAGACGAAGATGTGATCATAGCGACGGTCGCAGAACAGGGCGCCACCTTTTTGACGAATGGTGTCCGGTGTCTGAATCCAACTTGACGTCTTCAAATCGAATGCACCGAGCGTTTGTAAGTGTCGGTATGTTTCTTCATCGAGAAGGGTTATGCCCATCTGTTCAGATAGGGCGACCGCACTTCCGGCGGGTTTGTTCTTCTTACGTGCTTCGAGCGCCGGTTCGTCATAACAGAGGCTTCGTCGACCGCTCGGGCTCTCGGCTGAACAGTCGCAAAAAGCGAGGTCTCCGTTAAGGAGTCGAATCACGTCCGGTTCTCCGCCAGTCTCTTCCATCAAAGCGAGGGTGGTCAACTTGTCCTGATTAATTTGAATTCGTTCCAATACGTCTGACCAGACGGCATCAGGATGACGTTCAACGTTTTCGGTAAAACGAGACTCTAAGGCATTTAGTAACTCGATGGTTTCTTCCTGTGAAAGTTTCGACATGGAAATCACTCCGATCATTTGTTTCTTTTAGTATACGATATGAATCGCTACAGGTTGTCTTTTCAATTGTGAGAATGGAGAATCTACCAGTTAGAAAATCATTTAAATAAGGCGCCCTCTCTTAGAGAAGGCGCCTCTTGTTTATACAGATGATACGGTCAACATAGACTGTTTAGTCAATCGTCCGATCCAAATCAACGGAAGAGTCAAAAGTGCTCCGAGAAGGTAAACCGAATCGATTGGTAGTCCATCCGCAAGAAGACCGAACAGCAAACTCCCTACACTGAATGCGAGGGCGTATCCCGTTTGTTGCACACTATATACATAGGGAAGTCGCGCAGTCGGGATCTGTTCTTGAATGACGGTATTCGCCTGGATGATCCGCATTTGTGTGGCTGCCCCTTGAATCACTAACGCCAAAATCGCAAACGCGAGATGCTCGGTCACGCCGAACAACATGGCGGCAACAATGGATAAGACGGCAGTCGAAGGTAGCGAGGGTGATCGACGAGACCGATAAAGATAGGCACTCGCCGCAATCATACTAATCAAAAATGATGCGTTAAGAGTTCCCCACCAGCCTGTATCGACTTGCAGATGTCGCTCGAGATAGACGAGGAGCAACGCTGAAATCCAAAGCGTGCTGACAAATGATTCATACGTCACAAACCAAGTCACACGACGAGCGAATGGTGACGTTCTTACATAAGTAAGACTATCGCGTAAGGTAATCGATTCCTCCGTTCCATCATCGACGATGTCTTCCGTAAGCGATTGATAGAAGTAAATCGTCACAACCGTTGAAAGGCTGAAGAGAACGAGTGAAACGATTAATGCAAAGGCGCTAGACGAGAGAGAGACGAGCATCGTCCCGAGCGGCCACATCGCGAGTTGGATGAACTGATTGGAACCTTGAACTAGGCTGTTCGCTTGTTGACGATTCGTCGCCAAACTTGGGATGAACGAGGCTTGAATCGGACGTGCGAATCCATCGAGAAATGCAATCCACATGACGAGTCCGAGAATAAGAATCGAATCCGTGAAGAGAACGAGAACAAGGGTGATCGTCTTCATCAGTTGTGACAGGACGAGCGTTTTCCCGAGCGAGTAGCGACTGAGGATGCGGGCGAAAAAGAGTCCGCTGAGCGTCATACCGGCAGTCACGGCAATCGGGAAGCTGGCCGCCATGAGAGCGGACCCAGTTTGTTGATACAGCAAGGCAATGAGCGCGACGATGTACAGGACATCGCCAATGTTTGCGAGCCATTGGCTAACGAGCAGTGTGTAAAAGGATTTCATCACAAATCTCCTCCGAATCTATTCAATTTGGTGGGTTGGACGAATCGTTTTTACACATTTTCACCTCTTCATAAAATGATATAAAAATAATTATACAAAATTTGATTAATTCTGTAAACTTGTCATATGGGTGAAATTGTCATAGTAGGAGGATGGAATGATTCAACAAGCTTTGAAACTCGTAGGTAAAAAGAAGTTGGAGTGGGTTACAACACGAATACCTGCTCTTGAGGCTGATCAGGTTTTGATTAAAACCATTGCCACCGCCATTAGTGTTGGGGCAGAGCTTCCTCAATATGACGAAACGGATTTGACTGACTCGAGTCCGGTTTATCCCCGAAAAGTGGGATATGAGAGTTATGGGATCATTGTGGATAGAGGAGAAAGTGTGACTTCGCTCAATATCGGAGATCGGGTGCTCGCCTTCTATGGACAACAAACATATGGGATTGTCTCTGAACAAAAAGCGTTTTACGTTCCGCCGGAAGTGGATTATAAAACAGCGTTGTTAGCGATTTTGTCTTGCGATGCAGCAAAAGGGGTTAGAAAGTTAGCACCATCCTCTACCGATTCGGTCATTGTTTCCTGTCTAGGAACGATGGGGTTACTCGCAATCTATTATCTACGAACCTATTATGGTGTGACGATGATTGATGCGATCGATCCGGATTCGAATCGGAAAGAACTGGCTCATACGTTTGGAGTTGGCCGTGTATATACCCCGAATGAAGTGAAGGAGAGCTTCTATGATTACGGCATTGAATGTTCGGCTCGTAATGATGGTTTCATGAACCTTCAACAAGCTGTTAAGCCGAATAAATCTATCTGTATTTTGTCAGATGGCAATCGAGAAGGGTTGATGTTGCAACCGCATTTTTTTGAAAAAGAGTTACATATCGTCGGATCGAGTGATGGATGGGATTATAAAGAACATTTCAGGTGGTATTTTGAAGTGAGCCGACATACACCATACGTAAGAAAGATTTTTGAATTGGACATTGACCAATATAGATTGATTGATACGTTTGAAAAACTAAATAAACGCGTCATAAATCCAATTAAGGTTGCAGTGACATATGAGGACAAATGAATAAATAATGAGGATGGGACTATATGCTTGAATATAAACTAAATGACGATGTCACACTGAGAATGTTCAATACAGACGATGCGGACGAGTTATTTAAGCTGACGATTGCATCGAAGCCTTATTTGCGAGAGTGGCTTGGCTGGCTCGACTATATTGAGACGGTGGAAGACTCGAAGCAGAACATAGAGGGACGAATCAAAGGGTTGATTGAAACGGGCGGGCGCCCAAAATCGTTCGCTTTGATGTATAAAGGAGCACTGGCCGGAACAATTGGATTTAACGAAATCGATCGTGGTATTCAATGTGGCACAATCGGATACTGGCTCGGACAAGAGTTTCAAGGGAAAGGCATCATGAGTCAAGCGCTCGAGACCATCATCGAGTATGGGTTTCAAGATTTGAAACTAAATAAAATTGAGATCCGAGTCGCGACAGAGAATGTGAAGAGTCGGGCACTTCCGGAACGATTCGGCTTTAAGGAAGAAAGGGTCATTCGAGATGCGGAGTGGCTGTATGACCGTTACGTCGATCATGTCGTCTACGGGTTGTTGCGACATGAATTTTTGCAGCTAAACCATCATTCTAAAGCTTATGATGAGGCTGGACATCGTATGTAAACAACGACGAGACATTATAAAAGGGGACTACTGAATGACAACTATATATTTTGTCAGACATGCACATTCTACCTATACACCAGACGAATTCGCCAGACCGTTATCTGAGAAAGGAATGCATGATGTTGCTGAAATTACAAACCTTCTAATCGATGAGGGGATCGATATCGTGACTTCGAGTCCATATAAACGAGCCGTTCAAACCGTAAAAGGCATCGCGGATTATCTTGGACAGGACGTTGTAGTGTCGGATGATTTGAGAGAGCGAACCTTGACTTCAGAACCGGCTAAAGACTTTACAAGCGCGATGGAGACCGTTTGGAAAAATCCTGCGTTCGCATGGGAAGGGGGAGAGTCGAACGATCAGGCTCAATCTAGAGGGGTAGAGGCTCTCATATCACTGCTCCGTACGTACGAAGGGAAAAAAGTGGTGCTCGGCACACATGGAAATATTATGGTTCTCATGCTGAATTATTTTGATGCGCGATATGGATATGAATTTTGGAAAGAACTCGACATGCCGGATATCTATAAGGCGACTTTTGAGAACAACACATTGATGAGTGTCGAGAAGTTATATAAACCTCAAGGTTAGAAATCGATTGACTATAGATGGTAAGGATCAAGTTGTCTTCGCACCATTGGATAACCTGAAATCGTACAGACCAAGACCCGCCCTTCACGAGAGGGCGGGTCTTTCGTCTGACTCAAATAACTCAGTTCCGAACTCTTCATACGCCTGTTCATACCGGCGGAGGGAAGATTCCTTATGCATACAGGTGATATTCATCCGCTCGGATGGTGTCAGATCGACCGCATATGTCTTCAACACATGGGCGTTTCGAAGCATCGATGGCGTGACGGAGCGCGCGAGTCCACTTCGTTCGTTCAACTGCCGCATCATTTTCGTAATCATGACGATCGTCAATTGCTTCGGTTGATTCTTCGCATACACCCAGCGGAACGTCATCCGGGCAAAATCGAATGAGACGAAGACCGGGTCTTCTGAATACCAACGTGGTCGTACCGGGGTCGGGATATCAGCCAGGTAATTCATGAGCAAAGATTGATCTTCCTGTGACAGCTTCAACGTGAAACGGTTTCCGAGACGATCATACACGTCGAAGGTGTGATCGGCCAGATGCAAGTCGCTCATTCGCAAACGAATGATGTGATGGACACGCAATCCATATTTATAGAAAAGCGTCACAATCAGTTCGTTCCGATTGACGAGATAAGGATGAGCTTGGAGCTGATTCTCACTCAGTCCTCTCGTCGAACGAATCGTTTGAACGAGTCGGTCGAATTCAGATTCGAGTGCGACTTGGTCGACTGTCAACGTATGTGCCGGTTGGGAATAGGCAAGCATCTTTTTACGAAGCGGATTTAAAAATTGGGTCAGGCTATTGATGACCGTGACGATTCTTGCGACGGTCGCCTGTTGATAGTGCTTCTCTTCGATTAAGAAGTCATTCACGAATGTCTTCCACGATTCGAGCGGAACGTCTAACCAGTCCGTCGGTTCGTTCAGTTCGACATTGTGGTCGTGAAAGTATTTATGCACGTCGATCAAGTCGTAGCGATATCGCTTAAGCGTCGAGGGTTGACGACCGCTGGCGCCGAGATGATAGAGGTACGTTTCAATAAATTCCGGGAGCGGGTAGTCTTTTCTTCGTTTCGTCATGGTCGAGCCTCCTTCTTCCTTTATCCTACCACAAACGGACGTTCTCTATACGCTGATTCGTGGTAAGATGGAAGGTGAGACTTTATGGAATGAGGGATTACATGATTGAACGTGAAAAAGTTGTCATCGTCGGTTGTCAGTTGCCTAGTACCGATGATTGGACATATGAACAGTCGATGGGCGAGCTCGTCGAACTCGTGGACACGGCGCAAGGCGAAGTCGTTGCCAGACTCGACCAAAAGCGTCAACAAATCGACCGTCGTACCTTTATCGGGAAAGGGAAAATCGAGGAACTCGCGATGCTCGTCGAACAGTTCGAGCCGGACTTATTGATTTTCAACGCCGAATTGACACCGGCACAGTCGAAAAACATTCGCATCGCCTTGAACGACCCAGATGAGATGAAGTTGATTGACCGCACACAGCTCATCTTGGACATCTTTGCGAGCCGTGCGCAATCGCGCGAAGGGAAATTGCAGGTCGAACTCGCGCAGATGAACTATTTGCTGCCGCGTCTCATCGGTCAAGGCACACAGCTTTCGCGACTCGGTGGTGGAATCGGGACGCGTGGTCCTGGTGAGACGAAACTTGAATCGGATCGTCGTCACATCAAGCGCCGCATCGATGAAATCACGAAACAGCTCGAGGGGACAGTCGCACACCGTGGACGTTACCGAGAACGCCGAAAAGAAAACAGGGTATTCCAAGTCGCGCTCGTCGGGTATACGAATGCTGGGAAGTCGACAATCTTTAACCGATTGACCGATGCCGACACGTACGAGCAGGATGAATTGTTTGCGACGCTCGACCCGTTGACGCGCGAGCTCGAACTTCCGCGAGGTGGGAAAGTACTGATCACAGATACGGTCGGCTTCATCCGTGACTTGCCGACGAAACTCGTTGCCGCGTTTCGTTCGACATTAGAAGAAGTTGTCGGTGCCGACTTGATCCTTCATGTCATCGATGCATCGAACCCACATTATCTGAATCAAATCGATACGACGAATGCGGTATTAGAGGAACTCGGTGCGAGTGAGGTGCCTCAGCTCGAGGTATATAATAAGAAAGACCGTCTCACGGAAGACTTCGTCGGCGGACCGTTATTGATCTCGGCAATCGCCTCGGAAGATATCGTGACGTTGACAGGTGCTCTCGAGGATAAGATTGCGGACATTTTGACAAAAGTCCATGTCATTCTCCCGGTGACGGCGTTTGAACACTACCACCCGGCCAAAGAGGCGATGTATCGTCTTGAAGAGAGCTTTTTAGATGACGGTTCTGTCGAATTAGTAGGTTATATGAGAGAAGACACGCGTCTATATGCGACGCTAAAACAATTTGAGGTGTAAGTATGTGGCAAGAAAAGATTGAACATTATGATGCGCTCGCGCCGTTCGTAAAAAAAGCGGAGGCACGGGTCAAACCGTTTTTCGAAAGGATTGACGAGACGGCCGAATTCAACCAGTATCGCGTCCTAGAATCGTTTAAAAAGCATAAAGTGTCGGATTTTCATTTTAATCCGACGACGGGATATGGATATGACGATATCGGTCGAGACACCCTCGAGTCGATTTATGCGGATGTGTTTGGAGCCGAGCTCGCGCTATGTCGACCACAAATCATCTCCGGTACCCATGCAATCGGGATTGCCTTGTTTGGTGTCCTTCTACCAGGTGATGAGCTTCTCTATATCACAGGGAAGCCGTATGACACGCTTGAGGAGATTGTCGGCATTCGTGGCGATGGTCGCGGTTCGTTAAAAGAACTCGGTGTCCATTACGATACTGTCGAATTAAAAGAGGAACGTGAAATCGACATCGACCGCGTCCTCGAACGGATTCGTCCTGAGACGAAACTCGTTGGGATTCAGCGATCGAAAGGGTATGCGAATCGTCGCAGTATTCCAGTCGATGAAATCAAAGTGGCCATCGAACGGATTAAAGCGGAACATCCGCATGTGTATGTGTTCGTGGACAATTGTTACGGTGAGTTTGTCGAGACGATCGAACCGACGCACGTCGGGGCTGACTTGATGGCTGGTTCTCTCATCAAAAACCCAGGCGGTGGATTGGCGAAGACGGGCGGTTATATCGCTGGTACGAAAGAGTTAATTGAACGGTGTTCGTTCCGTATGACGACCCCAGGTATCGGAAGTGAAGCCGGACCATCACTCTACTCGCTTCAAGAGATGTATCAAGGCTTCTATATGGCACCTCATACAGTCGCACAAGCATTAAAAGGGGCCCATTTGACGGCAAGTCTATTGTCTTTGATCGGATTCGAGACAGATCCCCACTATACGACTCTACGAACGGACTTGATTCAGTCGGTGACGTTCCGTGACCGCGACAAGATGATTGCGTTTTGTCAGAGCATCCAAATGGCATCGCCGGTCAATGCCCATGCGTTACCGGTGCCGGCCTATATGCCGGGTTATGAAGATGACGTCATCATGGCAGCTGGGACGTTCATTCAGGGTTCTTCCATCGAGCTGTCTGCCGATGGTCCGCTTCGGGCACCGTACACGGCGTACGTTCAAGGTGGTCTGACGTATGCTCACGTAAAAGTCGCGCTCATGTTGGCGTTGAGCCAATTACACGGTAAAGGATTGGTCGAATTCAATGACCAAAATCAGCCGACACATTTGTAACTAATCTGTCATGTTAACTTTCTTAACATCTATTGACAGGATTGTTGTCATATATTATTCTCACATTGTGAGACAGAAAAGGAGGGGTAAGGATGGCCGATCAATTTCGTCGCTCCAACCCGTTGTTTCCGATTGGAATCGTCCAAGATTTGACGCAACTGACAGGTAGACAGATTCGGTATTACGAAGAACAGGGTCTGATTTCGCCTAGTCGGACGGAATCGAAACGACGACTTTATTCCTTTAATGATGTCGAACGTCTACTCGCAATCAAGGATTACATTGATCAAGGCTTTAACTTGGCGGCGATTCGCCACATGTTAGAGCAAGAAGGTGAAAAAGAAGCGGAAGCATCTGCTCCGGCCGCACCGGTCAGTGAAGCACCGAAGGTTTCGGAAAAAGAGTTACATCATTTGTTGAAAACACAGCTTCAAGAAGCCGGTCGTTTCAATAAGACGTCGCTCATTCAAGGTGAGCTTTCACGTTTCTATCGATAACGCCGCACACATCAACCATTACGCAATGTGAGAGGGGACATTTTACCATGGCCAGAAAAACGTTCACAAAAGAAGACATTAAACGCATCGCACAAGAGGAAGACGTACGCTTTATTCGTCTTCAATTCACGGACATCCTCGGAACAATCAAAAACGTCGAGGTGCCGATCAGCCAATTGGACAAAGCACTTGATAACAAGATGATGTTTGACGGATCGTCAATCGAAGGATTCGTCCGCATCGAGGAATCAGACATGTACTTGTATCCAGACCTCAACACGTGGGTTGTCTTCCCGTGGACAGATGGCAGCGGAAAAGTTGCTCGCTTAATTTGCGATATTTATAACCCAGACGGTACACCATTCAGCGGTGACCCGCGCGGTACACTCAAGCGTAACCTTGAGAAGATGCAAAAACTTGGTTTCACAGCGTTCAACGTTGGACCAGAGCCAGAGTTCTTCTTGTTCAAAAAAGACGCATCAGGTCGTCCGACTCTTGAACTCAACGACCAAGGTGGATACTTCGACTTGGCACCAGTTGACCTCGGTGAGAACTGCCGTAAAGAGATCGTCATCGAACTTGAAAACATGGGCTTTGAAATCGAAGCATCACACCACGAAGTAGCACCAGGACAACACGAAATCGATTTCAAATACGCAGATGCTGTCACGACGGCAGATAACATCCAAACGTTCAAACTCGTCGTTAAGACGATCGCAGCGAAGTATGGTCTTCACGCGACATTCATGCCGAAACCGCTCTTCGGGGTAAACGGTTCAGGGATGCATGCGAACATGTCACTCTTCAAAGGCGACACAAACGTCTTCTACGATCCAAACGGCGACATGGAACTTTCAGATACAGCTCGCGCGTTCACAGCCGGTATCTTGGAGCACGCTCGTGCCTTCACGGCAGTATGTAACCCGACTGTCAACTCATACAAGCGTCTCGTACCAGGCTACGAAGCACCTTGCTATGTTGCATGGAGCGCACGTAACCGTTCGCCACTCGTACGTGTACCAGCGGCACGTGGTCTCTCGACTCGTATCGAAGTACGTTCGGTTGACCCAGCGGCGAACCCGTACCTTGCACTTGCTGCCCTCTTGGCTTCAGGTCTTGACGGGATCGAAAAAGATTTGAATGCACCTAAACCAATCGATAGCAACATCTACGTGATGGACAAGCCAGAGCGTGTAGCAAACGGAATCGACGATCTCCCAGCGACACTCTTCGACGCACTCGAAGTCCTTCGTGCGGACAAAGTTGTGATGGACTCACTTGGTGAGCATATCGGCGAACACTTCCTCGAGTTGAAAGAAATCGAGTGGGATATGTTCCGTATGCAAGTAACAGAGTGGGAACGCGATCAGTACATGACGCTCTACTAAATAGAAGAGATATATAAAAGAGTATGGAGCATCCCTCAATTTGGGATGCTCCATACTCTTTTTGATAAATCATAATAGCGGAGATATCTTTATGATTCCGGCTCTTCTCTAACCTTCACAGGGACCCAAACCTCGCTATATACGTTGTCATATCCTGTTTCTATTTTGCTAAATGAAATGCTTGGCAAGTCTTGAAGTGCGTATCCCGAAGAAGGTAACCATTCTGCATAGGTTCTTGCCATCGTCTCTTGTAGAGTGTTTGGGAATGGTCCAGTGTTCGGGAAGATTGCCCATAAACTTTTTGGGATTGAGATCACTTCGAGATCGTCATACTTAATTTCTCTTGTCGTGGCGAAACCGATCATATGTGTCAAATAACCTTCTTCTTCTAAGTGACCGTCATCAAAATTGAACGATGCGTTCAAGGCACGATGCGGATATAAATTGCCCAATTCATGCATGTGAGCCCGTTGCTCTTCCGTAATCGACTTCGCTAGTTCCATGATTTCTTCGTTGACTCCCTCGAATTGAATAGGGACACGCTTTGAAACTCCAACGATTTGAAAAGCTTCTTTCTCTTCTAACTTGAACTCCATTGATGTTCCTCCTTTTATATCGATATAAAACGTGAAGCGAGGGAACGACTTTTGAATGTGATTCTTCATGACTTCAGAAGGCAAATGACCAGACCAATCTCGAAACGCTCTGGAAAACCCTTCGACCGATTGATATCCATAGAGATATGCGATTTCTGTTACGCTTGAACCATGAACCAATTTTTCATTTGCGATAGAAAACCGTCGATTTCGTATATAAGTGTGAAGTGTCATTCCTGACATATACGAAAACATCCTCTTAAAATGGTGAGCAGATAGTCCGGTGATTTTTGTGATTTCTGAATCTAAAAGTTCTTCCGTTAAGTGCTGTTCGATAAAGTCCATCAGCTCATTTAATGCTTTTACCATCAAGTTCTCCTCCTTCATAGTTTGACCATATCGGATTTCTTCCAACTCATCTCGATAATTTGCGTGCAGGAAAGATCGGGTCGTATTAGTTTAAGCATTTCATTCATAAAATGGATACCCTATAACACGTTATCATTCCAATTAAAACAAAGGACCACCTTCTGTACTTCACGAAGATGGTCCTTTGTTGGTTAAAACGCTTTTTTGAAAAACGTTGAAGTATAGTCGAGCGTCGTATGGAGTGTCGTCGCAAACACGAGCCCTAAAAAGAAGGACATGCCATGAATGTCGACCCATGAGCGGATTTCCTCTTCGTAAGCCGTGAAGGGCAGAAGCAGCACGAGCGGGAACCCGATATATGCAATCCGAATCACATCACTCAAAGCAGGTAAGTGCGAGAAGAGCGAACGGTGCGGCATGAGCTTTACGTAAGGGAGCCAAATCAGTTTGAGAGGTCCCCATCGATAATAGGCGTCTGATTTCAAATCGAGGTCCGGGGAGAGCCAGAGTGTACCGATGATGGCACCGATGATCAATGAGAACGGAACATCGATTTCAAGAAAAGGCGTGGCAACCGCGAGTGCTCCGGTTGCCACGAGATTCGTACGGGTATGGGTCTTGCCACTAGCCATTAATGAATCGTCCGGTATACACCGATAACCTTCCCTAAAATCGAGACGTTGTCAAAATACATCGCTTCTAACTCGTCGTTCTCCGGTTGAAGGCGGACCTTCGAAGCTTCTTTGTAAATTCGCTTCACGGTCGCTTCGCCTTCTTCCGTCATGGCGACGACAATCTCTCCATTGTCGGCCGTGCTCTGCTGGCGGACGAGCACCCGGTCTCCGTCTAAAATTCCTGCATTGATCATCGAATCCCCAGAGACAGACAACATATATACATTATCTGACCCGACGATATGTGCTGGAAGAGGGAAGTGCTCTTCCACGTTCTCGATGGCGGTGATCGGTGTCCCGGCAGTGACCTTCCCGATGACCGGTACGTACATGACGGACTCTTGCTCTTCCATTGTCGGCATATCTTCAGTCAAAATTTCAATCGCGCGAGGCTTCGTCTTATCTCGACGAATCAATCCACGCTTCTCTAAACGATCTAGATGACCGTGTACGGTCGAACTAGATGCAAGACCGACCGCTTCTCCAATTTCACGAACAGAAGGCGGATAACCTTTTGCCCGTACTTCGTCTTTGATGAAATCAAGAATCTGCTGTTGTCGCGCTGACATTTTTTTCATTATGTTCACCTCGATATAATCGAATAACCTGCAATCGCATCCTATTCTTTATGTGTCTAGTGTAACACAAGAACACATGAGCGTACAAACATTCGTTCGTTTTTTTGTGTTGACCGAACACGGGTTCTTGTTTTATGATGAGAACAGATAAACGAACAAACGTTCTAACGAACATATATTCTTATACAGGAGGCAATGTAATCATGAAAGATACACTCAACGGAATCATTTTAGTCGGGATGCTCTTAGTCGGGATGTTCGCTTTTTATTTGGCTGGTGAAATGCGAGGGGAACCAAAAGTTGTCGATCCGGTCGTCACGTCAGAGCGGACAATCGAAGAAGAGGTTGCGTACGTCGAAGCAGAATCACTCGAAGCACAGATCATGGCAGAGCGTGAAGAGCATAACGAACGAAAAATGAAATGGTATGCCGCTGAGTGATCTTTCTTCATTGCGAATCAATCTTAAACTGTGTATCGTAACAAATGAATGCAATGAAAGGGAGTGGTGCGATGCGGGTCGTCATCTATTGCCGGGTATCGACGAACAAGTCTACCCAAGAGACATCACTCAGTCGGCAAGTCGAAGAATTACAGCAGCTGGCTTCGGGATTAGGGGCCGACGTCATAGATGTCATCACAGAGCAAGAGAGCGGTTATGAAGTCAATCGACAAGGGCTACTTGATTTACTGGACCATGTATCCACTTCTCAGCTCGATGCCGTGCTCGTCACGGACGACAGTCGCTTAGGACGAGGGAATGCTAAGATTGCGATCTTGCATACTTTAATGAAGCATGACGTGCGATTGCTGACGATGCAGTCTACGTCGGACTATGTCGTTTCCGATGCAGAGAAGATGGTATTGGAGATTGTCAGTGTTGTCGAAGAATATCAACGAAAAATTCACAATGCGAAAATCTCGCGTGGGATGCGTCGTGCGGTCGCTAACGGATTTAACCCACAGCGCAACATTCAAAATCATGATCAAGGTGGGCGACATCGAATTGAAGTGCCAATCGAAGAGATTATCCAATTGCGTGAACGTGGCTTGACGTTCGCTGAGATTGCGGCGACGCTACGTGGATTTGGTTATGAGGTCTCGAAGGCAACGGTCAATCGACGATATCTTGAGCACCAGTCGGTTGCTGAAACTTGATTCTTCCTCTCTGATTTTGTAAAGTATAAGAACAAATTCACTAGAGAGGGGGCGAGTCATATGTTAGCACCAGGACAATTGGAGCGAATCAATTTCCTCGCCAACAAAGCGAAGACAGAAGGACTGTCTCAAGAAGAAATGAACGAGCAACAAGACTTGCGTCAAGAATATTTGAAGGCGTTTCGTCAATCGTTCAAATCACAAATGATGGGTATGAAAGTCGTCGATCCAGATGGAAATGACGTTACACCAGAGAAGTTGAAAGAAGATCAAAAACGCTATCGCGGTGAGTGATACCGAATGCACATCCTATTTCGCATAGGATGTGCATTTTTGTTATACACGAACACGCATCAGACGAACGGATTACATGCTATTTCATGCAATAGAAGGAAACGATTTCATCAAATGTGTTATACTAATTAATTAGTTGTGACACACGATTGAGTATGATAAAATATGACGGGTAGAAAACCTTCTTAACACAGAGAGGATGAAATTAGTGGAAACAACTACTAAAGAATTATTAGCGATTAACTCGATTCGGACGCTCTCAATTGATGCAGTCCAAAAAGCGAACTCTGGTCACCCAGGGATGCCAATGGGCGCTGCCCCGATGGCGTTTACACTTTGGACAGATAAAATGCGTCACAACCCGAAAAACCCGAACTGGTTCAACCGTGACCGTTTCGTGCTCTCAGCGGGTCATGGATCGATGCTCTTGTATTCGCTCCTTCACTTGTCTGGCTATGATTTGTCGATGGACGATTTGAAATCATTCCGTCAAATGGACTCGAAGACACCTGGTCACCCTGAGTACCGCCACACGGCTGGGGTAGATGCGACAACGGGCCCACTTGGACAAGGGATTGCGATGGCTGTCGGGATGGCCATGGCAGAGAAACACTTAGAAGCGACTTACAACCGCGACGAGTTCAACGTCGTTGACCACTACACGTTCGGCATTTGCGGTGACGGAGACTTGATGGAAGGTGTATCTGCGGAGGCGGCTTCCCTCGCAGGTCACTTGAAGCTCGGTAAACTCGTCGTTCTTTACGATTCAAACGATATCTCTCTCGATGGCGACCTTCATAAGTCGTTCTCTGAAAGCGTAGAAGACCGTTTCAACGCTTACGGGTGGCAAGTCATTCGTGTCGAAGACGGAACGGACATCGATTCAATCGCAAAAGCGATCGATGCTGCGAAAGCAGAGACGTCGAAGCCGACATTGATCGAAGTCAAGACGGTCATCGGATTCGGTTCACCGAACAAGTCGGGTAAATCGGCATCACACGGTGCGCCACTTGGAGACGCTGAAATCGAATTGACGAAACAGTTCTACAAATGGGAAGGCGAGTCATTCTACGTTCCAAACGAAGTATATGACTTATTCAACGAGAAAGTTGTCGAGCCTGGCGCGAAATATGAGTCAGACTGGAACGAACTCGTTGAAGCGTATAAAGCGGCACACCCTGAGCTCGGAGCACAGTTCGAGCGCGCGATGAACAATGACCTTCCTGAAGGTTGGGATAGCGAGTTGCCGACTTTCGAAATCGGTTCGAAAAAAGCAACACGTCAAACGAGCGGTGAAGTGTTGAACGCAATCGCAAAAGCAGTACCGACACTCTTTGGTGGTTCGGCTGACCTTGCTGGATCGAACAACTCGATGATCAAAGGTGCGGTAGACTTCGATGAAGACCCAGCTGGTCGTAACATCTGGTTCGGTGTTCGTGAGTTCGCGATGGCGGCAGCTGTGAACGGTATGGCCCTTCACGGTGGTGTTCTTCCTTACGGTGCGACGTTCTTCGTCTTCTCGGATTACCTCCGTCCTGCAGTCCGTCTCGCAGCACTTATGGGACTTCCATCGACGTTCATCTTGACGCACGACTCAATCGCAGTCGGTGAAGATGGTCCAACGCACGAGCCGGTCGAACATTTGATGAGCTTCCGCGCGATGCCGAACCTCTCTGTTCTTCGTCCTGCTGACGGCAAAGAAACGATTGCAGCTTGGAAACAAGCGGTGACATCGAAAACGACTCCTTCACTTCTCGTCTTGACTCGTCAAGCGTTACCAGAACTCGAAGGTACATCTATTGAAACGGCAGCAAAAGGAGCTTACGTCGTTGCAGGTGAATCGAAAGATGCAGACGTTCTCTTGCTCGGTACAGGTTCTGAAGTACACGTTCTCGTTGAAGCGCGTGAACAGCTCGCGTCAGAAGGCGTGAAAGCGGCAGTCGTCTCGATGCCATCATGGGAACTCTTCGAAGCGCAATCTGCAGAGTACAAAGAATCTGTCCTTCCATCTTCAGTCACGAAACGTGTATCACTTGAAGCGGGTGCGACACTTGGATGGTACAAATATGTAGGATTCGGTGGTAAGGTACTCGGAATCGACAAGTTCGGAGCATCTGCACCTGGTGACCTCCTCATGAAAGAATACGGCATGTCAGTCGACAACGTCGTCAATGCAGTAAAATCACTTTAATCTCTAGTTAGATTGTTGTGACGGCCAATCGTTTGGCCGTCACTTTTTTTCTGGACGACTAGCGAAGTTGTTCAATTTAGTGTATAGTAAAAAACGATGTTTCATATGGTAGAGGAGGTAAAGCCTTGAGTACATTATTCTGGATTCTTCTTGTCGTGGCAGCACTCATCGGGGGTATCGCGATTGGATTCTTTATCGCGCGTAAATACATGATGAACTACCTTGAACAGAACCCGCCAATCAATGAAGATATGATTCGTACGTTGATGATGCAGATGGGTCAAAAGCCATCACAGAAGAAAGTCAACCAAGTGATGCGCGCCATGAACGTGCAGATGAAAAACGAAAAGAAATCATAATCAATCACGAAAGCACTTCGGTTCCCGAAGTGCTTTTTTGTTTCCTCTTTTTGTTAGACAATCGAACAAACTTTCGCTACGATTAATGAATAATCTTCATCTAAAGACAAAGGGGGGCGTTTCACATTCGTGTATTCAAACAATTATCTTGGTTTTTGCGTCTTGAGTGGAAGACGTACGCGCTCGGCATCGTCTTACTGATCTTCGTGGCTGGTCTAGAACTGATTCCACCACGCATCATCGGACGGATTGTCGATGAGATTAACCGTGGTTCGCTTTCGTCCGACACACTCTGGCTGTTATTAGGGGGACTTGCTGCTGTTGGGATTGGAAATTATGTCGCCCGCTTCTTTTGGCGCTATTTTATCTTCGGCGCATCGATTCGTCTAGGAAGAATGCTTCGTAGCCAACTATATCGGCATTTCACAGATCTTGATCAGCGATTTTATAAAAAGTCACGGGTCGGTGATTTGATGGCCCATGCGACAAATGATGTACAAGCCGTATCGATGACGGCCGGTGCGGGGATTTTAACACTCGTCGATAGCGTGACACTTGGGACGTTCGTCATCATCACGATGATTACAACAATCAGCTGGAAATTGACGCTCGTTGCCTTACTACCGTTACCAATCATGGTCGCTTTGACAACGCGATATGGAAAGATGTTACATAGCCGATTCGGGGTCGCCCAAGCGGCATTTTCAGAATTGAATGACAAAGTGCAGGAAAGCGTCAGTGGCGTCCGTGTCTTAAAGTCGACGGGGGAAGTCGATCGGGATGTGGAATCGTTTGAGAACTTATCGAGTGAAGTCATGGCGAAAAACGTACGAGTCGCGAAGATTGATGCCTTATACGACCCGACCATCTTCGGAATTGTCGGATTGTCTTATATCCTTTCGGTCGGGTATGGAGCCGTCTTGATTGAACAAGGCGAATTGACGATTGGACAGATTGTCAGCTTCACAGCTTATTTGGCACTGTTGACATGGCCGATGTTAGCCTTTGGATGGTTGTTCAATATCGTGGAGCGTGGACGCGCGTCTTACGACCGAATTGAGCGAATGCTCGCCGTCAAACCTGAGATTCAAGACGACCGCATGGCTGCGACGACCCTTTCTCATTCAGAGGTGGAGGTCGATATTCGAAATTTCGCTTATGATGAGACCGTTGTGCTCCACAATGTCCATTTTCGGATTGAACGTGGAAAAACAATCGGGATTGTCGGCAGAACAGGTGCAGGGAAGACGACGATTGTCCGTCTATTGACGCGTGAGTATGATGTGAAAGATGGAAAGATTAAAATCGGTGGGATCAACATCCGCCAAGTGAAAAAATCACTTCTGATGGATAAAATTGCGGTCGTTCCACAAGATCATTTCTTGTTCTCGGATTCGATTGCGAACAATATCGCGTTCGGAAGGCCTGAAGCGAGCATGGAAGAAATCATCGAAGCAGCTAAGGTTGCTGAGGTGCATGAAGATATTGTCCGTCTTCCGGAAGGATATGCGACACTCGTCGGTGAACGTGGAGTCACATTATCAGGAGGACAAAAACAACGGATTTCCATCGCGCGGGCGCTCATGACAGCGGCGGATGTATTGATATTAGATGATGCCCTATCTGCGGTCGATGCGAAAACGGAAGAGTCGATTATCGAGCATTTTCGAGTCGGTAATCCAGATCAGGCGCGCGTCATTGTCGCACATCGTCTTTCGGCTGTAGAACACGCTGACGAGATTCTCGTGATTGAGGACGGAAACATCATTCAACGAGGTCGCCATGAGGCATTGCTTCAAGAGACGGGCTGGTATCGTGAGACATATGATCGTCAGCAACTTGAAGCGATTGTAGAAGGGGGGGGACACGATGAAACATGATGTCCAAGAATGGCAAGTCATCAAGCGCCTGCTCAGTTACGCGAAACGGTACGGAAAACCGCTAAGTGTTGCCTTCGTATTTCTCTTGATTGCGACAGGTGCAAAGTTGGCAGGGCCGTTTCTAATCAAAGTGTTTATCGATGAATTCGTCACACCAGGTGTCTACCCGACGAACTGGGTCATCGCTCTTTTTGCTGTCTATATGGTGCTTCATTTGTCGGCGATTGTATTTGACTATCTGCAATCCATATCTTTTCAAAAAATCGCCTTAAAAATTGTGCAAAACATTCGGATGGACATCTTCCGTCACGTTATGGGGATGCGACTTGCCTACTTTGACCGCACACCAGCGGGAGTCCTTGTATCGCGTATCACGAATGATACGGAGGCCGTAAAAGAGCTCTATGTCGGGGTGATGAGTACGTTCGTTCAGTCTGCCGTTCAGTTGATTGGGACGTATATCTTCCTCTACATCTTGGAGCCCCCGCTCGCGACGATGGGACTCATCTTGTTGCCTCTCTTCTGGCTTATCATTTGGGCGTATCGTCGTTTCTCGACGAAATATTTCGCGCAAGTGCGGGATTTGTTGTCACAACTCAACGCCCAGTTGAACGAATCCATCAATGGGATGGGCATCATTCAACAATTTCGTCAAGAAGAGCGACTCATTCGTCAGTTCGAAGAGACGAACGAAGCGCATCAGGAGGCACGATATCGGAACTTAAAACTCGATAGCATGTTACTCCGCCCGATTATCGAATTGCTTCTCGCCTTCTCCATCATCGGTCTGCTCGGTTATTACGGGGTACTCTCGATGAGTGAACAAGTTCAAGTAGGGGTCGTGTATGCTTTCATCAGCTATATTGAACGTATTTTCCGTCCCGTGCTTGATATCATGCAACGATTAAGCGAATTTCAACAAGCCGTCGTATCGGCCGACCGTGTCTTCAAAATTTTAGATACGGATGAACCGGCTCCAGGTAAACAGATGCCTGGTGAAGCACGAATCACTGATGGGGAAGTTCGGTTCGAAAATGTGACATTCAGTTACGACGGAGAAGTTGACGTGTTGAAACAGATTTCTTTTGTTGCTAAACCAGGTGAGACGGTTGCGCTCGTTGGTCATACTGGGAGCGGTAAGAGTTCAATCATCAATTTGTTGACACGTTTTTATCCATATGAATCTGGTCGCATCACGATTGACGGGCAACCGCTCGAACAGTTCGAGGAGCAAGAGCTTCGTCAACAAGTCGGGCTTGTCCTACAAGACCCATTCTTATTTACGGGAACAATCGAAGAGAATTTGAAGCTGTTCAATCCAGTCATCGATTCTGAGCGCGCGCGTGAAGCTGCTGAATTCGTCCAAGCGCATACATTCATTGAAAAGTTGGACGCTGGCTATGGCCATGTCGTCGGAGAGCGTGGAGCGACGTTCTCAAGCGGGGAGCGTCAATTGCTCGCATTTGCCCGTACGGTCGCACGTAATCCAAAAGTGCTTATTCTCGATGAAGCGACGAGCTCCATCGATACCGAAACAGAGGAGCGTGTACAAACCGCGCTCGATCGGATGCGTCGTGGTCGGACGACAATCGCAATCGCCCACCGCCTGTCGACGATTCAAGATGCAGATTTAATTTTGGTCTTGCATCGTGGTGAAATCGTGGAACGCGGCAATCATCAACAGTTATTGAAACAAGACGGACTGTACAAAAAGATGTATGAACTGCAATCCGGACAACGTCTGATGTCTTGATTTGGAAAGGATACCTATTCAGGTGTCCTTTTTTCCATGGAAAAAGCTCGCCACACAAGGTGACGAGCTGTCAAGTTTCAAGAATGAAGTTTCTCTTTATTATGCTTTGATAGGACATGACGAGTGATTAAAGAGTCAAGTTCTTGGCTTACTGAAATGACTTCGGGTGAGGTCCAAGAATGCTTTGACGCGATTTTATACAGTTCATCACGTTTTTGTTCAATGGCCTGGTGTAGTGTATCTGCTGCGGTGACTGCCACGTTCGTTCCCCCATCATGTAAATTAGAATTTTGTGAACTGGAATATCCAAATCTTAGCACCTCCGTTTACAGATGACAAGTTTCATTTCCATTTCAAAAATTACAAAATGATGTTGCGGTTTGAAAGAAAAGATTCGAGCAATTTAAATAGGTTTTCGCTATAATGGTCGTGAAAGGTGGAAATCGTCATGGAAGTCACATTATGGCTCGCATTTGGGGCGGGCGTCTTATCGTTCTTGTCACCATGTACGCTCCCGTTGTATCCGGTCTTTCTCTCGTATATTACTGGGGTTTCCGTATCTGAGTTAAAAAATGAAGGATTAAAACAGCGTACAGCTTGGTTCCACACATTTTCGTTCTTATTCGGTTTTTCGATTGTCTTTCTCGTACTAGGATTGTCGACTTCATTGATTGCAGACGTCTTCATCCAATATAAGGACAGTCTACGCATGTTCGGCGCCATTTTGATTTTCATGTTCGGCGTCTTTTTGGCGGGCTTATGGCAACCGCAATTTATGATGCGTGAAAAGAAAATGGATATCGGCGAACGAAAGAGCGGTTATTTTGGAACCGTTTTAATTGGTATTGGATTTGCGGCAGGGTGGACACCGTGCACAGGTCCAATTTTAGCTGGTGTGATCGCACTAGCCGCCACGAACCCGAGTCAAGGACTCGGCTATATGTTGGCGTATGTCATCGGGTTTGCAATTCCATTTTTGGTAATGGTAGCATTCGTTGGCAAGATCAAGTACTTAGCACGCAACAGTGCAAAAGTAGCAAAAGTCGGAGGCTATTTGATGATGGCGTTCGGCGTACTATTATATTTTGACGGAATGAATCGGTTCGCTGCATGGATGAGCGAGCTTGTCGGATTCACCGGATTTTAAGGGGTTGACCGAGATGTCAATGTTATGGGGGTCGACTCTCGTCGCGTTGTTAATGGGTATCGTAGCGAGCTTTGTTCGTGTAAAAGCATCGGCAAAGCCGACGAATGCGAAGAAAATTTTAATTCCACCACTTGCGATGACGACCGGGATGATTCAGTTTTTGATTCCCGCGTTTCGCTTATCATGGGTCGAAGTGGCTGAGGCCCTTGCGGTCGGACTCATCTTCAGTCTGTTTTTGATTAAGACATCCAATTTTGAAAAACGGGACGGCGAAGTGTATCTCTCACGATCGAAAGCATTTTTTGTGGTTGTGTTCGCACTCCTTGCCATCCGTACAGCAATGAAGGTTTGGGTCGGTCATGAGGTCGATCTATTCTCTACAGGCGGATTGTTCTATTTGATTGCTTGGGGGATGATTGTCCCGTGGCGAATCGCCATGTATCAAAAATATAAACGAATCGCAATCACGTAAAAATGGAGTGGCGTTGAGCCACTCCATTTTTATTTAATCTGCTTTCGTAGCGGCGACTTCTGTCTCCGCGTCGATTCCGGTGTTCGCCTTGACGAGTACGCGTTCATAGTTGCCAGCAACTTCATCTGATTTCGTGACCAGTGTACCAATCACGGCAGCGATGAAACCAAGGGGGATTGATACAATCCCGGGATTGGATAGCGGGAAAAGGGCTTCACCGAGAAAAATGGCCGAACCGTCCGGAGCCCACAGGTTCGGACTGAGTGCGACTAGAATCAGTGAGGAGAACAAGCCGACGACCATTCCCCAAATGGCGCCACCTGTATTGAAGCGTCTCCAGAAAATCGTAAAGAGGATAACAGGTAAGTTCGCACTCGCCGCAACGGCGAAAGCGAGCGAGACAAGAAATGCAACGTTCATCGACTGGGCGAAAAAGGCTAGTCCCATTGAGACGAGGGCGACCGCAACTGAAGCGATTCGCGCGGCTTTCACTTGTTCAGTTTCTGTCGCTTCCCCTTTACGAATGATATGTCCGTAGAAGTCATGGGCGAAGGCGGAAGCAGCTGACAGTACGAGTCCAGCGACAACGGCAAGAATTGTCGCGAACGCGATTGCGGCAACGAAAGCGAACAAGAGGTCACCACCGAGCACTTGCGCGAGAAGAGGGGCCGCCATGTTGCCGGCAGGGTTTGCGGCGAGAATGGCATCACGTCCGACGAATGCTGCGGCACCGAAACCTAGGAAAATGGTCAAGATATAAAATGCACCGATGATCCATGTCGCATAGACGACGGATTGCCGAGCAGTCGGTGCATCTTTGACGGTGAAGAAGCGAATCAGAATATGAGGGAGCCCTGCCGTACCGAGCACGAGCGCCATGTTTAATGAAATGGTATCGAGCGGTAGCTTGAACTTGTTCCCAGGGTTCAAGAAGTCACTTCCGAGTGGGGTCGCTTTGCTGACTTCATTAAACATCGTCGTGACGGAGAAATCAAAACGAGCGAACACGAGAAATGAAATGATTGCCGTCCCAATCATCAGAAGTACGGCTTTTGTGATTTGTACCCAAGAAGTGGCCGTCATGCCACCGAAAACGACGTAGACTGTCATTAAGATTCCGACGACGACGACACTTGTCGTATAAGGGATTCCGAGTAACAGTTCAATCAAAGCACCCGCTCCGACGAGTTGCGCAATCATGTAAAAAATGGAGATGACAATCGCATTCATCGCTGCGACACCACGTACGCGAGGCTTGTTAAAACGTGCCGCAATCATGTCTGCCATCGTATATTTCCCAAGATTTCGCAATGGTTCGGCGACGAGATAGAGGACAACGAGATAGGCAACGAGGAAACCGATTGAATAGAAAAACCCATCGAATCCCGCAAGCGCAATCATACCTGCAATTCCGAGAAACGATGCGGCAGACATATAGTCGCCTGCAATGGCAAGACCGTTTTGAAATCCGGTCAATCCACCGTCTGCCGTATAAAAATCGCTGGCAGTTTTTGTTTTTCTTGCTGCAAAGTATGTAATCACTAGCGTGAGTCCGACAATGGCGATAAAGAGGGCGATCGCGGTCCAATTCATGATCTCACCTCGTCTTTCAATTGTTCGACGAGTGCGTCAAAGCGACGGGCACGTCGACTATAAAGTACACAAAGTGTCCAGGTCATAATGAACTGGGAAAAGGCGAACGCCCAAGCCCAAGTGATGTCCCCGATGAGTGGTGTATTCAAGAACGTCGTATAGCTCGTCAGAATCGGGAGTGTGAAATAAAAGATGAGTGAGAAGATGATAGCTGGAACGATGAAGCGATTTTTTTCCCGCATTAACCGATGAAATGTCTCATGTTCGGTAATCATGTGGGCAGATTGATGGCTTGTCGTTTGTGAAACTTGTGTCACATCATGCATAATAGACCCTCCTTGACTGTAAGATAAATCCATTATGCGTTGTGAAAAACAATTCAGTCATTCCTTTTTTTCGTGTCGAAATGAAAGACGTTATATTAATATTGGTCATACCAATTTACTGTAAGCGTTTTCAATATTGTCTAATTCGTGAACGTTATTTCGATGTAATATAAAGCTCGAGAAAAGGTACTTTTGACCCATTAGGCGAATCGCACAATTCGACAAATAAAAAACTCTATCTGAATGAGATAGAGTCTACTGCTGAAAATAGTGTTCGTATGGCGTCCAATCAATCTGTTCTTCGGTTAGCGCTTTCTTTAAGAACTTGTGATCGCGCTTCGGTGTTGCGGCGATGTAACCCTTTACCACAAGTTCGGTCGTCATTTTTTTTGCACGCGATTCAAGCGCGAATTGACCGATTTTACCTGCGATTTTTCGGATTGCGACGTCGCGGAACAACTCGGGTACCGGTGTGACGAGACGATCTAATAGCGTCCGCGTCTCCGGAGTCCAGAGATGACGCGTTCTTTCTATATAATCATCTTCGATGTCAAGTAGGGAACGTCCATCTTCTTTTGGCATTCGTTTTAAAAACTTACGAAACATGAAGTACCCGCCAATCGTCATGAGTCCAATCATGACGAATCCCCAGAATACAATGAAATACATCATCAAGTTTTCTGGCATCGTCTTTCCCCCGTTCTATACATTCACTTGCTTTCATCGTTAGTATACAAAAAAGAATCCATTTGCAAAAGGCGTACGTCCCATTAGGATAGACGAACCGAATTGATTTCGTTAGAATAGATAGCGTTGCTACGAGAATAAGCATGAACTGAGACGAGAAAGGAAAGGTCTATCCTATATGAGCCAATTGAAACAGGAAGTCGAGAGACGTCGGATATTCGGCATTATCTCTCACCCGGATGCGGGGAAAACAACATTAACAGAAAAATTACTTTTGCACGGTGGTGCGATTCGCGAGGCAGGTACGGTCAAGGCGCGCAAAAACTCAAAACACGCAAAATCTGACTGGATGGAAATCGAGAAACAACGTGGGATCTCGGTCACATCGTCTGTCATGCAATTCATCTATCAAGACAAAGTTGTATCGATCATGGATACACCAGGACACAACGACTTCGGTGAAGACACGTATCGCGTGTTGACATCAGTCGATAGCGCGGTCATGGTCATTGATGCTGCGAAAGGGATTGAAACACAGACGAAAAAACTATTCCAAGTTTGTCGGATGCGTGGGATTCCAATCTTCACATTTATGAACAAGTTGGATCGTCAGGCAAAAGATCCGCTTGAATTGATGGAAGAGCTCGAAGAAGTGTTAGGCATGCCTTCTGTCGCGATTACATGGCCAATCGGAAGTGGAATGCAGTTTGAAGGTGTCTACGACCGAATGAAAAATGAGGTCCACTTGTTCCGTGGGGAGAAGTCGACACTTCAACTGGGTGAGGACGGAGTGAACGATCCGATTCTCGCCGATCATTTGTCGGAAGAGAACTTGATGAACCTCCGCGATGAGATCGACCTTCTCGATGGAGCGGGGAACGAGATTGAAGTCGAGGCGATCCAGAGTGGTAAATTGACACCGGTATTTTTCGGAACAGCGCTCGTCGACTTTGGGGTGACTGCGTTCTTGAATCACTATTTAGAGATGTCTCCGGCTCCTGAGGCACGTAAGTCGAACGTCGGTCCAATCAATCCGACATCAGAAGACTTCAGTGGATTCGTCTTCAAGATTCAGGCGAACATGAATCCGGCACACCGCGATCGCATCGCCTTTGTACGCATCTGTTCAGGTGTGTTTGAGCGTGGGATGGATGTGACGCTCACTCGTACTGGGAAAAAGATAAAATTGAGCCAATCGACACAATTGATGGCGAACGATCGAGAAACAGTCGACCAAGCGTTTGCTGGTGATGTCATCGGGATCTATGATTCTGGGACGTATCAAATTGGAGATACCATCACCACATCGAAGCAGAAGATTGCGTTTGAGGCGCTGCCAACTTTCCCACCGGAATTGTTCATGCGCGTTTCGCCGGTCAACTCGCTCAAGTCGAAACACTTCCACAAAGGGGTAGAACAGCTTGCGCAAGAAGGGGCGATTCAAGTGTATCGCAACGAATATAACGAGATTTATCTTGGCGCGGTCGGACAACTTCAATTCGAGGTATTCGAATATCGTTTAAACAATGAATATGGCGTCGATATTCGAATGGAACCAGTCTCATATAGCGTTGCTCGTTGGGTCAAAGATAAAGAGTTGAAGGCATTGAAACCGTTCCAAGATTCACGGAACATGCTCGTTACAGACCGTTGGGAACGTCCGGTCTTCCTGTTCGCGAACGAGTTCACATATGAACGGTTCGCTGAGCGTCACGCAGATGACTTGACGCTTGTTGAGGCACTTGACGTCAACGAAGAGATCGGTACGGAAGAATAAGATGTAAACACCTCGTTTCCGAGGTGTTTTTTTGTTGTGAAGTAAGTCGTTTTAGTTTTGATAAGTTTTACTTATGACTAATTTGTGACGGAATGTATTTTACGTCACGCTATACTTGTATTATGATAAATATGTGAAAAGTAAGCGATTACGCATTGTCGTGTGGTCGGCGCTTTCAAAAAGGGGGAAATTGCAATGGAACAGACGAATGTTTTAGACGCCTTCGCATCTCGGACAAAGTTCGAAGCGAACGGGCAATCGTATGATTTTTATCGTTTGAAAAAATTGGAAGAAGAAGGATTGACGGACATCAGCCGTCTTCCGTATTCGATTCGCGTTCTTCTTGAATCGGTTCTCCGTCAACAAGACGGGCGTGCCATCACGAAAGAACATGTCGAGAACTTGGCAAAATGGGGTACTGCCGACGTCTCGAAAGACATTGACGTACCGTTCAAACCGGCACGTGTCGTACTTCAAGACTTCACGGGTGTACCGACGGTCGTAGACCTTGCTTCACTTCGTAAAGCGATGGCAGACCTCGGTGGAGACCCAAACAAAATCAACCCAGAAATTCCTGTCGATCTCGTCGTCGACCACTCAGTTCAAGTAGATGCATATGGTTTCGCTGGCGCATTGATGAAAAACATGGACATCGAATTTGAACGTAACGAAGAACGTTATAAGTTCTTACGTTGGGCTCAGACGGCATTTGACAACTATCGTGCCGTACCACCTGCAACGGGGATTGTTCACCAAGTAAACTTGGAGTACTTGGCATCTGTCGTCCTCGAGAAGAATGATGCAGAAGGTACAGTTGCTTATCCAGATTCACTCGTCGGAACGGATTCGCACACAACGATGATCAACGGACTCGGTGTTCTTGGCTGGGGTGTCGGAGGAATCGAGGCGGAAGCAAGCATGCTCGGTCAACCATCATACTTCCCAGTGCCAGACGTCGTCGGTGTCAAAATCATCGGTGAAGTAAACCCTGGTGTGACAGCGACAGATGTGGCGCTCGTCGTGACAGAGATGCTCCGTCATGAAAAAGTTGTCGGGAAATTCGTTGAATTCTTCGGACCGTCGCTCCACACGATGCCACTTTCAGACCGTGCGACGATTGCAAACATGGCGCCTGAATATGGTGCGACATGTGGATTCTTCCCGGTCGATACGGAAACATTGAACTACATGCGTACGACTGGTCGCTCTGAAGAGTTGATTTCACTCGTCGAAGAATACTCTAAAGCGAATGATCTCTTCTATACACCAGATCAAGCTGATCCAACGTTCACAAAAGTGTTGACACTCGACTTGTCGAAAGTCCAGCCTTCACTTGCGGGTCCGAAACGTCCACAAGACCGAATCAACCTCTCAGACGTTCAAACATCGTTCATCGATAGCTTGAGTGCTCCTGCAGGAAACAGTGGCTTCGGACTTGACCGTTCTGAACTCGACAAAACGGCAACAGTCAAGTACGAGGACGGCGCAGTCGACATGAGTACGGGAGATGTTGCGATTGCAGCCATCACAAGCTGTACGAACACGTCGAACCCATACGTCATGGTCGGTGCTGGACTCGTTGCGAAGAAAGCCGTTGAACGTGGCTTAACCGTTCCGAAATACGTGAAGACATCACTCGCACCAGGTTCGAAAGTCGTAACGGACTACTTGGATAAGGCTGGTTTGACTTCTTACTTGGACGAACTTGGCTTCAACACGGTCGGATACGGCTGTACGACATGTATCGGAAACTCTGGTCCGCTTGACCGTGAAGTCGAAGATACGATCACAGAAAACGACTTGCTCGTGTCGTCAGTCCTCTCTGGTAACCGTAACTTTGAAGGGCGCGTTCACCCGCTCGTGAAGGCAAACTTCTTGGCATCACCACCGCTCGTCGTCGCTTACGCTCTTGCCGGGTCAGTCAACTTCGACATCATGAATGATTCGTTCGGTACAGACAAAGATGGAAATGAAGTATACTTCAAAGACATCTGGCCATCAAACGATGAAATCAAAATGGTTGTCCAAGACGTCGTATCACCAGAAGCATTCCGTAAAGAGTACGAAACGGTCTTCACTGGTAACGAGCGTTGGAACGCACTCGATGTTCCGGAAGGAAACTTGTATGACTTCTCAGATGAGTCGACATACATTCAAAACCCACCGTTCTTCGAACAACTCGAACCAGAAGCGGGCGAGGTTCATGCATTGAATGGCTTACGTGTCATCGGAAAGTTTGCGGATTCGGTTACGACCGACCACATCTCGCCAGCTGGATCATTCTCGAAGACGA
The DNA here is from genome assembly GCF_018617245.1 of Exiguobacterium sp. s121. Classification (GTDB taxonomy): domain Bacteria; phylum Bacillota; class Bacilli; order Exiguobacteriales; family Exiguobacteriaceae; genus Exiguobacterium; species Exiguobacterium profundum. Next base: position 1,130,023 of record NZ_JACSJV010000001.1, read on the forward strand.
CACCAGCCGGTCAATACCTCCTTTCTAAAGGGGTAGAGCCAATCGACTTCAACTCATATGGTTCTCGCCGTGGTAACCATGAAGTCATGATGCGTGGTACGTTCGCAAACATTCGTATCCGTAACCAAGTTGCTCCAGGAACTGAAGGTGGCTTTACAACGTACTGGCCAACTGGTGAAATCATGCCAATGTATGATGCGGCTATGAAGTACAAGGAACAGGGAACAGGTCTTGTTGTCCTTGCAGGAAATGATTACGGAATGGGATCATCTCGTGACTGGGCAGCGAAAGGGACGAATCTTCTTGGAATCCGTGCGGTCATCGCACAAAGTTTCGAGCGGATTCACCGTTCGAACCTTGTCATGATGGGTGTGCTCCCGCTTCAGTTCTTAGACGGTGAATCGGCTGAATCACTCGGATTGACTGGTGAAGAAGCAATTGATATTCAAGTCGATGAGTCTGTACGTCCGCGCGATATCTTGAACGCAAAAGCGACACATGAAAACGGAACGGTGACAGAGTTCAAAGTCATCGCTCGTTTCGACTCTGAAGTTGAAATTGATTACTACCGTCACGGTGGAATCCTGCAAATGGTTCTCCGTAACAAATTGAAATAAGTGCTAGTCCATGACCTTCCTTTGAAAAAAGGAAGGTTTTTTTCATGAATATGCAATTTTAAGGTGGAAGTTTTAAAAGATTCGGGAACAGGAAGACAGGGAGGGGTGCGCTTATGGATAAGGAAGAGAAGCTCGGAAAGAGTTGGTGGAAACGATTGACGCAACAAAAAGAGGTGGAACCGGATCGAGAAATTGATATCACCCTTTCAGAATTGCGTCAGGCGATTCACGAATATGAACAGACACTGCCAAAAGGTGTGAATCGCACCGTCCTACTGGATGACTCGCAAGAAATCGACACCAAACGCTTGAAACATCACCTTTCGGGAATCCCGAAACAACGTTTCTTCATGTCAAAAGAGACGTTTCATATCGTACCGGAAGATGAACGCGACGTCATTTATGAAATGGATCAAGTGCAACGGGCACTCGATCTGTATATGGACCAGGAGAAGAAATTACCGTTACAAAAATTTCAGAACTCGCTTCAACTCGATTTGACCCGTTTACGAGAGGGGGGTTATTTAAAAACGTTGCCAAAAAGACCTTACTATGTGGTCGATGAAACATTGATTGTTTCAGTGGAGCCCAAAGAAAAAACTTGATGACAAGACACCTATCTATTGGACGGTAAACAACACATTTATGTACACATAGGGTTGTGACTTGTTTCAAAAGTATGTTAGGGTGGAAAACGTATATGAAAATAGAAAATTAAATAGGAGTGATTTTATGGAACGAAAAAGCCGTGTGACGACCGTATTCGTCGTATCTGCAATCATAACTGGCTTATTTACGATTTGGGGACTTTTCCCCGAGAGTTTATTAGGGAATGCCAGTCTATTAAACGTGACGAGTACGTTACAAGGCTGGCTCTCAAACGGGATGGGTTGGTTCTATCTCTTGAGCGCCACCGGGTTTTTACTGGTTGCCATCTTTTTAATCTTTTCAAGATATGGTTCGATTCGACTTGGAAAGGATACAGATCGTCCAGAATTTAGTTATTTATCATGGTTTGCCATGTTATTCAGTGCCGGGATGGGAATTGGACTTATCTTCTGGGGAGCGGCTGAACCGTTGCTCCACTTCCACTCACCACCATTCGCTTCCCCTACACCTGAAGGAGATGCACGGACTGCTATGCGTTATGCATTTTTCCATTGGGGCCTCCATCCATGGGCGATTTACGCAATGATTGCGCTCGCCATCGCATATTCGACGTTTAGAAAAGGTCGTCCCGCGACGATTGGGGAGACAATCGGTTCGCTCGTCCATAACCGCTACGAACAACCCGTGAAGCAAACGGTCGATATCCTTGCGGTCATTGCGACTGCATTCGGGGTAGCGACTTCACTTGGTTTTGGTGCTCAGCAAATTGCCGGTGGCCTTCATTACCTCATCCCTGGGGTACCGAACGCTTTCGTGACACAGTTGATCATCATTGCCGTCGTAACGGTGCTCTACATGATCAGTGCTTCGACAGGTCTTGACAAAGGAATTCGAATCTTAAGTAATACGAATATATTCTTGGCAATTGTCCTACTTGTAGCGACGATGTTTGCGGGACCGACAGCTTTCATTTTCGACTTGTTCACACAAACAGTCGGAACTTATTTGCAGCAGCTCCCGAGCATGAGTTTCCGTACAGCCGCATTTGAACCCGTTGAACGTGAATGGGTGAACGGTTGGACCATCTTCTACTGGGCTTGGTGGATTTCTTGGTCACCATTCGTCGGAACGTTTATCGCACGTGTATCGAAAGGGCGTACGATTCGGGAATTTATCATCGGAATCTTACTTGTCCCGACATCATTCGGATTATTATGGTTCTCCGTCTTCGGCGGTTCGGCCATCTGGGCTGATTTGTTCGGAGGATATAGCTTGATTGATCAAGTAAACGAAATCGGTACTGAAGTCGGGCTGTTCGCACTGTTTGAAACGTTCGGTGGTTTTGGGACGCTTCTCAGTGTAATCGCCATCTTCTTGATTTCGACATTCTTTATTACATCGGCCGACTCTGCGACATACGTCCTCGGTATGCTTACATCGAACGGGAAGCTCGTCCCGCCGATGGGGATTAAAATGACTTGGGGAATCATCCAATCGTCAATCGCAGCCGTATTGTTGTATGCTGGTGGATTAGATGCTCTACAAGCTGTTGCGATTCTCGCAGCCTTCCCATTCATCTTCGTGCTCATCTTTATGATGATTGCCTTATTCAAGGATCTTACCGACGAACCGGATGAACGAGATAAATGGCTAGAGATGCAAAAGAAAGATGAAGATAAACTAGGTTAATTCGAAAGGGTCTCAGATGAGGCCCTTTTTCGGTCAAAAATATTTTGCTTGTCCTTCTCGCTAGTGTAGGATAGTAAGTGAAGAAACGAGGAGGATAGGCTATGAAACAACAGATAAAAAAACGGTTGAGCTGGGTGATATTGGCCGGCATCCTCATTGTCGGGGCATTACTCGCATATAACTTCTATGTGCTCATGGATTTGAGCGGGGAAGAGGAGGAGCAAGTCGAACCATTCTACTCGAATGTCGTGATCGGATATCAAGAACGCAAACTTCCAAAAGAAGGCGAAGAGCTCGAAGAACGAGAGTATCTTGTCACGTATGATGAGGACGGACATTTTGTATCTGAAGTCGTGACGGGTCCAAATGTTGGCGCGAAAGCTGAATGGGATGGAGAGACCTACTTAGAGTTCAATCCGGACGGGGAAGAAGTTCTTCGACAGGAGACGAACTCCGGAGCAGTCGCACCTCATCCATTCTTGTCACGTGCAACGAACGAACAGATTCGTAAATGGCTCGATGACGGGACGCTCGGTTCAAGTGAAGGCGAAACCGATTTGGTCGGACGTACCGCGCAAGCGTATGTGAAATCAGAATCGGCTGAGACCGTTCCGGAAGAGTGGATTGAAAACTATCCATCGATTTTTAGTGAAGAAGAAAATAAAGAGACTGTCACATATTATGTCGATGCGCATGAACGAATCTTGCTCGCGGCAGAATCGCGGAATAACGGAAAGTTATTCCATTCGATTCGGATGACATCGTTTGAATCAAGATAATCCGATGGGGAGCAGACATGATGTCGGCTCCCTTGTCGTCTGAAAGGGAGAACAAGATGAAACAAATTCAAGTGGAACAAGTTCAAACGGACTTGACGAACTGGGAAGCTGGAGAAAAAGTAAACGAGGCGGCTTTGTTATCTTACGCACATTGGTCTCGTGCGACTCAGCACCAAGAAGAATTAATTCGTTCCTTGCGGCTGCTCGCAACACATCGGCTCAAACAAAAGGAAACGATGGACCCGTTACTCAACCGCTGGGTAAAAGAGTTGGAGGCGATGAACGCACTTCCTCCAGAGCTTCGTCTGTTTCAACTGAATGAGCAGTTGCGTCGTTCGAAACAGGCGCTTCAAATCGACTGGCCAACCTTACGAGAGGCCGATTACGCCTCGATGAAGGTTCAAATCTTAACAGAGTACGAGTCAAAAACGTCAGCGTTGCTCGATCAACTTGACCAACTCCATGATGAGGTGGAGACTGCGAAGTCTGATTTACGTGATTCTGAATGGCGCGGACAATTGGAAAACCTGTTTGAAGCGATCATCGAAGCGATGCAAGAGGTCGCATCTCTTGAAGATGATACCGCCTCCTTGCTCGCATCCATGCAAGGGAACTATTTCAGTCGTGAAGCGTTTCATCGTTTCGGGGAGCGCGTTTTCCTTGTGAAAGAACGGCTACACACAATTTGTGAGCTACTACCAGACCGTCCGACCGAGGCACGTTCAAGTGCGATTGAATCACTTGAAGACATGATTGGGCTCGATGACATCAAAGCGCGTGTAAAAGCGTGGTATCGCTTCCTCCTTTTCCAAAAAGAACGAGAGAAGGCCGGTTTTTCTTCAAAACATCAACCATCCCTTCATCTCGTCTTTACAGGGAATCCAGGAACCGGGAAGACGACATTAGCAAGACTCATGGCCGAGATTTACTTTGAACTCGGCTTATTAGGACGCCCGGACCTTGTCGAGGCTGACCGTTCGAGCCTTGTCGGTGCCTATGTTGGGCAAACGGAAGAGCAGGTAATGAACAAGGTGAAAGAGGCAGAGGGTGGTGTCTTATTCATCGATGAAGCATACGCATTGAAGCGTCAGGATGCGAGTGGCAGTGATTACGGACAAGCGGCCATCGATACGCTCGTCGCCGCGATGACGAGTGGCGAATATGCTGGCAAGTTCGTCGTCATTCTAGCTGGCTATCCAGAAGAAATGCGTCATTTCCTCTTGGCGAACCCCGGTTTACGTTCACGATTCCCTGAGTCGAATCACTACGAGTTACCGAACTACCGTGACGAAGAACTGGTCGCCATCGGTGAGAAAGTGGCACAAGAAAACAATTACGTGCTGACGGAAGAGGCGAAACGATCACTTCTTGCTCGAATCGACAGAGAACGGGTCGACTCGACGTTCGGAAATGCCCGGACTGTCCATAACATTTTACTTGATGCGATGTTTAAGAAGGGTTCCCGCTTCGGTGCAGATGCTCCGCTAGACGAAATGGCGCTCTTGACTGAAGAAGACTTTGATCAGCCAGATGATGAATCGAGTCCGACATCGTTAGATGACCTTGTCGGCATGGAAGATGCAAAAGCACAACTGGCTGAAATTGAAGCGCTCATCAAGATACAGAAGAAACGAAAAGCGCTCGGTTTGAAGACGGCGCCGGTCCAGCTCCATGTTACACTTACCGGAAACAGCGGTACCGGTAAAACGACATTTGCCTATCTGTATGCACAGATGTTGAAACGGACAGGTTATTTGAAGCGAGGCCATGTCAATGTCGTTAGTCGTGCAGATTTAGTTAGTGGCTATGTGGGACAGACAGCTCAAAAAACGAAAGCGGCGATCCGTGACGCACTTGGCGGCGTCTTACTAATTGACGAGGCCTATAGTTTGAACGGCGGGGCGAACGACTATGGCCGGGAGGCAATCGATACACTCGTTGATGAAATGCCGAAACATGGCGAGAATCTTGTCGTTGTCCTTGCCGGTTACGAAGGTCCGATTCGCCGATTAATTGAATCCAACCCTGGTCTTAGTAGCCGAATGAAACGGACGATTCATTTTGATGACTATACGCAAGAACAGTTAGTGGACATCGCGAAAAATTACGCAAGTCAGTTCGGATATGTGATGGAGGAAGATGCGCTTGAAGCATTAGCTACTCGCTTACATGACATCAAACATGCGAACGCGCGCACCGCTCTATCTGTTATCGATGAATCGATTGCTCGTCAGTCCTATCGTTTAGTGTCGACGGAGGATGAGAATGTGTCACTCCAGCAATTATTAGTAGTAGATATTAAGAGTAAGTTATAATATACTTGTCGTAGGAAAGAAGGATGATTCAATGCACACGGTTCAAATCCCAGTAAGGTATCAAGAGACGGACATGATGGGCATCGTCTATCATGCCAACTATTTAGTTTATTTAGAGATTGCGCGCACGGAATTGTTACGACAACTAGGTGTCGAGTATAAAGATATGGAAGAAGCGGGATTTGTCTCTCCTGTGACAAATGTATCCATGGACTATAAGCGTAGCGTGACGTATGGTGATACGGTTCATGTTCGTGTATGGGTCGATCAATATTCAAAAATCAGAACGATTTACGGCTATGAGTTGACGAATCAACATGGAGAACTTGTTGGCACAGCCACTACAACGCATGTCGTCGTCAAACGAGGCGACTTCAAACCGATTCGACTTGATCGAGAGTTCCCGAAATGGCATGAAATGTATTTGAACGTCATGAACCCTGTTTAAGAATCTTCTGTCTTCGTACCGTCAGTGTGGTATCATATCTTGACGGTACTTTTTGTTATCTAGAAAGGGGAAGATCGCATGCGTTATCCATCGATTTTGATGGTTTGCGGCGCCTTGACGTTCATGTTAGCCGGTTGTACGACAAACGAGCAAGTTGAACCGAAAGAACCAACAACACAGTCATCAACAGTAGATGAACCAGAGACAGAACCAAATGAACCGACTTCGGATCGTGAAGATGAGACAGTCACCGAGTCACCTTCTGAGGAGGAGACGTCGGACGAGTCTGAACAGCCGACCGAACCAGTAGAGGAAGAACCTGTGGCACCTAGTCAACCGATTGAAACGGATGGTGTGGCCAATTTGGAATTAGATGAATTGATTCTTGTAAACAAGAAAATTGCATTACCCGCCGACTATCAGCCGAGTGATTTGGTAGAGGCGAACATTGATTTTGTCGACTCGACAGTCGGTGAACGTCGAATGTTACGTAAAGAAGCTGCTCAGGCGATTGAAGGTCTAATGAAAGGTGCAAAAGCAGCAGGAATTGATTTGAAAGGGACGAGTGCGTTCCGTTCATACGCCTATCAAGTCAATCTCTTCAATGCTTATGTCGAACGAGATGGCAAAGAACAAGCCATGAAATATTCCGCACCACCAGGTCATTCTGAACATCAAACAGGACTTGCGATTGACGTATCGAGCGCCTCGGTCAACTATCAACTGACTCAAAGTCTCGGTGAAACGGTTGAAGGAAAATGGCTGGCAGATCATGCTCACGAGTATGGATTTATCATCCGTTACCAAAAAGCCTTTGAGGAAGAAACCGGATATATGTACGAACCATGGCACTTACGCTATATCGGTATTGAGCATGCGAAACAGGTACATGCATTGAATCAGCCATATGATCGCTATATTGCGGAATTTGTGAAATAAGGGGAATTGCGATGCCATATGTGACAGAAATCATGATTATTATTTTAAGTTATTTACTTGGTGCCATTCCGTTTGCCCTCATCATCGGCAAGCTCGGCTATCGCGTAGACGTTCGAGAACATGGGAGCGGCAATCTGGGAACGACGAACACGTTTCGTGTATTAGGGAAGAAGGCAGGAATCCTCGTCTTACTCGGTGACATGGGGAAAGGTCTTGTCGCTGCATTGCTGCCTCTACTGTTCGGAAGCGAGATGAGCCTGCTTCTTGCCGGGATTCCGGCAGTGATTGGACACTCTTATCCTGTCTTTGCGAAATTCAAAGGTGGAAAATCGGTTGCGACGAGCGGTGGTGTTTTGTTGGCAGCCTTCCCATGGTTCTTCTTTGTCGTCGTCGGTACATTCATCGTGACTCTCCTCACCTCGCGCATGGTATCCCTCTCCTCGATGGCTGCCGCCGTGGTAGGACTGGTGACGGCAACGACTTATAGCATCGTGACGAAAGATTGGTTACCCCTGATCGTCATCGTGCCACTCGCATTGTTCATTATTATTAAGCATCGTACCAATTGGCAACGTATACGTGCTGGAAAAGAACCAAAAGTTCCGCTGTTTCAACACAAGCCGAAATCATGACTCATGCAGGTACGTCCGTGAAGGGCGTGCCTTTTTTTGTGTATTGTCGTTGATTTACACAAAAAAGAAACAAAAACATGTTGGATTTGCTCGTTCTTTACTTTCAATTTACGTTAAATTTACATGCGTTCGTTACACTAGAAAAGGAAAGATTATTGTGGAGGAGGCAGGGACGTGTCTTTAATCGGTGAAGAGCGTAAACAGAAAATTGTAGAATGGATCGAAAGAGAAGGCAAAGTAAAAACAAGCGAGTTGATCGAGCGTTTGAACGTATCGGGGGAATCGATTCGCCGTTATTTAGAAGAATTAGAAAAAGAACATCGAATCAAACGTGTATACGGGGGAGCGGTCCTTCATCAGAGCATGTCCTTTCAGCCTATCGTGATTGCAAACATGGATGGAATTCGTCGGATTGCCTATACCGCATTTCAGTTGATTCCAGATGATACATTATTATATATCGGACACGGGGTCGCGGCAGAGCAAGTGGCTTCCCGGTTACGTGGTCGCAATGTGACGGTCGTGACGCCATCGTTGACGGTGGCGAAGGCGTTGTTTGAACAGCGGGCGAAAGGTGTGCTTGGTGGCGAAATTCAGCTATTAGGTGGTACAATCGACCCGAAACATCTCGTGACGACAGGTGAGCAGGTCCTGGCGCAACTACAGACATACATGTTCGACCTTGCCATTTTGTCCGTCGAAGGGGTCGACGCATCACTAGGTTTAACATGTGACGCTTTCGGCCTCGCCAGTATCACCCAGTCGGTGATGTCACAAAGTCGCGAGACGTTCTTACTGACGGACCATACCCAACTAAATCAACAAAAACGGTATCGCGTCTGTGATTTTTCGAAGGTGACGGCGATTATCTCTGATTTTCCGGAGCCTCAAGATTTCAAAGGCGTCTTAGCCGAACATGGTGTGGACTGGAAGTTCGCACCGTAAAGGGAGCGATTTAATGAATGTAGAAGTGATTGTCACTACACTAACGGAAGCTATTCAGGCTGAGCAACTCGGTGCGAAACGACTCGAACTGATTGCGGATATGGAAAACGGGGGCATCACACCAAGTTTTGGAACGATTCGAAATGTGGTCGAACATGTGTCGATTCCGGTGCATGTGATGATAAGACCCCATACACATTCGTTCCATTTCAATGAGGATGATGTCGAGACTATGCTTGCGGATATCGGTCTATGCCGTGAGCTAGGTGTCGATGGAATCGTATTCGGTGCATTGACACAGGATGGCGCGATTGACGAGCGGATCTTAGGGGAAGTGATCAAGCACAAAGGGGAAATGACGCTCACGTTCCACCGTGCCTTCGATGCATCACGTGATGTCTTTGAAGCGATGGATGTGTTGAATGAATATCCGGAAGTAGATATTCTCCTTACTTCAGGCGGTGCCAAAACTGTACTAGAAGGAATCGAAACCTTGATAGCCTTGAAGGAACAGGCCGAGATGACAATTTTGCCTGGTGCAGGGATCACGGTGGAAACGTTACCGATTCTTCAAGAACGTCTTGACGTAGCGATGGTACACATAGGAAATGGCGTACGAACGAATGGACAGCTCGATGAAGTGAAGTTCAAACAACTTCTTGGATGAGCCAATGCGGAAAACAGTCGGAAGACTGTTTTTTTGCTATAATGAGAGAAAACAATAAATGTAGGTGAATTCATGCAATCTTCCGTTTACAAACAATATGCGCTACGAATGCTATCAGGGAAGTGGGGCATTTCATTACTCGTCGTCTTAACTGTCATGGTCATTCAAGCGATGATCACGACCCGACTTGATCTCTCGGCGAACGACCCCGAAGTTCTTTTGACATCGGTGGCGCTTCTTTACGGGGCGACGGTTCTGCTCGCACCTATCGAGCTCGGGAAAAATTGGGTGTTTCTCCAGGTGGCGAAAGATGAAAAGCCAACGTTCGGATTGTTGATTGAATCGTTCGGGTCACTTAAAGACTATTCACGTGCCGTGGTCTATTATGCGGTATTCTATTTAGGTCTAAACGTTCTAATGCTTTTCCTGATTGTACCTGGTGTCTGGTTCTATTTGACGTATCGCATCGCGCCATTTATCATGCGAGATGAGCCGGACCTATCTGCATTCCAGGCGATGCGAAAAAGCCGCCAAATGATGAAAGGGCACAAACAGACGATGTTAAAGCTCTATGCGAGTTTTATCGGATGGTATGCGCTCGTCCTTCTTACTGGAGGCTTAGCTTATATCTTTGTCACACCATATCTTCAAACGGCGATTTCTGGACTCTATTTAGAGTTAAATGCCTCCTATCAAGCAAAACAACCGGTCGGATAACCCGACCGGTTGTTTTATGTTCCGTGCTGATCTGACTTTTTGGGGTTTGGGGCGTCTTCAAAATCTTGTTTTTCCTCTTCCGACGCATCCGCATGCCACTTTTTTGCTTGCTCGGTGGCAATGGGGATCGCTTTCGTCTCAGAGTAGCCTTGCGCGAGTAATGCGTTCGCGATATCAATGGCTTTCTTTTTTACAAGTGGATCGAAGTTTTTCAGTGATTCTGGATAGTCTTTCATATTCCATGGCACGAAAATCGCCTCCTTCACTCCTACTAATTCCACAAACATCCGGTTTCAAACGTCTTGATGAAGATAATACTCGATCAGTGCTTGCGTGCCATTCTCTCCGTATCCATTCTTTTCAAGAATTGAATAGAGGCGATGTGCGAGCTCGAGACCTGGTAATGTCACTTGTAGCTCGTGTGCGCTCTCGATGGCAAGTGTCATGTCTTTGATAAAGTGTTTGATGAAGAAGCCAGGTGCATAATCTTCGACAATCATGCGTGGAACCAAGTTTTCAAGCGTCCAGCTACCTGCTGCCCCACCACGAATCGTACGAACGAGTGCCTCTGGGTCAATTCCAGCTCGTTTACTGAACGCTAACATTTCGGCATTCCCCATCATGATTCCGGCAATGGCGATTTGATTGGCAAGTTTCGCATATTGACCGCTTCCTGCGTATCCCATTCGTTCTATCGATTGTCCCATCGCTTCAAATAAAGGCTTCGCTTTATTGAAGGCGAATTCACCCCCACCGACTAAAATCGATAGCGTTCCATTTTTGGCGCCGACATCGCCTCCAGTTACTGGTGCGTCAAGTGGGAGGAGACTCCGCTCAATGGCTGTCTCAGCTATCCGTTCAGCCAGTTTCGGTGAGGACGTCGTCATGTCGATCAATAATGTACCTGGTTCTGCCGAATCAAGAATGTTTCCTTCACCAAAATAGATGGATTCGACATCAGACGGATAGCCGACGATAGTGATGACGGCATCGGCATCTCGGCAAACGTCCTGTACCGAATCACACCATGTCACACCTTCCTCTAACAGTGCAGCTGCCTTCTCTTTCGTCCGTGTGTATGCTTGTACTTCAAATCCGTGTTTCATCAAATTACGTACCATCGATTGGCCCATGACCCCGAGCCCGATAAATCCGATTGTTTTCATGTGGCTTGTCCCCCTAATAATTGTTGTGAAACGAGTCGCTGATATAGTGCGTTCTCTGTTAAAAGTTGCTCGTGTTTCCCGATTCCGCTGATTTGTCCGTCTTCTAAGACGACAATCTGGTCAGCATGTCTGACAGTCGAGAGTCGGTGGGCAATCACAAGCGTCGTTCGTCCGACCATCAGGCGGTCTAACGCTTCTTGGACCACGCGTTCTGATTCTGAATCTAGACTTGATGTTGCCTCGTCGAGCAATAAAATCTGTGGATTTCGTAACAATGCTCGCGCGATAGCAAGTCGTTGTCGCTGCCCGCCAGACAAACGGATACCTCGCTCACCAATCTCCGTATCGAGCTGTTCAGGCATCGTTTCAATAAACGACCATGCGTTGGCCATCTCACAGGCTTCTTTGATTTCATCATCGCTCGTTTCATGTCGAAGTCCGTACACAATGTTTGTCCGTACAGATCCCGAAAGGACGGGTGAATCTTGAGCGACATATCCGATGATTTGACGCCAAGTATCACGCCCGTATGTTTGAATCTCCCGATTTCCATATCGAATCGTCCCTGCCGTCGGTAAATAGAACTGTTCGACAAGTGAGAAAAGTGTCGTTTTCCCTGCACCACTCCGTCCGACGATGGCGGTTGTCGCCCCTGGTGAAACTTGAAGTGTCAATCCTTGGATGACGGGTTCAGTGCCATAATGGAAAGCAACGTCTTCAAATGAGAGTGCCGTCTGATGAATCATTTCTTCATGTGTGCTGTATGGTTCGGGACGGACTTCGAGCAACTCTGCAATCCGTTCCGTTGCTCCACGCGCCTTTTGAAGCCTTGTCAAAAATTCACTCATCGTGATGAGCGGCGTGATGATTTGGAAGAGATAGAGCATGAAGGCGAGTAGTTCGCCCGTTGATAAAGCTCCGGTCGAGACTCGATATGCGCCGAACCCGAGGATGGCAATCAACATCCCGGTCAAGGTCACATTGAGAAGGGGAATGAGGATCGCTTGAATTCGTCCTTCCTTCACCCCGTAATCGAACAGTGTCTCGATTTTTGCTTTGCCGGTTTTCACTTCCATCTGTTCCGTCGCTTGTGATTTGACGAGTCGAATCTCACCGAGCAGTTCGGCGAAGAAGCCGGAAAGATTTCCGAGTTCTTGTTGTGTCTCTTTTGCGATAATCCGAAGCTTCCGTCCGAGCGGTATGACAATGATGAGTGTGGTCGGAACAGAGAACAAGATGACGAGTGTCATTTGCCAATCGAGTGTGAACAAGATGGCGACGGCGCCGATGACCGAGACGAGGGAGGTCAACAACCTGACACTTTGTTCGGATAACAACTGTTGAAGCGTCGTCGTATCATTGTTCAACCGAGACACCAGTTCCCCCGACTTGATGCCGTCATAGAATGGAATCGGCAGTTTGACGAGATGGTCCCACAAGGTCGTGCGTAAATTGGCAACGACCCGTTGCCCCACAATATGTAACCAATAAATCGAAACGGCACTCGTGATGACCTGAATCAAAAATGCGATGACGAAATAGATGATCCATTCAGGTGTCAATAAGTCGCTGCTCCACCGGTCGACCACACGCTGCAAGATGAGCGGAATGGCCAGTGAGGCGACGGCTTGAAGGAGCGAGATCAGAATGGCTCCGACAAATAGATTTTTCGGAGGATTCGCGATTTTGAATAATTGAAAAAAAGTTTGCCATGTTGATGATTTCATTTTGAAGTCCTCCTCTCCTCTTACTTTCGCTGTTTCAAAAACGGGTGTCAAGACGTCGAATCATACGAATGACTCATGCTAGAATAGGAAAGAGAGGTGATACGTGATGAAATGGATTCACACGGCCGATTGGCATCTAGGTAAGATCGTCCACGGTCGACATATGACAGAAGATCAACGGAATATCTTATTCCATTCTTTTTTACAAATCGTAGATGAGGAACGACCCGATGCGGTCATCATCGCAGGGGATTTATATGACCGAGCCGTCCCTCCCGTCGAGGCGGTCGATTTACTCGATGAGATGTGGCGAGAGCTCGTCTTGAACCGCGGAATACCAGTCGTAGCCATCGCCGGAAACCATGATTCGGCAGAACGTCTCGAATATAGTTCGAAGTTATTGAGACAAGTAGGACTTCACATCGTCGGTAAGCTAGACCCGACATCTGGTCCCCTTGATGTAGCGGGAGTCCCATTTTATCCGATTCCATTCCTTGAGCCGGCTCGTGTACGGCATATCCTCGGTATCGACTCGATTCGAACGCATCATGATGCACTGGAGGCGGTCATTGAAGCTTTCGGTATGATCGAAAAAGATGCCGTGACGATTGGTCACAGTTTTGTAGCGGGAGGACTGGAGACGGATTCAGAACGTCAACTATCTGTTGGCACGGCAGGACAGGTCGCAAAAGGGTTATATGAGCCTTTTTCGTATACGGCATTAGGTCATTTACATAATCGTGATGCGATTCAATCAGAAAGAATTGCATATAGTGGGTCGCTCATGAAATATTCGTTTTCCGAGGTCAATCATGAAAAATCCGTCGACGTTCTGGAATGGGACGGTCAATGGACACGTCGTCGCCGTGCCTTGACACCAGAGCGGGATATGCGACAACTCACCGGAACATTGAACGAACTCCTTGCCCCAACTTATTATCAGCAACAAAAGACAGATGATTACCTTAAAATTGTATTGACCGATGATACGGCGCTTCATGATCCGATGGCGAAACTTCGGACTGTCTATCCGAATATCCTTCATCTTGAATTGGAACTGTTACGTCGCCAGGAGCAGACATCCACGTTTGAACGCGAGACGCTCGAAAGACAGTCAGTAGAAGAGGTATATCTCCAATTTTTTGAGGCCGTACATGATCGCACTGCCTCAGATGCCGTGAAGCAAATGATAGAAGAAGGTGATGACTAATGAGACCGGTTGAATTGATGATTCAAGCATTTGGACCGTATGCAGAACGTGAAACGATTGACTTCACCCAGTTGGTTGGTCGCTCGATGTTTGTCGTCAGCGGTCGGACGGGCGCCGGGAAGACGACCATTTTTGATGCGATGACGTTTGCCCTTTATGGCCGGGCGAGTGGGTCGCTTCGAAATGCTAGTGACTTCAGAAGCCAGTATGCACAACCTGAGTTGAAGACGGAAGTAGATTTTTCGTTCACGATTCGAGGTGACCGCTATCGGATCGTAAGACAGCCGCAACAACCTCATCCGAAAAATAAGACGCCAATTCCGCACGAGGCCATCCTCTATGAATGGGAGGACGGTTGGAAGCCGCTGGCGACGAAGGTGAACGAGGTACAAGAACGAATCGAATCGATTTTACAATTATCGTATGAACAGTTCAGTCAAATCTTGTTGCTCCCTCAAAACCAATTTAGACAATTACTCGACTCGAACTCGAATGAAAAACAACAAATCCTCCAATCCATTTTCAAAACAGAGGCATATCGTACGTTTCAGGAGAAGTGGGGTGAACGCTATAGCGCGTATCGAAAACAAGTGGAATGGGCGGTCGAGCGGACGCGACTCAAGTTATTAGAGCTCGAAGATGAAGCAATCGAAGAGGTGTCGACCCAGTCCATCGAGGAGATTCAACGTTGGCTTGACGAGCGTGAAGAATATCTGATGACAACATGTGATACGGCCAAAACCCAGAAACAACTGTATGCGACAGCACTGGAAGAGGCAAGAGAAGCGCTTGAGAAAGCAAAATCACTCGTCACGCTGTTCAAGGAGCGAGAAGAAACCGATCGAGCACTTGCAATCTTTTTAAACGGTGAATCGATTCGAAATGAAACACGTGAACTGCTAACAAATTTAGAGGTGGCGGCAAACATTCGTCCAGTCTTTGAACGGTTACAGGAGTTAGAGCAACTCGTGCGTCGGTTGACGATGGAAGAACAGACCTCTTCGACAAAATTAGAGCACTTGCAATCCTCTCAATCAAAGTTAATGGAGCAACAACCAACGATTGAAACGGACAAAGAAGAAGTCATCTCTCGTAAGGAGCGACTTCGGATCGTCGATGAGATGATGCCAAGAATCAAGGAGCGCGCCACACTCGTGACCCTTCGTGACCGATTGATGAATCGTGCAAAAGAATTGGTCATGTTTTCAAAAGAAGTTCGGTTACAAGAACTTCAAGAAAGAGAACGGCGATTGGTCGACAGCATAAAGTCTGAACCTAGCGAACGAGCAGTCGACGCCGAGCGTCATGTCGACCGATTGGTAAAGCTGGCATCTCTTGAAACAAAGGCACGTGAGTTATCGAAACAACTCGACGAATGTGAACGAACGGGCAAAGACGTTCAACGACAGTACGTGACCCAACAAGAAGTGGTCACCACGTTTACACAGCAAGAACAATTAATACTAGCGAAACAACTGAGCGAGACGCTTGTAGACGGTGAGCCATGCCCGGTATGCGGTTCTCGTCATCATGATATCCCACAACACGAAGAAACCGTTACGAACATCGCGGAGCGGGATGCGGTCGTGGCACGTCTTGATGATTTGTCCACAAGCTTAATCGAAGCGAGGGCGGATTATCGTTCGCTTCATCAACAACTTGAAGCAGTCCGACAAGAACTAGATCAAGCTTCCAAAGACATTCAATTCAATGGCGATGTCACAGAAGAACTCAATAAGTGGCGATCACGTGCAGAGCTATTGCAACGGGAAGAACGAATGCGTCAAGAGAACGAACGGACACTTCGCCAACTGTCAGCAGAAATCCGACAGTTAGAGCAAGAGCGACGTCAACAGTTCGAAGAGCGGGAGCGTGTCGTATCCGAACTTGAAATGACGCAACAAAGTCTGTACGCACTCGGTCAAAGTGAAGAAACGACATTCGATGCGTTGCAGCGCGAGCGAGCCGACCTTGAGCACCGCATCTCGATGTTGATGAAACAAGTCGAAGCGTACGACCTTGAGTTTGAGACGGTGAAAAAAGCACTTTGGAAAGAGGAAGAACGACTGTCATTGATCCGTGAACAGTTGACTGAAGCATCGAAGCAGTATGATGCCCAGCAGACCATTTGGGTCAATCAGCTAGAAGCATCACATCTGACGCGTGAACGCTATGAATCATACGCCAATCAAATCGACAAGCGGACAATGATTCGTGAACAGTTGCAACGTGAGGAGGAAGAAGGTGTTCGACTCCGACACCATAAACAGATGATTGAAGAAAAACTGAAGAATCAGGAGCGACCAGACCTGCATGAGATGGAGATGAAAGTGAAGGAAGTGGCTGAATGCAGTGAGCAGGCGTCGAAACAGCTGATCACAGCCCAAGATGCCTTGTCTCGACATAGACACGTCATCTCGGAATGGAATACCCTTCGCGAACAGACGGCGCAAGAAGAGCAGAAATTAGAGACAATCAAATTGATTGCGGATACGGGGAAGGGAATCAACCCACAGAAAATGACGTTTGAGACATATGTTCAAACCGCCTTTTTTGATCAGATCCTTCATGCGGCCAACATTCATTTGGATCAGATGACGAGCGGTCAGTTCCGGCTTGAGCGGAAAGTCGAGACGGCGAAAGGGAATGCCAAATCTGGTCTTGAGCTTCTCGTCTTTGATGCCTATACCGGACAATCGCGTCGTGTACAAAATTTATCTGGCGGTGAAGGGTTTAAGGCGTCGTTGTCACTCGCTCTTGGACTTGCGGAGGTGGTCCAACAGCTGAGTGGGGGCATCAGTCTTGAAACGATGCTCATCGATGAAGGATTCGGTACGCTCGATGCCGAATCTCTAGACCAGGCGATTGAACTATTGATGTCTTTACAGGCGACCGGTCGGCTCGTCGGCGTCATCAGTCATGTCCAAGAATTGAAAGACCGTGTCGATGCACGGATTGAAGTGAAAAAATCTAGAAGCGGGTCGTCGATCCAGCTGATTGTGGAGTGATGGTTGTGAAAAAGATGGTGACGAAGTCGAGTCTCATCGAAAAGTTAAAAGAAGCCGGCGTTCGCTCGGGAGAGGCGTTGTTTGTCCATTCGTCGCTCTCAAAACTCGGTTGGGTATGTGGAGGGGCGCAGACCGTCATTGAAGCGATTCTGGAAGTGGTCGGTCCATCTGGGTTGATTATGATGGCGACCCAGACCGGAGACAATTCAGACCCAGCTGAATGGGAAGCGCCACCTGTCCCCGTGGAATGGTGGCAGACGATTCGCGCGGAGATGCCTCCGTACGAAGCTGATAAAACAGCGACACGTGGCATGGGACGTGTGCCGGAACTGTTCCGAAACTATCCGCACGTATATCGTAGTTCCCATCCGATGTGGTCTGTTGCCGCCTGGGGCGATGGGGCTGAAGCCATCGTGTCCGGTCATACTATCGATGTCGGGTTCGGTCCAGGTTCACCTATCGAGCGAATGATTGAGCGAAACGCACGAATCCTTCACCTTGGGTCTCCGCTCGATGCGACGACACTCTGGCATTATGCCGAGTACGGAATTGATGGCCCGACCAAATCATTCGGTTGTGCTGTTATAGAACGAGGGGAGCGAAAGTGGCGTACATTTGAACATGTCGATGTGAACAGCGATCCGTTTGGCGCAATCGGCGAGAACATCGTCAAACAAAAGGATGTGCGAACATTTTCTATCCATGAAGCGACATGTTATCTCATTCCGTCTAGCACATGGGAACCAGTCCAACATGCGCTCATCGCGCTTCGTAGCTGGTTGAGATAGAGTAAATAGAATCGAGGGGAAGTTACGGATGAATCGTTGGATGAAACTATTGAGTATTGCGGTACTCATCATTTTACTCGTTGCCGGTTTGGCTATCGGAGGAATCTCGGCTCATATTGGGGACCAGTTGACGTCACCGGAGCGGGAAACATTGACATACACCCCGAAATCACTTGGTTTGAAGTACGAGAATGTGACAATCGAATCGGAGGAAGGATATGACTTATACGGATGGTGGATTCCTCATCCTACGCCGCGTGCGACCATCGTCTTTGCCCACGGATATGGGAAGAACCGTGAACAGGAAGATTTACCGTTGAAAGAGTTGATTCCAGAATTTCATGAACAAGGATACCAATTTTTAACGTTCGATTTTCGCGGTTCAGGGATATCAGAGGGTGACCGAGTCACGGTCGGCGCTAAAGAACAATCCGATTTAAAAGCGGCCATCCAATATGCGAAAGGTCGTTCAGAAGGACCGGTTGTCTTGTATGGGATTTCAATGGGAGCGGCGACAGCACTCTCTACAGCTGATGATGTCGAAGTTGCTGCAGTCATCGCCGACAGTCCGTTTAGTGATTTACGAAATTATCTCGAGACAAATCTTCCGGTATGGAGTGACTTGCCGAACGTTCCGTTCACGCCCGTCATCATGACTGTGACCCCTTGGTTCACCGGTCTCGATGCCGATGTCGTATCTCCTATTCAGGATATCAAGTTGATTGAGGCTCCTATCTTATTGATCCACAGTAAAGGCGATGATGCGATTCCTGTTTCTGAAAGTGAAAAATTGGCTGAAGCACAAAAACGCGTCGAACTTTGGGTGACTGATAACGAAGGTCATGTCGGATCGTACCAGTCATTCCAGAATGAATATCGTCAACAAATATTCGAGTTTCTAGAACGGTCATTGTAAGCAAAGGGGCGCATTCGACGCCCCTTTTTGATATGATTGCAGACGAGACCAATGAAAGAAGGGTACAACATGGACGTTTTACAAGTATTACAGTTTCTCCTTTTAGGAACGTTAATCGGAATCTTGAGTGGATTCTTTGGAATTGGTGGTGGAATCTTACTGACACCACTTCTTCTTGTCTTCGGGTATGAAGCGAGTGCGGCGATTGCCCTTAGCCTGATGTTGACGCTCGGATCAACGACGGCAGGAACGATCTCGCATATCCGTTTGCGTAACGTGAACGTGTCGCACGCCTTATGGATCGGTGTGTTCGGGATTGTCGGGACCTGGATTGCCACACCGCTTGTCTTTTATTTAGAAGGAGTCGATGGGGCGACACTGATCATCTCACTCGTCTATATCGCATTACTCACATATTTTGCGGTTTCTTTCTTTCGTTCGAAACAGCATGTGGAAGGAAGCGTCGGAACGGACTCTGTACCACGCCTTGGGATCATCGGTGTGTTCGCGGGGTTCATCTCCTCGTTGATGGGAGTAAGCGGTGGATTCGTCTTGACTCCTCTTCAGGTCAAGTTGTTGAACACAGAGATGAAGCGTGCGGTCGGAACGAGTATTACGGCAGCGCTTCTCATCGTCGTATCCGGTGTCATCAGTTATACGGTGGCAGGTGCTGAAACGAATTATCTGCACGGTCTTGCTCTGATTGCGGGTGCCATGATCGGATCGCCATTTGGGGCGAAACAGCTACAACGTTTCAGCTCGCAGCACGTCAAAAAAGCGCTCGGTGGATTTTATATCACGGTCGCCATCAGTGTAGGGTTGAATTTGATAGGGTGGAATACGGCATCACTTGCACTTCTCGTCACATTAGCGCTTCTGTTCATCGTCACCCTCCTCATTCGACCACGCAAAAAATAAACCCCGTCTTCGGACGGGGTTTTAACGTCTAGCAATATGGTCAATGTTTTCTTGAATCTCGCCAACTTTCGCTTTAGCCTCACGGAGTCTTCGCTCAAACGCATCTGTGTCACGTTTCTCATGAGACGACTTATCGATTCCTTGACGCTGCCCTTTGTCAGAGCGTTGGTAAAAGTGGGTCGCTTTCTGTAAGCGTTTTTTAAACGTCGAGTCGCTCATCGGGACACCCCCTTCCATACTACAGTTATTCCACAGATGGAAACGGGTGAAACGTTCGAACCTTTACGAAGCGAGGGAACGACGAACTTGAACGTTCTGAGAAATTTTCACAGCTAATATGGCAGCAAGCACTGCTTTCAAAGCGTCACCGAAGAGGAATGGAATATTAACTTTGAGCGCATCAATGAACGACATACCGAGAACGATCTCGAGTCCGATACTTCCGAGTAAGTAGACGAGCCCTAGACCGAATAAAAAGTTATAGCCAATCAATGCAGGGATGGAGCGATAGCGTTCGCTGAACCAGCCAATGAAGAGCGCTGCAATCGGAAAGGCGATTAAATATCCGACAGTTGGTCCTACAAATGGTGCGAGACCTCCTTGACCACTCAATACTGGAAGTCCGATCAAGCCGAGCAGGAGGTACACGATGACTGCCAAAAATCCTTTCCTTGCACCGAATATGCCGGCGATGGTCATGATGGCGAGTGTTTGAAGGGTGATCGGAACGGGTCCAATCGGTATTTCGATGAAACCGATACTTGCGATGAGTGCTGCGCCGAAGGCGATTTGAGTCATATCTTGAATCTTCATATGTAAACCCCTTTTCAGTTAACGTTAACAATATAAAAGTTAACATGTTGAGAAGGGGTTGGCAAGAATTATTTCAAGACAGCCCGTTTTGACTCAAAGCTGTCTGATATGCCTTCGTTTCAACATAAAGCTCATCCTTGAGTGGATGAAGATGTCGTTGACGGATCCGATAAAATTGATAGGAGACAAGTGCCACGTTGAATAAGAGGGAGAGCAGACTGACGATAAAGAAAGCTCTCGGGTCATGTGTCGACGGTACGGGAGCTAATCGGTCGGCGAACGCCGGAACTGTCATGACGAACATAATCCATAAAGCCAACGTGTGGGCACGATGTTGCAACCAAGCTCCTTTTTTAATAAAGAAAGAAGGAATGGTACACGAAAGGAGCAGAATCAATCCCGCGTAAAACGAGTGGTCAGAGATACAATTATAAACGTAAGCAAAATTCCATAAATCATAGGCGATGATCCATGGCCAAATCATATCGGGCCATATCATATCTTTTGATTGATCTTTCGAAATATTGATTCCAACCCATCCGCAGATGGCGATGATGTTCAATAATCCGGCAAAACCGTTCATTAGATTCCAAGGTCCGGACATGACCCAAAGGTGATCGATATAAGCGCCATCGGGAACGTTATAGAAGTATACTTGAAAGTCTCGGATACAAGCTTCTAAAATGTTCAGTGCCAAAATCCCCGGTGGAAAGAATAAGACCCATTTCTTTCGTAATAGCGAGGGCCGATATCGAATAATCATGAAACCGAGACAGCCGGCGAGAGCAGAATATGTTTTCACCCAGTTGAACCAAGTACCCGTTCCATATTCATTCCCTGGTGCTGCGGTAGTCGGCCAAACAAATAGGGTCAGTATAGTCGGGACTATCAAGAATAACATTATTCCTCCCCATTTAGTCGTGCGACTGAATTCATTGAAAGCCATCAAGCTAAACAAGACAAATAACCCAATTCCCCATCCAACGAGATCGATTCGTTCATACAGAATTCCCACTCAAATCTCCTCCTTACATCAGTTAATTGTTCACTATTGAGCAATCGAAATCATACGTTCACATATTCGATTCCATCATGATACTTTGGCTCTTTTGAAGCTGATGATGGCCTTATTGTGATGAAGTTGCCACATATGCCAGAAGACGTAAGGAACGATGATCACAAAATTAATCATTCCCCATGATTTCAATACCTCCGGGTTGAACCAGGTCGAAGAGTTCATGACTTGCGGGAAGATGTCATAGCATGCGCGAATCAATAAATGGGCTGCAAGCGTGTAAATACGAGCGGTAATGTAAAGCTCTGGTCGTCCCTTGATGACCGGATACAGTTCTGCCGCAAGCAAGATGCAGAGCGAGCTGGCAAAATAAGTTGGAGATTCTGCATAGACGAAACATGCGTTCCATGACGTGTATATAAAATTCCATGACCCAGTCGTATAGGCTACGAGATCGGCGTATCCTTCTTTCGCAAACTTCCAAAAAGTCGGTGCGAAAGGAATCGTCACACAGAGTAAAAATCCACAGGCGGCATTAAAGTAGTTGCCGAGTGTCACATCTTTAATCGTGGCTTCTGCGATATTTAAAAACAAGATGGCATAGAAGAACCATAAAAATTCGTCACGCTTTAAAAAGTTCCAAATCCGTCCTTGTTTGTTCTCGTAAATGGCGATTCGAGAGAAACCAACGATAATCGTCGGTATGATAACGCTTACAATTTTAGCCCAACGAAACCATCCATCAACATTCCCCATCATCCATAGTGGGATGGTCAATAACGAAGCGAGCCAAAAGTAGGCGGACAGTTTATAGTGCTTTCTGAAAAAAACGATGATTCCTAATAATAAACCTAAATAGAGTGGTATCGAGATTACATGCGGCCAAACGTTCATTCCATTCACCTTCTCATTTGAATTTAACAAACATAACGTTTGTTATGTTTTTAGTATAGGCGGACAATCCTATTTAGTCAATGTGAATTATTTCACAAAATTTAGTCCTGAGCACTCGCATTGGTAGAGCTATGTTATTCTAAAGTGGACTCGAAAGGGGAGAATAATAGTGGACGGTAAAAATAAAATTCTAGATGCAGCCAGAACGGTCATTATTCGAAGTGGGGTGAACGGGGCAACAGTCAGAGCGATTGCAATCGAGGCGAATATGACGACAGGAGCCATCTATCATCATTACAAAAATAAAGAAGATCTATTGTACGATTTAATGAATGAGAGCTTGTCTGTTTCCTCTCAAATCGCCAAAGAAATGACAGACGATGCCTATTCAAAAGAACGTATCAAAATGGAGATTGCACGAAATACGGCGGAACGCTTTCATAAAGATGCAGAGAACCGCTTGCAGTATCATTTTGCTCATGAAGTACTACTTGGTAATATGGATGCACAACTGAAATTAAAGGACAAATATGCAGAATGGACAAAACAAATCGAACAAATCCTGATTCATTTGTACGGACTAGAAAACACTCGTCTAAACAATGCGTTCAGTTCATGGCTGATTGCGGCAGTCGATGGGGTCGTCTTGCAATATCTACTAGACGTCAATGAAAATTCCATTGATGAGATGATGGAGGTATTCGATCTTCTACTAGAAAAAGGTCTTCCTTCTTTCGTTGAACGTCTGAATGAACAGGATAAATAGACCCGTCACAGATTAACGTGACGGGTTCAAGATGATTAAGAATAGGTCATCGTGCTCATGCATGCCGAAGCTTCTTTCAACTGTTCACGGACGGCATCGAATCCTGTTCCGCCGTAACTGTTTCGACGTGCGACTGCCTGTTCAGGGGTCAAGGCATGATACACATCCTCTTGAATCAATTCAGAGTACGTTTGGTACACCGTGATTGGAAGCTCGCGTAAATACAATCGCTCATCCACGCAATATTTGACGAGTTTTCCAGTCACCTCGTGCGCCTCACGGAACGGTAACCCTTTTGCCGTCAAATAATCGGCGAGTTCGGTCGCATTAGAAAAATCGCGCTCGGTCGCTTGTTTCATGACGTCCGGGTGGAACGTCAGTTCATTCATCATCCCCGCCATGATACTGAGCGAGCCTTGAACGGTCTTGACCGTATCGAACATCCCTTCTTTATCTTCCTGTAAATCTTTATTGTAAGCGAGTGGAAGTCCTTTCATGAGCGTCAACAAGCCCATCAAGTTTCCAATCACTCGACCCGATTTTCCACGGACGAGTTCGGCCATGTCAGGGTTTTTCTTTTGTGGCATCATGCTCGAACCGGTAGAAAACGTATCCGACACTGTAATGAAGCGATACTCTTCGCTTGCCCAAAGAATCAATTCTTCACAGAAGCGGGAGAGGTGCATCATAAGCATCGACGCATTTGAAAGAAACTCGAGTATGAAGTCACGATCGCTAACGGCATCGAGGCTATTCGGGTAAACCCGATTGAATCCAAGTAATTCAGCTGAACGGGAACGGTCGATCGGAAACGTTGTCCCGGCTAAGGCTCCTGCGCCAAGAGGAGACCAATCAATCCGCTTCAAGCTGTCCGTAAACCGCTCCTTATCACGCTCTAGCATCCAGAAATAGGCGAGCAAGTGATGGGCCAGCGAGATCGGTTGTGCACGTTGGAGGTGCGTATAGCCAGGCATGATTGTCTCTACGTTTTCTGAAGCGTGAGCATGCAATTCACGCTGAAGTGATTCAATCAATTGAATCACTTCTTTCACACGTTCTTTCAAGTAAAGATGCATGTCCGTTGCGACTTGATCGTTTCGACTACGTGCCGTATGCATCTTCCCTGCAACCGGTCCGATCGCTTCATGAAGCAGAGCTTCTAAGTTCATATGGATATCTTCGTGATACACCTCGAATTTCAATTCATCCGCGAGTGCTTTTTGCTTAAGTTGTTGTAATCCATCAAGGATTTGAGTGACTTCTTCCTTTAAGAGGATGCCCTGGTCACCTAACATCGTCACGTGAGCCATGCTACCTTCTAAATCCTCAAGGACGAGTTGAGCATCAAATTCAATCGATGCACCGAATGCATCGACCCAATCGCTCGCCGTCTTCTCGAAACGGCCTCCCCATAATTTACTCATTGACGAACGCTCCCTTTTCCATCAACACCTCTGATTGAACTTTTGTTGGAAGACCCCATAACTTGATGAATCCGATAGCTGCTTGTTGATCGAACGTATCGGCTGACGTATAGGTCGCAAGTTCCTCATCGTAAAGAGAAATTGGCGACTTCCGTCCGTCGACGATGGCCTGCCCTTTAAACAATTTCATGCGAACCGTTCCTGTGACGGTCGCTTGAGTCTCATCGATAAACGCAAGAAGTGCTTTTGTGAGCGGTGAATACCAAAGTCCGTTGTAGATTGTTTCTGTCAATTTTTGCTCGACAATTGGTTTGAAATGCGCCACTTCACGAACGAGTGTCAAGGCTTCAAGAGCTTTATGCGCAGTGATCAATGTCATGGCGCCAGGTGCCTCATACACCTCACGTGATTTGATACCGACGACCCGGTTCTCGATGTGGTCAATCTTCCCGACACCATGGGCACCCGCAACGATATTGAGCTCTTTTAAGATATCAGTGAACGATTGGCTCTTCCCATCAATAGCAACCGGCACTCCGTTCTTGAATTCAATCTCAAGATAAGTCGGTTCATGCGGTGTGTCCTCAAGTGCCGCTGTTAACTCATATGCGCTTGCCGGAGGTGCTGCCCAAGGATCTTCTAAGATGCCGCATTCGATGGCGCGTCCCCAGATGTTCTGATCGATTGAGAATGGTTCTTCTTGAACGATTGGAATCGGAATTTGATGTTTTGCCGCATACGCGATTTCTTCCTCACGTGACCATTTCCATTCCCGAACCGGTGCGACGATTTCGAGTGAAGGATCGAGTGCATGAATGGACACTTCAAAACGTACTTGGTCATTTCCTTTCCCGGTACATCCATGGGCCACAGCGACGGCGCCTTCGGCCTGTGCGACCTCGACCAATTTTTTCGAGATGAGGGGCCGTGATAGTGCCGAAACGAGTGGATATACGCCTTCATATAATGTATGGGCCTGCATCGAATAGCGAGCGAACTCGTTGACGAACTCATCGACCGCATCGATGACGATTGATTTTTTCGCTCCAACTTTCATCGCTTTTTGTTGAATCTTTTCTAAGTCTTTCCCTTCCCCGACGTTCAAACAGACTGCAATCACATCATAACCTTGTTCGTCCAACCATTTAATCGCAACCGATGTGTCAAGACCACCTGAGTAAGCCAATACGAGTTTCTGTTTCAAAATATGAACACCCCTTATGAATAATTATTAATCTTTATTTATAAATATACAACTCAGTGTAAGGGATAAGATGTCGTGTGGCAACCCTTTTTTGAAAATAAAAGGACCACGAGTGATTTCGTGGTCGTCATTGTTCGATTTTGAGTTGGGGTAACCATTGCGACATATGGTCGCTAACAGGGGAAAGAAGTTCAGGACGAGCAGCCTTTAACGGGACGACCTCATAATGTCCATCAGATGATTTTTGCGTAAAGGTTGGAAAGAACATCGGATTTTTCAATTCAATAGTCGATTGGTCATCTTCGATTGTCTTGACCACATCAATCCCGATGATGCCCCCCGTGTTTCGCTCATCCCCTTGTTGTCCGGAAAGGAAATTACCGAGCGAGTAGATGACAAAAGTTTGATTGCCATTGACTCCTTCTAGCATGGTCGGAGGTTGCAGCACGTGAGGGTGGTGACCGATGATGATATCGACTCCGAGATCTGCTAACGATTGGGCGAGCTCAGTTTGACTCTTATTCGGTAACGGCTCATATTCCGTACCGAAATGGAGGGAGACGACCGTCATGTCAGTCGACTGTTCCGCCTTCTCGATCTCTGGTTGCATCTGTGCAAGGTCGATATAATTTACGTGATAAGGCTGCTTCGGCACGACTCCATTCGTCCCGTAAGTGTATGCGAGGAAGGAAAAAGAAATATCATTAGCCGTCAACGTACGAATATTCGCTTTGTCCTCATCAGATAGGAAGGAGCCTGTATAAGGCATTCCGATTGCATTCCAATGGTCGATTGAATTTTCAATGGCTCGGACGCCACGGTCGAGCGTATGATTATTCGCTGTCGTGACCAAATCGATTCCTGCCCGTTGTAGGGCATCACCAATTTCATATGGACTGTTAAATGCCGGGTAGCTCGAAAGTCCGATTTCACTCCCGCCAATCATGCTCTCTTGGTTGGCAATTGATAGATCGGCGCGATTCAATATTGGAGAGATCTGGTCGAATGCAGAATCAAATTCATACCCTTCATCGGTACGTGCTGCGTTGTATACCGAATCATGTAGAAGAATATCGCCGATTGCATAGAGGGAGGCCGTTGTGACGATCGGTTCGGGTTCGGCAGGCGGCATTTCTTCAGGTATCTCGACAATCGGTTCCTCGACTTCTTCTGGTACTTCTTGATTGGTTGCTGGAGTCGTACCACAGGCGATTAATAAAACAAAGCTAGACAGGAAGGTAAGGCGAGAGACGATCTTGATTGGTTTCATCCCGATTCTCCTTTTCACGACAGATTCGTACGATAACCCTAAAATTCGTCGATAATTAAGAAAAATCCTGCCTAAAAAAATAAAGACAGGTCGTTTTTGACCTGTCATGAGATTTATTTGATATGTTCTTTGACCATGTCTTGCATTTGGTCAAACTCACGTTGAATGACCTCATTTGGTGGCGGTGTCACCAAACTCACGATATAGATGGCAAGTGCCGACAGGAAGAATGCTGGAATCATTTCATACAATGTCCCAAACGTTCCGAAAAGAGAAGCGGCATAGTTCTTCCATAGAATGACGACAAAGGCTCCAGTCAACATTCCAGCAAGCGCGCCTTGACGCGTCGTTCGTTTCCAAAACAGACTAAACAAGATGAGCGGACCAAATGATGAACCAAACCCTGCCCAAGCATAACCGACAAGGTTTAAGATGGTGTCGTCTGCATCGAGTGCAAGAATAATCG
The DNA here is from genome assembly GCF_018617245.1 of Exiguobacterium sp. s121. Classification (GTDB taxonomy): domain Bacteria; phylum Bacillota; class Bacilli; order Exiguobacteriales; family Exiguobacteriaceae; genus Exiguobacterium; species Exiguobacterium profundum. The sequence goes on from NZ_JACSJV010000001.1 coordinate 1,157,965, forward strand.
ATATGACGGATACGAGAATGACCGTAATCCGACCGACCATGACGAGTTCACGGTCTCCCGCTTCTTTACGGAAGAACTTCTGATAAAAGTCTGTCGTCGCGGCACTCGACGAGACGAGCAATTGAGAGGAGATGGTCGACATGATGGCGGCGAGAAGAGCAGCCAACAATACACCAGTCACCAAATCCGGGAATAATAAGTCAGATAGGTTGATAAAGACGTTCTCCGGATTATCGATGGTGAGGCCTTGTTGTGTGTAATAGGCGAGACCGAACAATCCGGTCGCCATCGCCCCGACAACGGTGAAGACCATCCATGAGATCCCGATTCGACGTGCCGTCTTAATGTCCTCGAGCTTTCCGATTGCCATAAAACGGACGATGATGTGTGGCTGGCCGAAATAGCCGAGCCCCCACGCAAATAGTGAAATGATTCCGATAAGTGATTGCCCCGTCCACGGGTCAAGTAACGCTTCATCAATATTTCGTACCGTGTCTAAAGCATTTGATACACCATCAGTTGCCATAATGGCGATTGCAGGTACAAAAATAAGGGCAAACAGCATGATCAATCCTTGAACAAAATCTGTCCAGCTTACTGCTAAAAATCCACCGATGAAAGTGTACAGAATAATGATGGAAGCGAGAATGACGACTCCCGTTACAAACTCAATGTCGAAGACGGCATTGAATAGGCGACCGCCGGCAACGAATCCGCTTGTCGCATACAGTGTGAAAAAGATTAACGTGACAGCAGCTGAAAATGAACGCAACACACCTTTTGTGTCTTTAAATCGCTTCTCAAAGAAGTCTGGGATTGTGATCGCATCATCCGATATGTATGAATAAATGCGTAATCTCGGTGCGACCAATAACCAGTTCAAATAGGCACCGATCGTCAACCCGATGACAATCCAGCCACTTGAAATCCCTGACGCATACATGGCACCAGGCAATCCCATTAAGAGCCATCCACTCATGTCTGATGCACCGGCAGATAAGGCGGCGACCCCGGGACCAAGCGCCCGACCACCTAACATGTAATCTCCGATACTGCTTGTTCTCCGATATGCGATGATCCCAAGCAAGACCATCAGTGCCATGTACACGACAATGGACACTAAAATTCCGTTCATCAACATCCCCCCGAAAGATAAAAAATATGAAAACGCTTTCAGTGATAGAGTATCACTTTGTCAAAATATTGTCACAACAAGAGGGGGAATGTAAAGATATTTTTGAGAGCTGGTCTTAAGTTAGCGGAACGTGCAAGAGGTGAGATGGTCATTGACGAGACCCGTCGCTTGTAGGTGGGCATAGACCGTTGTCGGTCCTAAAAACTTAAAGCCGCGTCGTTTCAGGTCTTTACTCAATCGTTCAGAAAGTTCCGTCGTTGCAGGAACATCTTCAAGACGATTCCATGCATTCAGGATCGGTGCATCGTTGACGAATGACCAGATGTACGAATCAAATGAGCCAAACTCTTCCTGTAGTTTGATGAACTGTTTCGCATTATTGATCGACGCCTCGATTTTTCGTCGATTTCGCACGATTCCGCTATCGCCGAGAAGTCTTTCCACATCCTCATCCGTGAAGCTGGCAACTTGCTGCACCTCAAAGTTGGCATAGGCCAATCGATAATTTTCACGTTTTCTTAAGATGGTGATCCAACTGAGTCCTGCTTGCGCACTTTCGAGTGTCAGACATTCAAAGTGCTTCTGATCATCGTGAACGGGCTTTCCCCATTCCTCGTCATGGTAACGGACGTACAATGGATCCGTCCCGCACCAAGGACACCGTACTGTTTCTTCCATTTCAATCAGCTCCTTTCTTTGAGTGTAGCATGTCTTTGCGATTATATAGCAAAATGGACGGGTATAGAGGGGAAGAATGGAGGAAGCGACATGAGTGACTGGATGATTTCTGTGATTGAACAGTACGGCTACATAGGGATTGCATTCATGATTTTTATTGAGAATGTGTTTCCACCGATCCCTTCTGAAGTCGTCTTACTCTTTGGTGGTTTTTTTGCTGTGAAGACGAATTTGTCCATCACGCTCGTCATCGTGGCATCGACGGTCGGTGCCATATTAGGAGCCGTATTATTATACGGCCTTGGACTCTTGTTTGATGTCGAGCAGATTGAAAAATGGACGAAGAAATATGGAAAGTGGTTACGACTTGATCTGAATGATGTAAAAAAGGCGGATGCCTGGTTCGATCGCTACGGGGGATGGATGGTCTTCTTTGGACGTTTGATGCCGGTCGTCCGAAGCTTGATCTCGATTCCAGCAGGGATGTCGAACATGCCATTCATGAAATTTCTACTGCTCAGTACGGCTGGAACAGCCTTATGGAATACCATTCTCATCCTTATCGGGATGAAAGTCGGTGAGAATTGGCAAGATATCCTCTCATACCTCGATGCCTATTCTTATGCAATCTATGGGCTACTGTTCATCGGCGTCATCATTTATATCGTATGGCGTAAAAAGCGGCACAACAAACTAGCAAAAGACTAATGCACAAAGTAGGCGGACCCAGCATATGGGTCCGCCAATTCATTCTTCTTTTTTCTCGTCAGGTAAGACTTTCGTGAGGGTTTTCTCTGTTTTTTCTGCCAAGTACTCTGAGAAACGGAACAGAATGATTCCGACAATGGCTGACACGAAAATATAGAGACCGACAAACAAGTTGATGGCCCCGTTCGAAAGGGCGGTGAATAAAATAGAGAACTCCCCACGTGGCGCGAGTGAGAACCCGGCTTCATTGGCTTGAACACGCGTCAAGCCATAGATTCTGCCCCCGATACGTCCGACAATCCATTTGGATAATACTCCCCACACAATCAAGACGAAGAAGAGCGCATTCACAATGACACCTTTCTCGAGGTTGATCGAGATACCGAACGAGATGAAAAAGATCGGCAAGAATAAATCTCGGACGGGTACGGTCAAACGCTTCAGCGGTCTCACATCGTGGATATCTGCGAGCATGATTCCGGCGATAAATGCCCCTAAAATCTCAGATAATCCAAACACCATGCCGATTCCTGCGAAAAAGAGAATGAGTCCAATCAGACCGATGCTCGCATCATCTTGTCGCAGTAAGTGCTTCGAAAATTTTTGTTGCTTGGATACGAAGCTCGAACCAATGAACAAGAGTACGCCAAATATAAGAAATCCTGCGAACACTTTGCCGATATCGGACATCGCAACCGGTTCTTCTTGAATGATGAAAGGGGCAACCGTCAATAGGAGAGGGGCAAAAATATCCTCAAAGATGAGTAATGCGAGCACAAACTCTTTAATATCTTCATGTTTTTCGGAATGCCGCTCAAGCAGTTTCGCAGAGATGGAGGAGCTCGTCGCATATAAGACGGCCCCGATTAAAAAGGCGCGAGGGAAATCGAGACCAAATGCTAAAGCAATCCCAAACGATACCCCGAATGACAGAATGATATCGAGTATTCCCGCCTTCCATACTTTCCGCATGCGCTTCCAAAGTTCACGTAGTGGAAACTTCAGACCGAGTAGGAAAAATAACAGAATGATTCCAATCTCTCCCGCGACTTTAAAGACTTCATTCCCATCCCAGAAAAATCCGACCCCGACCCCGATTGCGATAAACGCTAAAATACTCGGAAAGAATAATCGTTCAATCAGGAGACTGAGGACAGAGATGAGGGTGAGCGCCAATCCGAGCAACACGATGACATTTAATCCATCCATACGTCATCTCCTCTCATGACCCCAATTAGCTTTCTCTTTGATTCCATTGATACTCCATTCCGACGGATTCGGGTCGTGAGTAATCAAAACCGAACTGTCGATACAACCCATCGGCTGGAATGTCTGCGATTAAGCTGATGATGGCCGTTTCATCCGCTTCCTGTAAAATCCAGTCCATCAAGTGCTCCATGATTAATTTTCCGAGTCCAAGACCTTGGCACTCCGGGTCTACGACGATATCTACTAAATGGAATACCATCCCGCCGTCACCGACGACGCGTCCCATTCCGACAATCTCATCATCTAAGTATAAACAAATACCATACAGTGTATTTTGAAGCCCCTTCACCGTACCTCGATCAGAACGTCGTGGCATCCCTGCCTTCACGCGTAACGCTTGATGTTGTTCTGGAGTCGGTGTTTCGACTTTTACAGTTACTTCATTGACCATACTCAAATCCCCCTCTACACAAGTTGATTTTATTTTCCCGATATATTGAATGAGTAAACCTTGATTTATAAAATCGGCTATCTGCATAATGAGAAGGAGACAGGGGGAATAGTTGATGATCAATGGTCAATCCATCTTACCGGCGATACGGGACATGCGGGATTTGGAGCGGTTTTTATCGAGTGATTTCGAATTAGGAGTGTTATTAGAGATTCATATGAGTCGATTGGACTCCATCTTCAGATTATTGGGGAAGCATGATAAAAAAGTGTTCATCCATATGGATTTGATTCAAGGTATGAAGGCCGACGAGTATGCGACGGAGTATGTCTGTCAGACGTTTAAACCGTTCGGCGTCATCTCGACGAAAGGAAACGTCATCGTCAAGGCAAAGCAAAATGATGTGGTCACTGTGCAGCGTTTATTTTTAATTGATTCCACCTCATTAGAGAAAAGTATCAAGCACATTGAACGTTCAAAACCGGACTATATCGAAGTCTTACCAGGTATTGTGCCGAAGTATATTCAACGTGTGAAGGAGAAGACGGGGATACCCGTTTTCGCAGGTGGGCTGATTGAAACAAAGGAGGAAGTCCAAGCGGCACTTGCTGCGGGAGCGAGTGTGATCACGACTTCGAATCGAAAACTATGGTCCGACTAATCGGGATTTGGGTATACAGTCTTTTAGGAGGGATGAATGATGAAAGACGTAATGATTGTAACAGGAGCTAGTCAAGGAATTGGTTATGCGATTGCTCAAGCTTTCGTAAATCAGTATGAAGTAATCGGGCTAGACATTGGAGATGACCCGGACATTAAAGGATTACGCTTTTATCAAGTAGACCTTGGAGACACGTCTGAACTTAAGCGTGTCTTTGACGATATTCACAACGAATTTGGTCGAGCCCATGTATTGATCAACAATGGAGGAATCGCTTCGCTGGTCAAGCCGATTGATGAGCTTGAGATTGACACGTTCAAACGAGTCATCGATGTCAATTTAGTCGGAACATTTAGTTGTGCGAAATACTTTTTAGAACTGAATCAAGATGAGTCATATGGAAGAATCGTTAACATGGCCTCGACACGTGCTTTCCAGAACGAACCGCATTGGGATGCATATGGTGCATCTAAAGGAGGCATCGTCGGCTTGACCCATTCACTTGCCATCTCATTAGGCGACCGCCCTGTGACGGTGAATGCGATCAGTCCAGGATGGATTCATACGTCTGATGAGTCGTTACGTGAGATTGATCATGAACAACATCCATCAGGCCGGGTCGGTGAACCAGAAGATATCGTCCGCGCTGTGAGATACTTGATCGATCGTCAAAACAGTTTTGTGAACGGGCATAATCTTGTCGTAGATGGAGGAATGACGAAAAAAATGATTTATGAAGAATAATGTGACCATATACCTAAATTAGGGATGTTTTTAGGTTATATGTACCTAATTCCGGGTAATGAATAGGAGGGTTTTTATCCGGAAGAAGGAGGATGGCGACATGAACCCGCTCGTAGAAGAGGCGTTACGTTTTTCGTCTATTCGTCACGGAGGACAGTTCCGAAAAGGTTCATCCATACCATTTTTGTCACACCCATTCTCGGTCGCCATGCTTCTTGAGTCCGATCATCAAGCACCGGTGGTCGTGGCGGCAGGGTTACTCCATGATTTGATTGAGGACACGAAGACGGACCCACAAGAAATCTTATCAAAATTCGGATCTGACGTGCACAGGCTCGTTCTCGCGGTCTCGGAAAAAAATCGTGACGAGTCGTGGGAACAACGAAAACGACTGACACTTCAGCAGGTGAAATCACTTCAATTTGATGAAGTCGCACTTCTCGTGGCGGATAAGCTACATAATCTCCGTTCCATCCGTTATGATCTTGAGATGGAAGGGATGAAGGTGTGGCAACGTTTTAAACGACCGCTGCGAGACCAATCATGGTATTATCATGAATTACTATCAGCATTTGAACCGTTTCGGAGTTCGACAGACCTAATCGGTTTGTATGAACAAGAACTCCATCTATTGTTTTACGGCGAGAAAAATTCAAAAGATCGAAAAGTGGCAAGGCTCCTTGAATCGATGCTGACCCATTTCGTCGAAGACGAATGGTTGCAAGAATCGGCACCACTATGTCAAACGGCATATGAGTTAAAGGAGATTGTCGGGCGAGATACGATTGATGAAGTAGAGATTGTGTGCTTCCGACAGCGACTTCACGAAGCGGGTTGGACCACGCCATTGTCACCCGAGAAGCTCGCGGGGATGCAAGAACTCGCATATCGGACGGCTCTCGAGCCACAAGAACTTCTCGCACTCATACGTCGCTCGATTGTCAACTAGTTCTCTTCATGCTATAGTCAAAGGGAAGATAAAAAGGGGAGTAGCGACCACAATCGTGGTCGATGGGTCGTCATTACAGTGCGTGCGCACTCGGTCCATCGAGCTTTTACAAGTCCGCAAGACCTTTTTATGGGCGTTTTTGTCGTCCATAAAAAGGTCTTTTTTGTTTACCCAAGGAGGAGAAAAAATGGTATTTGTTTATTTCTTACTGGCCGCGGCCATCACCGTCTACGCCGCCATCAAATTGTCAACGTACGCCGACGTCATGACTGAAAAGTCGAAAATGGGCGGGATGCTCGTCGGTACAGTTTTATTGGCAGGAGCGACGTCGCTCCCGGAAGTGACAACGAGTATATCGGCTGTCATGATTGACAACCCCGACATTGCCATCGGGAACATGCTTGGGAGTAATCTATTCAATATCTTTATCTTAGCGATGTTCGACCTATACTTCCGACAGAAGCAATTGTTCAACTATGCGAGTCGGGACCACCTGTACACGGCCGGACTTGGGTTACTCTTGACCGTCACGACGTTGATTGCTTTGATCGTTCGCGTTGATATGACGTTTATCGGAATCGGAGTCGACGCGCTCTTGATTGCGATTCTATACGGTATCGGAATCTACTATATCGGGAAACAACCGACAGAGCCGGTCGCGGAGCATGAAGTCGAAGAAGAAGTGGTCGTCGGTAAATATGAAGAGATCACGCTGAAACGTGCGGTCTTTGGATTCATCATCGCTGCAATCGTAATCATGGCGGCAGGAACAGCCCTTTCCATCACAGGTGATCAAATTGCCGTTGTCACAGGACTCGGTTCTAGTTTTGTCGGTAGCTTCTTGATTGCGGCATCGACGTCACTCCCGGAAGCGGTCGCTGTGTTCATGGCGCTCAAACTACGTAATGTCAACTTGGCATTCGGTTCGATTCTCGGCTCGAATATCTTCAACATGTTGATTATCGCCATGTCAGATGTCTTCTATCGGAATGGATCGATTCTCGCAGATGTCTCGACGTCACACCTCGTATCTGCTGTCGGGATCACCATCCTATCGATCCTCGTCATGTATAGTGTGCTAAGACAAAATGTCACGTCGAAGGTACGTTATGTGATTCCTTCGTTACTCGTTGTCGTTGTCTATTTCGTTTCGTCTTACTTGATCTTTATCGGGTGAGTACATGCATCAGCCTTAGGGCTGATGTTTTTTTATTGGGAATGCGAATTCATTGCTTCGGGTATAGAGGAATTGAAGGAGGGGTGGCGATGCAGATGCATGAAGTGGAAACACGCCAAGCGTATTCGATTTTGATTCCGGCCTATAACCCTGATGAGGCACTCGTCACACTCGTGGAGAAGTTGAGGGCGAGTGGGTTTGCGAACATCATTGTGGTCAATGACGGTAGTAACGAATCGTCGGTAGGCACATTTGATAAGATTGCATCATTTGTCGACCAAGTGTTAACGCACGAACAGAATCAAGGGAAGGGAGCAGCAATCAAGACGGGGTTACGGTATGTGGTGGACAAATATCCGGATAAAACGGGGGTCATCACGGTCGATGCCGACGGGCAGCACTTGCCGCAAGATGTCGTCAACGTCTATGAGGAAGGGTTGAATAAACCACATCATCTCATCATGGGATGTCGAGATTTTAGCGGAGATGCGATTCCGTTCCGGAGCCGATTCGGCAATCAGGCGACACGGCTCGTCATGTTGATTGGGAGTGGGCTGAAGTTAAAAGACACGCAGACGGGACTTCGAGCCATCCCGATGCGATATGCGCGACAACTGATTGACATTCCGGGAAATAGATATGAGTTCGAGATGAATATGCTCACGTTCACGAAACGATTGCAGGTCCCGATTCAACAAACGACCATCCAGACCGTATATGAGAATGAAAATGATTCATCCCATTTTAGACCGATTCTCGACTCGATTTTAATTTATCGGATGTTTTTGATGTATTCGTTATCCTCTGTCGCCTCGTTCCTTGTCGACGTAGGGATGTATGCGCTCTTTATTTATTTATTATCCCCATACTTCGATACGGCTCACGTCGTCATCGCGACGGTCATCGCTCGAATCATTTCCTCTCTCTTCAATTATCTCGTTAATCGAAAAGTAGTCTTCGATTCGAAGGCGCGGCGGTCTCTTCCGAAATATTTTAGTCTCGTCGTGCTTCAAATGGCCGTTTCAGCACTTCTTGTTTATCTCTTGTTTCTCTTGCTCAGACAAGGCGAGGTCATCCTAAAAGTAATCGTCGATAGTTTTCTCTTTTTCGTCAGTTATTATGTCCAGAAGAGATGGATTTTCAAAAAATAACCGGTCATGATTTCATGACCGGTTTAATATGCGAGCGTTCCTGTTTTCACGGACGTATAGCGATGTAATTCTTTTGGGCTTGTGATGCCGGTTTTTTGCATCATGTCTCGCATAAGTAGCGCGCATACGCGAGCATCTTCCGCAGCATCATGATGAATAAACGGCACGTTCAAGTGTTCTGCCATCGTGTTCAACTTATGGTTCGGGAGTCCTGGATACAGTTTACGTGACAGTTTGACGGTGCAACCGTACTCGATTGTAGGGAAATCGAATAGATCATATTTCACAATCGCCTTTCTCAAGGCACCCATGTCAAATGAAGCGTTATGTGCGATGACGAGGTCCACTTCCCGTAAAATCGGGTAAAGAGAGGAAAGTACTTCCGGTAATGCCGGTGCATCCCACACGTCACTCGGACGAATGCCATGGACGCGGATGTTACCCATATCAAAGTCTTCCTCCGGATTGACGAGTCGCTGGTCGGTTTCGACCACATCACCATTTTGAAGGATGCTCCATCCGACAGAACAGATGCTGCGACTATCACGGTTAGCGGTCTCCACGTCAAGTGCGAGAATGGTATGGTTCATAGTTTACCTTCTTTCGTAAGCAATAAAAAAAGTCTAACAGAAAGTTAGACGAATGTCGTGCTTAAGCGGCAACAAGTGTTCGGCAAGCTTCCGCACAACGCTCACATGCTTTGGCACAGGCTTGACAATGGTCGTGCTGATGTCGTCCGCATTCAACCGCACACGTATCACAGACTTGGGCGCATAAAGCAACGATTGGTTTTGAAAAGGCTGAATCTGTTTCTAAGGCATTTAAAGCTAAAGTACAAATGTCTGAGCATTCTCGAGTCAGGCGGATGCATTCGGTGAACATGTGTAAATCCTCTTCTTGCAAACTTTTTGAGAAGCAGTGGTTGCTTGCGCGCATGCATTCGATCACGCTCGTCAATGTTTCTTCTACAGATGTACGTTCCATCAAAATTCCCCCTTATATGAAAAAGTCTAACTATCATTACCCGTTCAGAAAGAGGTTGAATCGCACCATACCAATAAAAAAGCCACACCTCATTCGAGATGTGACCAATTAATGGAGCATAGGGGGCTCGAACCCCTGACCTCTACGCTGCCAGCGTAGCGCTCTCCCAGCTGAGCTAATGCCCCGTTCGAAATCATTATATCATCGTAGTATTCGACATGGCAATTCCCTTTTTGAATTTAGGTTTATAAAATTGGAGACGTGGGAATTCCATGTTAGACGTTATATTAAGAAAGCAGGTGTGCTTCATGGAAATGATTCTTTTGGCACTCTTACCGGCACTCATGTGGGGAAGTATTCCACTCATCGTGTCGAAAGTAGGAGGAAAACCGATTCAGCAGTTAATCGGAACGACCATCGGGGCGATGATCATGGCAACAGTGATTGCCCTCGTCTTCCGACCGGAGTTCACGACACTCGCCATCGTGACCGGATTTATCTCAGGGGCGTTCTGGGCGCTCGGTCAATATTTGCAGTTCCAATCGTTCCAAATCTTAAGCGTCTCCAAAGCGATGCCAATCAGCACGGGGATGCAACTCGTTGGGACGTCTCTCTTTGGGGTCATCGTACTCGGGGACTGGCAGACATCGACGGAGCTATGGTTAGGGTTTTCAGCGCTCGTCTTGATTATCATCGGAGCGACTATGACTTCATACCAACAGAAGAAAGATCAGGACAGTGCCGGTGCGTTGAAAAAGGGTTTACTCGTCCTATTCGTTTCGAGTATTGGTTACGTCACATATGCCGTCTTGACGAACTATTTTGAAGTAGAAGGAATCACCGCGATTCTTCCACAATCCGTCGGGATGTTTATCGCGGCACTTCTGTTCAGTCTTCGTGAAAAGGACGTCAAGAAACTTGATCCTCGCACATTCAAAAACATCTTGGCGGGGATCGCCTGGGGAATCGGGAACTTCGGACTTTTCGTTTCAAGCGGAGAAGTGGGGATTGCAACTTCGTTCGCCTTATCCCAATTGAACGTCGTCGTGGCGACACTTGGTGGGATCTATCTCTTGAAAGAAGAGAAGACGACAAAAGAACGCGTCTTTGTTTTCATGGGAATCGGGTTGATTGTCGTCGCTGGATTTATGCTTGGGATTGCCAAGAGTTAAGCTTCAATTATGAAATGAAAAAAACCTTGAATGAACTCGATTTTGAGTGCCATTCAAGGTTTTTGTTTTAAGTATCTTTCAATCGTTGAAATGAGAGCAGGAGAAGATGTGATCGATAGGGAAGTAATCTCATATTGCGTTCGTCATATAGGACGGGCAGCGCATTCGTGATTGATCAAAAATTGTAGAATAAAGGGGAAACGAATCATGGATTCAAATGTCGTGACGATATCAACGCTCGTCGATGCACCAATCGACACAGTCTGGAAATTCTGGACAGAACCTGAACATATCAAACAATGGAATCATGCGTCTGACGATTGGCACACAATTGAGGCGGAGAACGACTTACGGGTCGGCGGGAAGTTTCGTAGTCGGATGGAAGCAAAAGATCAAAGCATGGGCTTTGATTTTGAAGGGGTATATGAGGAAGTTGAAGTAAATGAGCTCATTCAGTATCGTCTGGAGGATGAACGGAGAGTCAGAATTTCATTTGCTTCAGAAGGTGATCAGACGAAAGTGGTCGAGGTGTTTGATGCGGAGTCGATGAATCCGGTTGAAATGCAACGACAAGGCTGGCAGGCGATCCTCGACAATTTCACTCGATATGCGAATGGGAAGAGTGTATAAAAGATAAACGGAAGGTTTGAACAGCAGGTCCTTTTCAATTAAAGTGGACGCTGCTGTTTGTCATGTATGGCCAAATGATTGTCTAGGTTTTTTTTAGCTTGAAGAGACGAATATAAATAAAAGGTGCTGGCTATATGTATGACTACACGTTACTCGAGAGATTTCTGTTTCGATTTCCTTCCTTCAATCATCAGAAAATGAAATCAGAGCTGGATCGGAAAACGATATTGATTACTGGAGCGAGCTCAGGAATCGGGCAGGCGTTCGCTTATTTACTAACGGATACAACCGCCCATCTGATTCTCGTAGCCCGTAGAGAAGCAGACATGAACGTCATGAAGTCTGAAATCGAGAAGGGATCAGCCACAGTGACCGTGTTCCCGGCAGATCTTCGAAATGTAGAAGAAAGGAATGAATTGTTGGCGTATCTCCATCAACTACCGGACGGATTGGATGTTCTCGTCAGTAATGCTGGAATCTCCATCAATCGTCCCATCACTGAGTCACTCGATCGAGACCATGACTTCACTCGGACGATGGCGATCAATTATTTTGCTCCGGTTCAATTGATTTTATCGCTCATTCCGGTGCTCGAAAAGAAGAACGGGCAGATCGTCAATGTGTCGACCATCAATGTGTTACTTCATCATTTTCCTCACTGGGCGGCCTATCAGGCATCAAAAGCCGCGTTCGATACGTGGTTTCGCTCCGCGAGTCCGGAACTCACAATCAAAAATATTTCCACGACGGCTCTATATCTACCGCTAGTAAAAACACCGATGATTAAACAAACGCTGGCTTATCAGCATTCACCTGCCATGTCACCGGTACATGTGGCGGAACTGATTGGACATGCCCTGTATACAAAACGACCAGTATATAAGCCGTGGTGGTTGTTCCTCGGTCAAGTAGCGTCTCTTGTTTTCAGAAGACCGATAGACTGGATGGTCCCTACATTACTTAAGAGAAAGGAGCGTGACAATAAGAATGGTTAAGTTATTGAAAGTCTTGTCGCAGCTCCATTTTCTATCACCATCAAACCTAGTCCGTCTATTCGTCACAGTCCGTCAAAACGGAATCAACTTGATGCTGCTTTTTACATTGACGGAAAAAGTAGGGAGTCAAAATACGGCTTTAGTGGATAGTCGAGAAACAGTGACATTTAAGGAGCTAAAGACACGCTGTGAACACCTCGCTTATCATTTCGCTGATCAGTTTGGGGTCAAAAAGGGACAAAAAGTAGCGTTTCTTTGTCAAAACCACGCGTCTTTCGTACAAGGGATGTTTGCGGCTTCACGACTCGGTGCTGACATCTACATGCTTCATTCATCGATGAGCCAACTGCAGTTCAACCGACTTGTAGAAGAACAGCCATTCGATCTTTTGATTTACGATGATAAGTTTGAAAACTTAATTGAAAACTCGTCTTACGAACGTTCGACACTTGTCAGCTATCATGAGGAAAAGGTATCAATCAATAGTTTATCGAGGTCGAAGCGACCTCATAAAGAAAAACTACCGGCCGCCTCGAGCGGGAAAATCGTGCTGTTGACCGGCGGTACTACCGGAAAACCGAAACAAGTGACTCATAAACCATCCCTCTTTCACTTTCTAGCTCCATTCACGGCTTTATTGAACCAGTTGCAGTTGCCATCATTCAACACTGCCTATATTGCCACACCGATTTATCATGGCTACGGCATCGCCATTCTTTTATCTTTTCTCGCGTTAGGGAAAAAGGTTGTCATTCAGGAGAATTTTGATGTACAAAGAGCCTGTGACCTCATTCGGCGACACAAGGTAGAAGTACTCACGGTCGTCCCGCTCATGATCCATAAAATGTTACGACACGATCCAACATCACTTCATTCTCTCGCTTGTATCGCGTCCGGTGGTGCGAAGCTTCATCCCGTTTTAGTCCGTGAAGTCCATAACGAGTTGGGGAGCGTCTTATACAATCTATATGGAACATCGGAAGCAGGCTTGAATCTGATCGCCACACCAGAAGATTTACATTATGATGCGAACACACTCGGGAGAAGGCTTCCGGGAGGAGACTTAAAGGTAGTGAAAGATGGAGCGGAAGTCGAGCCAGGCGCCATCGGGGAATTTTGCATACGAAATAAGTGGTCCATGCAAAGCAGGAAGAACCGCTGGATTCAAACGGGTGATGTCGGATACCGGGATGAGAACGGCTATTATTTTTTGTGTGGACGAACAGACGATTTGATCATCTCGGCAGGAAACAATATTTATCCTGGGGAAGTCGAGACGGTTTTGCGCGACCATCCGAATGTCGAGGACGCCGCCGTCATCGGGATAGAGGATATGTACGCGGGTCACATTTTGAAGGCATATGTACAGGTGTATGATGAAGTATTGACAGAAGAGGCACTAGTGAGCTGGTTGCGCGAACAAGTGACAATATACCAGCTTCCTCGAGAAATCGTGTTTGTGGAGGAGTTGCCTTATACAGCGGTTGGAAAATTAGATAGGAAACGACTTGAGATGATCAATTGACTGGATGAATAAGAAATCCAGAAAAATGAGGAGAACTATTTCGATTTTTTGTGGAGTCACCTGTCTCAATATTTCTTTTGATTTCGGGAGGTTTTCTGTTGTAGTCAAGTCAATTTAGCTTCTTTGGTTGATGAAGAAATGAATTGGTTTTTCGAATATACGTTGATTTTGTGGAGATTTCCGATGACTTTCGCCGGGCTTGATGTGCGTAAATCTTTTCACACGGTCAATTGTGAGGACATAACTAGGTAAGCGGAATAGACAATTATTAAGAATGTACTATTACGTCGACATTGTTAATGTTGGGCTCTTTTTAACTTTTGAAATAAGGGGGTTCTGGGACATAACTAGGCGAGTCTCGATAAAAAGAGATGGCGTTCATCATTTTTTTGTAGTTATGGTTTGTCAAATTAAGTGCAGCATTTCATTGTTGAATGCCTCGTGTGCTGTTCGCCAGCCGAGGCATTTCCTCGGCAGCCCGTTGATTTTTGGCGAGCGCCTCTGCGAGTTTTACGTCATCGACCTGCGCGAAGTTCGTTCCTTTCGGTAAGAACTCGTGTATAAGACCGTTAGCATTCTCGTTGCCCCCACTTTGCCAGGACGCGTACGGGTCAATGAAATAAAGTTGTACGTTCGGATTCGCCCGTGACAGCTGAACTCCTTGTCCAGGTTTGTGATTGGAAGGGCGATGTAGATCCTGTTCTATTGTTCGACGAACGTCGCGACGCATGCCTTCGATTTCCCATCCATGCCCGGAGACCTCGGTGTCGAGCTCCCAGTGACCGAACGTTTTACGTGCACGCACCTCTCCTGGGCCGCTTGGCGTCTTACGTTGAATTGCCCCTGTGTCTCTACCGGCTATTGACACTTGCCCTTTTTGTGAAGTACGGTTGTCCGCACGTTGATAAGCTTCGAGTAGAACCAGCGATATATGGTCGAGAAGGAGATTTCCCCATCGAAGAGACGACCGACGATCTATTCGGGGGACCATGTTGCCCACAGGTTCTCGGTGATTGTTCGGTGGATTGCCTCGTCGAGCTTCGTCTTGGCACCGCAATTGGACTTCTTTTTCTCGTAGCGTTCCTGTGTACATCTTGAATCGTAGTCGGGTTTCCTTCTGATTTCCCGTGAAACGGTCGAGGGATGACGCCCGAGCCTACTTGCGATGGATTTGGACATCCCGAGTTCCAGAGACGTCTCTATTCCACGCGTTCCGCTGTGGTAAGATAGGGTAGCTCATGTCGATTCCTCCGTGTGAATGTGTGTTGTGGTGACTTCATTCTACACGAGGGAATCGTCATGGGATTTTTTTATTCACGTTCAGATGTTGCATTTAATTTTATAATTCATCATTAAAAAATTTCATTATAGTGATTTGTAATAGTGATTCGTATAAATTCAAAATAATGTTGAGCTTGAAATAACCATCTTCAATTTACTTTTAAATGCGAAGAAAATTGAAGATGAACGCGTCAACTATATCAACATTGAATGTGGTAATGTGTTTTTTGTAAATAAAAACTACGAAAAGGTAATATATTCACTTTTTTAACAAAAAATATATTGTTATATCAAGTTGCTTTAGTTATTATAGATAGATGTATTTAAATGAACACTAAAAAGGTGGAATTGTTTTGAGGGAAATCATTATCTATCACAAAAAAAATTATAGTAATTATAGACATTTTAAAAAGCGTGCTATAACCAAAGAATTTTGGATAAATATTACTTTTTTAGTGTTTATAGTATTAGGGTTTTTATTCTTACTATTTAATGCCAAAGGCATGGACGAAGAAAATATAAAATGGATCTGCGGTATTGTAGTTACTTTTTGCATTTTGATGCTTCTTTATATCACTCATTTAGAGAGATACACTACTTATTTTGTGAATGATAACAAAGAATATAAAAAGCAATTGGAAAGGAAGTTAATAAATGAGTTTAAAATAAAAAAGGCGACTCAATTAAACATAGTAATCAATTCAATTACCGAAGAAAGAGATAGGAATATTAAAAAATTCGGTATCGCAATACCTTACATAGGAATTGGTGTTACACTGATTGCCTTACTTTCAAATACTTCAAATTTTGATATGAATACTACGTTGATTATTTGTCTCATTTACTTTTTCCTCATTTTTATATTTCATGGAATATTAAAGTTTGCCGAGCTTTTCTTTAACTTGTATTCAGATAATTTAACCACTCTTATTAAAGTGCTTATACAAATACAGTTAGATTGGATGGAAAAAGAAGGGGTTTCAAAGGGGGGTAAATACAGAAAGCGCTCAAGAATTTAGTTAAAATACTTTTCTTTGTTAATTTCATAAGTTAATACTAAAAGACGCTTTTTGGATCATTCAATTTAAATGTGACTGATTACTTTCTTAATCGCTATGCATGATTTCGATACGCTGAAGTAGGCGGTCCAGTTTCGCAGTCGTGATGCACTGTTTTCCAATCATTACTTCGATTGATTGGGGCTTTTGTTCGAGGTTAGGATGATCGAACTACGTTCATAAAGGTGATTGACGAGATGGAAGAAGAGATTGACTTCTCGTTGGCCAATGACCATATACGTCAGGTCATCGATGATGACAAGGTCCGAACCAAATCCCTCAGTCTTTTCAACTGAATCTTTGACTTGCCAGAGAACTTTTCACTTTTGGATGGTTGTTCGATCCAGTTTAGCTGTTTCAACTGCTTCAATTGCCTCAGCTGCCGTGCGGTCAGTGCAGTCTATTCCTCCAGATTGAAGTCTTAGAGGAATTTGAAGAAAGGGAATCGGACCAACTTCATTCGCCTCTCCAAACTCTTTGAGTTTCATTCGGAACGCTCATGGTTCATGATGGCACCTAGAAATACGATAAACGTCTAAGAGGCAATTTCGGCCTCTCTCAAAATTTGTGGGAGGGCGTCGGTAGTCTCGGCCTGACGAAGCTGATGAAAGTCCTGTTTTAACACGGAAACGCTTTGACTCATCTTGACCTCACCTGTTTTCTCGTTGATTGCGTTGAGGTGATTCTGTTCATATACGATTTCAGAAGGATGCCCATTATAGAAGTAGAGCGTACTCCCCTAACCATGCTATGATCCAGTACCGGTATATGTTGAGTTTCTTCTTTTATGAACATGTATTTTCGTCAAATTCATGTAGGGCGTCTTCATACGTTATTTTCAAGTACTTATATACTGTCTGTCTTATATCTTTAGAGCTGTAGAGATTTGAGTCGCTTTGAAGTTTTGCTGATATATTTGATAAATATTGATGTGTCGAACTAATTTTTCCACCAAATCTATTTACTCCAGATAATCTAGCCTCAACGACTCTACCGGGATTCAGATTCTTCGGCAGTAGTGTAAAATGGTAAAAATCAAAAACTGTCAATTTTGTTCTAGCGTTCACAGTGGACTATTGATTAAAAAATATCAAGTACCAATATAAAATGATTACTTTTTTATTTTAATTGTCTGTGCCGCCACATCATCGACGTCATAAACGCTGCCCATCCACCGAGTACTAGGATATAAATTCCTAAGAATAATACGAATGCCCCATAGTCTTCGAGCTCTTCGAATGGATTCCGAATGATCATCGGTTCGGATAATATGCCGACCACCATCATTGGAATGAAGAATAGAAAGAAACGTTTCCGAAAGTAGTGTTTGTACGGTTGTGTCAATGTCTGCTCCATATTCGTATCTCCTCAATTGAATTACACTTATTTACATATATGATAGCATGTTCTCATTTGAGGTTGGATGATTGGTCTTTATTTTTTTAGGCAATTTCAATTGAAAAGAGGGTGGCCGATTCATTCAGCCACCCTTCAGTCTGTTCATTCACTTGATCCAGTCAGTTCTCCCGTCCCGAACGTCGTGCTAAACGCACGGCACCAGATGACAACGGTATTGTACTCTTCTAGATTCACATCCTTAGGGATCAAATAGTTTTGATTCCCGATGTTTCCTTTTAACGCTCCTAGACTGACGCCTTGGGTCGTCTCTTGTCCTGGTTTCGTCAAATAGACGAATAAGTCAGGACCGTTCATCGTCTCGAACTCTTCAAATCGGAGGTACGTCCCGTCTTCTGTCTCGACCGAGTGGATTGTGCCGGTCGTCTCATAGTTTTTCTCCCCGTCCATGAACACACCCACCACTTCGGTTGGACTCGGTTGTGCGTCAGGTGTCTCGGCTGAATCTTCCTCCGTCTCTTCTTCTGGAGACGGTGATTCGACAGCTGTCGGCGGCAATCCTTCGTCGACCGTCTCGGTTAAAAATAGTGGGGAAATCAGCCACCAGGCGATGGCGAGGATGGCGACACCGATGATTCCGATGATGATTTTTGTACGAGTCTTCATATATGAATCCTCCTTATCGGATGTTTGAATCATTACATTCCTTTTCCCGATTCATGAGCTTATAAAAAGACGCGAATCATTGAATTCGCGTCCATTGAAGATCATACCGTCTCGGTCCAGTTCTCCTCGATGAACTCGTCACGTCCTGAGATCGCTCGGTCTTCCTTGTAATGCTTCGGATTTTTTTTATGATAATCCTGATGGTAGTCTTCTGCAGCGAAGAACGTCGTCGCCGGAATGATTTTCGTGACGATCGGAGCCGTGAAGCGTCCGCTCCCCTCCAACACATCGCGACTCGCCTCAGCCGAGATTCGTTGTTCTTCCGTGTGGTAGAAGATGGCTGGTGCATACTGTGGCCCTCGGTCTTGGAATTGCCCCTCATCGTCCGTCGGATCTGTCTGAATCCAATATAGCTCGAGAAGACGCTCATATGAGAAAAGAGATGGATCATATGTGATTTGAACGACCTCGAGGTGCCCCGTCGTCCCTGTTTTCACTTGTTCATATGTCGGATTGTCAACCTGTCCGCCCATATAGCCGGATACGATACCTTCAATCCCTGGTAATTCTTCAAATGGCGTCACCATGCACCAAAAACAGCCGCCTGCGAATGTTGCTTTTTCCATACTGTCGTTCCCTCCAAATCGTCATTCAACAAAAAAGCGCTCACGTCGGATGACATGAGCGCTTTCGTCATATCGTCCAAGGTTTCCCTTGCTGGTCGTAGCACCTTGCCTAAGGCAGGTTGCTGTGAAGTCGCGGAGCCAGATCTCTCGTTCACTCTTGATATCGATATGTAGTTGGTGAGAGCATCATACCACCCTCAAAATACATTCGTCAATGATTCGGTTTTCGTTTCAACTGAAAAACCGTCAAGACGAAGATGAATCCAATCAAGCCGATGGAAATGAGCGTACCATAAGGCACATTTTCACCGTATAGCTGTAAGAAAAATAGGCCGAATACGGCAAGCAGCACAAAGACATAGGAGCGAGTCATTGGGACCTCCTGTTTTTTCTTAAGTGTATCAAGAACACATCGACTTGGCGATACGAAAAGGAAATCAGACATAGAGCACGAATAAAGGGGGAGAGATAAAGGAGGAATGCATGATGGAACAAATCCAATTACATGAACTGACGATTGAACGTGCGCATCGTGGGTATAAAGAAGGACAATTCACGGCGAGAGACGTGACCGCCTATTATTTAGGACGGATTGCGACGTATAATGAACGGCTTCATGCCGTCATTCAAATCAATCCAGACGCCCTATTCGAGGCAGAGGCAGCAGACCGGGCGTACCGAAAAGGGGTACGCAAACCGCTACTCGGCATTCCCGTCTTAATCAAAGACAATATCGAGACGAACGGTCTGATGCGAACGACTGCAGGTGCTGCCGCGATGCGACATCATTTCGCCGCTCGAGATGCCGAGCTCGTCAAACGGTTGCGGGCTGACGGCGCCATCATCTTGGGGAAAGCGAACCTGTCCGAGTGGGCGAACTTTTTAACAGAAAATATGCCGAACGGTTGGAGTGACGTCGGTGGACAGACGATGAACCCATACGGCGACGGGTTGGATGTCGGGGGATCAAGCTCAGGGTCGGCTTCTGCGGTCGCGGCAAACCTCACGCTTCTCGCAGTCGGGTCTGAGACGAGCGGTTCAATCGTCCATCCGAGTGTCCATAACAGCATCGTCGGGATCAAGCCGACGGTCGGATTAATCAGTCGCTCCGGAATCATCCCGATTTCACGTTCTCAAGATACGGCGGGACCGATGGCGCGTACGCTTCGTGATGCGGTCATCGCCTTACAGACAATGTGCGGTGAAGATTCGGCTGATCCTGCGACGTGGGAAACTCCAGTCGGACCGCCTTATGTGACATGTCTCGATGTCCGTCAAGCGGTCGGGATGCGCGTCGGGTTCGTCAAACCAGACATTTCAGAAGAAGAAGTCGGATTGTATGAACAGGCGCTCCGATTGCTTCGGCAAGCCGAGGTCGAACTCGTCGAGGTCACGCTACCAAAGCATGAGGCGCTAAATCAGGCGGACATCCTGTTCGACGAATTCAAGCTCGGGGTCGAGGCGTATCTTGCCAATACGACCGTGCCGTTTAAAACGCTTTCCGATTTGATCGAGTGGAACGAAGAACATCCTGAATCGATTCCGCACGGCCAGACCATCTTTGAAGAAGCGAACGCCAAATCTGGAAAACTGACTGAAGCGAACTATCTCAACCGACGCATCGAGGACGTCCGTCTCGCGAAAACGGAAGGGATTGACACATTGCTTGCGTCACATAAACTGGACGCACTCGTGCTGCCACATGACATGAACTATGACATGGCTGCAAAAGCAGGTCATCCGACGATTACAATCCCATATCATTTGAAAAAGAGCGGTGCCCCATTCGGACTCTCGTTCACGGGGACGAGCTATGCGGAGCGTGATTTAATCCGAGTCGCTTATGCGTTCGAACAGTTCGTCACACGACCGACGCCTCCAGATTATTCGTAAGTTGCACCCGTCTCTCACGTCCGCTACAATGGTACGTATGCGGATTAGAGAAAGGACAGATTACAATGAAATCATCTATATACGGGTTGACGTTCGATCAACTCACAAACGAGTGTACGGAAGCGGGATACGGTGCCTTCCACGCACGTCAAGTTTGGGACTCGCTCTACATCGACCGGGTCAAATCGATGGACGACCTCAACGTACGTGATGAGGTGCGTGATTACTTAACAGAGAAATATGTCATCTCAACACAAGAACTGTTCGTCAAACAAGAAGCGGGCGACGGGACGGTCAAATTCTTACTTAAATTACATGACGGGCACTACATCGAGACGGTGCTCATGCGTCACAAATACGGACGTTCGGTCTGTGTGACGACTCAGGTCGGTTGTAACATCGGATGTAGCTTCTGTGCGAGCGGCTTGTTGAAGAAGACTCGTGACTTGACGGCTGCTGAGGTCGTCGAGCAGATCATGACCGTCCAACATTTCCTCGATGAAGAGGGCGAAGGGGACCGCGTCAGCCATATCGTCGTCATGGGAATCGGCGAACCGTTCGATAACTTCGACAACTTGGTCGACTTCTTGCGTGTCGTCAAAGATGAGCGTGGACTTGCGATCGCTCCGCGTAAGATCAACGTGTCGACGAGCGGACTCGCGGATAAGATCTACAAGTTCGCAGACCTTGATCTACGTATCAACTTGGCGCTCTCTCTACACGCGCCAAACGATGAATTACGTACTCGCATCATGAAAATCAACCGGGCGTTCCCGCTTGATAAACTCATGCCATCGATTCGTTACTACGTCGAGAAGACGAACAAACGGATCACGTTCGAGTATATCCTGCTCTCGAAAGTGAACGATTTGCCGGTACATGCGGAAGAACTCGCTGACTTGATCGAAGACATCAAAGACAAGTCGTACGTCAACTTGATCCCATATAACCCGGTCAACGAGCACATCCAATATGAACGAAGCACGCCTGAGGACATCATGGCGTTTTACGACATCTTGAAAAAGCGTGGCGTCAACACAGGCGTCCGTCTCGAGCACGGGACAGACATCGATGCGGCATGTGGACAACTCCGCAGTAAGCATATGAACGTCGAAGGCGCGAAGTAAACAATGGCCTCCTCGAATCTCGGGGAGGCCATTTTTTTTACCGTTTTTGTCCTACATATTGAATCACTGCGGATTCACCGTGATGGAGTGTGCCTTCTTCTCGCCAGACGACCGTCTCGTTTAGGACGAGAGGGACGAAATCGTCATCGAGTTGGTGGAACATCTCTTCGGTGTAAAGAAGTGAGGCGTCGTTTGGTCCACCTGTCCCGTAAGCGAGTTGATGTGTAGAGTAGACTTCACTCAGGAACAAACCACCAGGTCGAAGCGTTTGTTGGATACCCGTAAACACCTTTTCTCTGACGTGTGGAGGAAAGTGGCCAAAGATACAGATGACCATGTCATACGCCTTGTTTGGCCAATCGGCTTCATTCAAGTCGATCTGTTTCGTCTGAATGGACACGTTTCGTGACGTCGCCAAGCGTTTCGCTTTGTCGATCCCTGCTATAGAAACGTCCCATATCTCGACTTCAAAGCCGAGCGTGGCGAGCCACACCGCGTTTCGACCTTCGCCCTCCGCGATGGCCAATACACGTTTTCTTTCAGGTTGATGAAACGTGACCCATTCGCGTAAAAATTCGTTTGGCTCTGTCCCATACACATACTCTTCCGAACTAAATCGTTCATCCCATTTCGACAAGCCATTCACTCCCTCTCTACGTTTCTTTCACTATAGCAAAACGAACGGACGACGGTGAAAATCCAACACGATTTTCTGGATTCATGCATAGTCCCCATGCGAGAGGGGAATAGATTTCTGAACTAATGGATAGAGTGGAGGCTAAGTGATGGAGAAAGTAGATGCGTCGTTGTGGATTCGTGTACGAAATACGCTTGGTGAAGGTCCGTGTTGGGATGCCGAGCTGAAGCGGTTTTATTGGGTAGATATCGAAGGCCATACATTGTGGTGGTATGACGAACGTGAGGATGAAATCTCGTCGTTTGAAGTCGGGAAACAAGTCGGTTTCGTCATTCCGAAAGTGACGGATGGCGTTGTCCTTGGTTTGAAGGACGGCATTTATGAATGGGATGAGATCAATCGGGACTTGAAGAAGATTGTCGAGTTGGATGATCCGGACGGTCAATTGCGGTTTAATGACGGAAAAGCCGATCCATACGGTCGAATCTTCGCCGGAACGCTTCATCTCGAAGACAAAGAGAATCAAGCGACATTGTATCGTGTCGATCGGGATGGTACGACGACGACACTCATGAATGAGCTCACACTTTCGAACGGGTTGACGTGGTCTCCTGACCATTCCGTTTTTTATCATATCGATACACCGACTGAAACGATTCGCCAATATGATTTTGATTTGAAGGCGGGTACGTTATCAAATGGAAAGGTCGTCATCGATTTCGCAGACGAGGATGGCTTCCCGGATGGTATGATATCGGATACGGAAGGGTGTTTATGGATCGCGCATTACGCTGGAGGTAAAGTGTCTCGCTGGAATCCATCAACCGGTGAAAAACTGTTAGAAGTTCACGTTCCTGCACCGAATGTTACATCATGCGCCTTTATCGGGGATGGGCTCAATCGATTGGCCATCACGACGGCTCGTGAGGGGATGGATGAGGAAGCGTTAGCCGAATATCCGGATGCTGGATCGGTATTTATCACGGATACGGATGTGAAAGGGATGCCGCTGTATCGCTTTGGGCGTTGAGGAGGACATGCTGTATCGCTTTGGGCGTTGAGGAGGACATGCAATGGTGAAACGACTGTTAGTTCGAGCAGGTATTGGGTTGGCAGTTGCGGCAGCGGTCAAGATGGGGATTCAAAAGTTGCAAGAAAATCGAGCGCGGGAAGAAGATCATTCTTATCTCGACCCAAAATGGGACGAGGTGCCGAGTGTCGATTCTGACAAGGACGAGGATGAGGTCGGGTTGACGCAACTCGACTCCATCTATCGGGCGGAGTGGCAAGCGAACGCCTATCCCCGCTCGGAAGCAGAACGAAAAGCGTTGGAAGAATAAAAGCATGTTTTTCAAAACACGTCCGTGTGGCGTGTTTTTTTGTTGACAAATCGAATCAGTCGTTTCAATATATAAAAAGTAATGATTACGATTTAATGGAGGTTCATCAATATGAAACGAATTCCAATTACAGTACTCTCGGGTTATCTTGGTAGCGGAAAGACGACACTGCTCAACCACATCTTACATAACCGGGAAGATAAAAAATATGCGGTCATCGTGAACGATATGAGCGAGTTAAACATTGATGAGAAATTGATTGAACAGGGTGGTTTCTCCCGTACCGATGAAAAATTAGTCGAACTCTCGAACGGGTGCATCTGTTGTACCCTACGTGAGGATTTGCTGACAGCGGTCTATGAGTTGACAAAGGATCGTGACCTCGATGGCATCATCATCGAGTCTTCTGGGATTTCAGAGCCGATTCCCGTTGCGCAGACGTTCACGTATGCCGATGATGCGCTCGGAATCGATTTGACGAGCCGTGTCTATATCGATGCGATGGTCACTGTCGTCGATGCGTACCGCTTCTTCAAAGATTTCAATTCTGGTGAATCGCTCATGGAACGTCAACAAGCCGTCGATACAGGAGATGTCCGTGAAGTCGTCGACCTACTCGTCGACCAAGTCGAATTTGCGGATATCATCGTGTTGAATAAGGCAGACCGGGTGTCTGAAGCGGAACTGCAGGAGATGAAGGGGCTACTTAAGACACTCAACCCGAGCGCCCGATTATTGACTTCAACATACTCCGACGTAGCGTTAGACGATCTACTCGACGTCCAGTTGTTCGATTTCGATCAGGCGATGCGTGCGGCGGGATGGATTCAAGAACTTGAGGCAGAAGAACATACGCCGGAAACGGAGGAGTATGGCATCAGCTCGTTCGTCTACCGTCGTCGTCGACCGTTCCACCCTGAGCGCTTGATGAATTGGATGGAGCACTATCCTGAAGAAATAGTCCGTGCCAAAGGCTTCTTGTGGATCGCGTCACGGAACGACCTTGCCTGTCTCTTCTCCCAGGCCGGATACGCATCGACGCTCGAACATGCCGGTCGTTGGTTAGCGACCCTTCCGGAGAGTGAACGAGAGGCAATGTTCGCAACAGAACCTGAACTGCGTGAAGATTACATCGAGCCGTACGGAGACCGACAGAACGAATTGGTTCTCATCGGACAACGGATGGACCGGGAGACGGTCGAACAATCACTTGACGCCTGCTTGTTGACGGATAAGGAGATGGTAGCGGCATGGGATTCGTTCCATGACCCACTCCCTGGTAATGGCCAACTCGTCACCTATTAAGATTGACCGTTTACAAACTGACGAAACATCGCTATACTGTGACTGCATAAGTAACCGCATATCAATGACTGCACTAGGGGTGCTTCGGCTGAGATGTGAGCATGGCTCCGATCCCTTATAACTCGATCCAGGTAATACTGGCGTGAGGAAGTGCGGCACTTTCTCTATGCAAGTTTGTATAGATTTTGTTGCTGCATTCTCATGAATGCGGCTTTTTTTGTGCAAACACATAAAGAGGGGGAAACAAGATGAATGAATCATGTGGCACGAGTCAGATTGTCGGATTTCGCTTCACGCTTAGCCCGATGACAGATGACTTTATCGGGACGATCAAAGGGGCATTGAAAGGAACAAATATGACGGGTGTCTGGCGACATACGGATGATGTATCGACCGTGATCCGTGGTCGTGCCGAGCACGTATTCGACGTCGCACGGACCGTGTTGAGCCTGGCTTCGGAAGAAGGACGCCATGTCTCGATGAGCGGAACCTTCTCCGTCGGATGTCCGGGAGATTCGGCAGGGGATGAAGCACTCGATGCCCCACCACAACAACTGAACAGGTCCTCAAGAGAACAGTATGTCTCTTCACAATTCGCGCTCTATCCGATGGGTGCAGAGAACTACATGGATCTCATCTATGATGAAATTGAACAAGCGAAACAGGCCGGTGTCTATAATGACTCCATGCACTACGCATCCGGCATTCATGGGAATTTGGATGATGTGTTCTCGTATTATGAGGCGGCGTTCAATCGGACGCGCGAGAAGAATCGACACGTCGTCATGACGGTGACGTTCAGTGTGAACAGTCCGTCACATGGAGGACGACATGCTTAAATCGTGGAAATTGAAAGAGGTCGTTCTCGTCTCCGTATTGTCTGTCGTCTTTGCCGTCGTCTACTTACTGTTCGTCCATATCGGGAACTTATGGGCGGGATTGATCGGGCCGATCGCCTATGAATGGATTTTCGGTATCTGGTTCATCGTGTCGATCATCTCGGCGTACATCATCCGGAAGCCGGGTGCTGCCTTTATCTCGGAAGTGATGGCAGCGACGATTGAGATGTTGATTGGAAATGCGATCGGACCACGCATCATCTTGGTCGGCATCGTCCAAGGTCTTGGGGCTGAAGCTGTCTTTGCGATGACAGGCTATCGTCGATATGAGCTATGGGTTCTCATGCTAGCTGGATTTGGCTCGGCCGTCACGAGTTTCGTGTATACCTACTTCATGAGCGGATTTGCGATGCTTGAACCAGGATATGTGGCGACGATGTTCGGGCTGCGCGCGGTCAGCGGCATGGTCATCGCAGGAATCGGTGGGAAGTTACTCAGTGACCTGTTGCTCAAGACGGGGTCACTTCGTGGCTATGCGATCGCTCGGAGTGGGAACGTCCATGGTTGAGACAGAATCGCTTTCATTCCGGTTCCCCGAAAGTCAGGACACCATCATAAAAGATGTGTCACTTTCCATACGACCTGGACGCACGATTTTGACAGGAACGAGCGGAAGCGGGAAGTCGACCCTGCTCGCGCTGTTCAACCGTCTCTATCCAGAGAATTGTGATGGAGTCCTAGAAGGCAGACTCGAACTGTTTGGACGGATTTACGACGAATACGCACCAGGCGAAATCAATCAGCAGGTCGGGACCGTATTTCAAGACCCGGACACGCAGTTCGTGATGGAACGGGTGGAAGAGGAACTCATCTTCACACTCGAAAATTTGCAGACACCGGTCGAGGTAATCGATCAGCGTGTGACGGAGATTCTCGAGTCACTCCAACTGACCGATTACCGAAATCGTCTCATCGATTCCTTGTCAGGCGGGGAGAAACAACGGATTGCCGTCGCCTGCGCCATGGTTGGACAACCAAAATGGTTGCTTCTCGATGAGCCGTTGACGCACCTTGACCCAGTGACCGCGAATCGATTCGTCGACTGGCTCGATCACTTAGACAACGTGAACGTCATCGTTGTCGAACATCGCGCGCACTTGTGGGGAGACTTTTTTGATTGGCACATCGAACTCGACCAAGGACGGATTGTACGGAACGAACCGTTTCAGCCGGTCGATGATTTTTCATTCAAACCGTCGCCTGCGCCACGACAAGCAATCGAGCATTACGTGGTCGACGAGGTGGTGCGTGACTCATTTCGATTAAAAGGGGTGACCCTTCAAGCTCGTATCGGGGAAGTGATTGCCATATTGGGACCAAATGGGAGTGGGAAGTCGACGTTTTTACGAAGTTTGACGGAGTGTGACCGCCGGGTGGGACTCGTTCCCCAATCTCCGGAACACTTATTTTTCATGAACTCGATCGAGCAAGAGCTACAGTTTGGTCATGAGAAATCGATTGATGTCGTATTGGATGAGCTAACCCTCGAGGACAAACGAGTCCTCCATCCATTGTCACTCAGTCATGGACAGAAGCGACGACTCGCCGTCGGGATTCAGTTACTCTCAAACAAACAGTTGCTTGCCTTCGATGAACCGACGGCAGGTCAGGATGAGCCGTCACTCCATGCACTAGAGATTTTGATGAAGCGACATGCGGCAAAGGGACAGACGATCTTGTTCGTGACCCATGACTTATCGTTCGCCAATATCGCCCATACGTTCTATTTGATGAAGGATGGGGAACTCTCAGGACCATTCGGGGATGAGCTTTGGGGGGACACGGAGAGACTTCGTCATTATCGACTAGCGGGAGGACGGCAACGATGTCACTCCATGATATGAATCCGACGATCAAGTTTGGGACGATGACGATCATCATGTTCGGGCTGGCCTTGTTTTATAACCCGTGGACCCCGCTCGTCATCATTGTCGGTACGTTGACGATTCAATTACTGGCGACGGACGTTTCATGGAAGAAGTGGAGCCTGTTTTTGATTCCTTTTCTCGTCACGGCACTCGGGACGTTTTGGACGACGCTCGTGTTTGGGAAGGAGCTTGGGGGAGAGACGTGGGTAACCCTTCTCGGTCAAGACATTTCAAAAGAAGAGGCACGTATCGCCATGTCTCTTAGTCTACGTGTGTTGGCATTCACCGTACTGTCGCTCCTCTTTATGTTGACGACCGATTCGAAACGTTTCGTCATGAGTTTGATGCAACAGGCAAGGCTTTCTCCGACGATTGCCTATAGTGCGCTCGTCGGATTCCGCTTCCTTCCGTTAATGCAACGGGAGATGCATCAGCTACAATACGCGCATCGTCTTCGCGGTGTACCTCTTGATACGAAATGGGAGCGGATTCGGCATGTCCCGAAACTACTTCTTCCACTGATGGCAGGTTCAATCCGACGTGCTGAACGTGTCGCCTTCTCCATGGAGGCGAGAGGTTTCACAAGTGGAAAACGGACCGTCTATGAGCGGATTGACATCAAACCGTCCGATTACATGTGGTCCGGTATATTCTTCATACTGTTCGGTCTTTCCATTTGGATTGGCATATGAAAAGACGACTCACGGAGAGTCGTCTTTTTTCGTTTCTTTCACGATACGAAACTTCGGTTTGACCGATTCGTTGTTGAACGCCTCGAGAACGGTATTCTCGTTTGCCATTCGAATCTGTTGTGGCTCGCCTTTTGCTGTCGTACCGATGCAATACATGTTCGCTTCATAATCCGCAAAGAGCGATTTGTAAGATGTCGCGTGGTGCATCAAGCGACCTGGAGACCCCCAACCGACGATGATCATCCCGCCGCTTGCTTCTACCTCTTGTAACGTCTCTTCGACGTAATGGTAGTTCGTCTCATCGAGTTGAGACTCCACGTATGGAAGGTTGTCATTGATGGCGAGTGTCGGGACGAGACTGATGACCCGCATTTCTCGAATCGGTTGTGACAAATGATTTTGCATCAACATATAAGCACGCTGTGTCGTCGTGCCAGACAAAAAGGCATCGCTCATCCGCGGCGAGTAAATAATGACGGCGCAGATGACGCCATCCTCCACATCGGTGAACTCATACGTTCGCATATAGCGTTTCGTTTTATCTTCATTGAAGATTGATTTGACGCGGATGGTTACTTCTTCTACATGCGTGTTCATTTCCATTCCTCACTTTTTCATGTAAGCATCAGCCGAGCGATTTAAACCACTCGACATATCGAATCGTGTAATAAGCAACTCGTTGACTAAGCGTATCACGCTCATCAGGCATGAACGTCACGCTTGATTCATAGTTCTCGAAGTACGTCATGACATCATTGACATATTGCTCACTTCGATTGTATTCGAAGATAGCGTTTCGGACGGATGTGACTGAATCTGTCTTTTTTCCACCGTGTTCACTTAAATAATACGCCGCCGTGTGCGCAGAATCAACTAGACTATGTGGGTCAGCTTTTCCATCGCCGTTCCCGTCGCGACCGAGTCCGCCATACTGTTCAATCAAGGCAAGGTCCGTCAAATCCACTTCGTCTTCTGGGACATCGCCTTTTTGGTCATCGGTATCATATTCCCAACCGAGCCAAGTACGGGGCATGAATTGAAAAGGTCCGATCGCGCCGACAGACGAACGCATCGACGAACTGTGTGAGAAGATGGTCTCTACACGGTGAACGGCAGCCAGTAGGCGCCAGTCCACGTCATATGTTTCAGCAGCGTCTTGATAGACGGCCAGATGTGTGTTCGGAACACCGTTCTCTCCATAATAGGTTCGATACAATCCATTGTTCACTTTATCATGTTGACCGAGCCAGCCGACTGCCCCGAGCAAAAGCACGAGCACAATAATGAAACCGGTCAGTCGCAGCATCATACGTTTCAAGATACCGCCTCCTAGCTTTTAGACAATACCCGAATAGTGTAGCATATAGCTAAGAGGAAGGACAGGAGTGGATATGGATGCTTGAACGTTTGATTTTTACAGCCATTATCGGCTACATGCTGATCGTTCAAATCTTCAATGCCAAATTGATTCGTCCCTTGATTGAAACGAGAGGACGGGCATGGGTATATGAACAAACCGTGAAATCGGCATGGGGGCTGACCTTGTTAATTGTTGCCCTCATCTTTTTATTTCAAGTACCGCCATCAGAAGTCGGATTGAGGTTCGGACCAGAAGCGGGGAACGAACAGGCATGGCAAGTCTTTTACTTGTCATGCATCCTGGTCACCGTGGCGCTCGTCTTTTATCTGTTGGTAAAAACTTCAGCACGTCTCCGAAATGTGTTACGCCCTTACTATGATCTCGATTTAGAGAAGCTGCTCCTCCCTCGGACAAAACCTGAGGAACAAGCGTGGGGTGCCGTCTCGGTCACTGCAGGCGTGACCGAGGAATTCATTTTCAGAGGAGTCCTGCTATACACGATCTCCCTCTATATAGAGGTCCCGGATTTGACTCTCGCCTTAATCGGGGGCGCCCTTTTCGGTGTGGCCCATGCCTATCAAGGGATAAAGGGAGTCTTCACGACAGGGATCGTTGGATTCGGACTAGGTATCCTATATTTAGGGATGGGTGTCCTTTGGCCGGTCATGGTGTTACATGTGCTACTTGATTTGATTGCCGGTCCAATCCATGTCGATGCAAAAAGCGAGTGACCGCCTCCTCATACGCAGGAGCGTCCTTGATCATGCAATCGGTATGTTCTGCGCCATCGATCAATACCAAGTCGTTCTTCCGGTTCAATGCATTCATTTCGACCGACATCCACGTCGGGACGAAATCATCTTTTGAACCATGTACGAATAGGATTGGGGTCGTCGTTTCCGTGACGGCCTTTTTCGGTTGGACTTGTCTCATCGTGAACCCTGCACGAGACCAAAGGAAATAGTCGATTCCCGGTAAAATGAGCTCGGCTGGGATATGGTGTAACTCTTTCAATTGATAACGCATCAATTGTTTCATATCGTCAAACGGACATTCTGCGATGACGAAGTCGACGTTCGTGAGCGGAGTCGTCTGCAAGACGGTGGCCGCTCCCATCGAGACGCCGTGAAGCCCGACTTGATCGACTGTTTCCTCTGTCTTCAACCAGTCCACCCAGTCGATCATATCGACTTTTTCATGGAAACCATATGAGGCATAAATTCCTTCGGACTCACCGTGTGAACGTAAATCGACGGCAAGCAGGTTAAAGCCGAGACGATGGAACATGGCGAGGTGAGGGGCCATGAAACTATGTGATGCGGTATATCCATGTACGAACACAATCCATTTTGTTGACCCCTCATTCCGATAGATACGCCCGTAGAGGCGGTACTCATCACGAGATTGAATCGAGACATGCTCGAACGGTACGTCATGATAAAAGTTGCGATCTTCGTCCGTATATGGAGCGAGTAACATCTCCGGAGTCTTTCGTTTGCCCCGCGTCATTCGTTTGAAGGCATAGTAGCTGACCGCGTAGTAGCCTGTGAAAAGTGATGCCAATCCAATTTTCCATTTTCGTTGCATTAATACCGACTCCTTTCAACGTTATTGTACCCGAAACGAATCGATACGGTCCTGTTTTCTTACATAAGGAGAGGGCATACAGAACATAATCGTGTGAATATCAGGAATCAAGGCACATGGAAAGACATGATTTTGAACGATACGATGGAGTGACAACAGCAGGAGGGTGGGGATATCTATATGGAGAGGTCAGAGATCTATCGAATGATACAAATGGTGTTGAGCGACAGAAAGGGGATGCTTGAACGGGGAGTAACGTTCTCGTGGACGATTGAAGGAGATGAACGAATCATCGGACTCGTATTTGATGTTATTCTCGACCGTTATTTTCTATATAACCAAACAAGCCTCCTCACCGAGGTACAAGAGATTGCGCGTCTAGTCGAATGTCGACCAGAGGAAATCGTTCGCGCACTCTCCTGTCTTTCGGGGATTCGACTCGAATCGAATCATATCATCGAACGATTGATGAGTATCGAAGAGGCGACCATTTCAGAGAACGGATCAATCCTTGTTGCCATTCGCCTTGGAGGATGGCTCACTCATCAATTGCATCAAATTGGTCGTGATGCCCTTCTTCCTTGTTGAGCTCGGTCAAGGTACCGTCAATCACACGAAGGACGCGATCACACACATCGAGCATGCGTTCATCATGTGTGATGACGACGACACGTCTCCCTTCTTCATGTGCTTGTTTGGCCAATAACTCCATCACACGTCGTCCATTCTCATAATCAAGACTCGCCGTCGGTTCATCTGCCAAAATGAGTTGCGGGGAGTTGATCAAGGCACGTGCGACGGCGACACGTTGCTTTTCACCTCCCGACAATGTCGACGGGAGATGATGCAGGCGGTGTCCTAAGCCGAGGTCGGTCAATAGTTGTTTCGCATCCATCTGTCTCTTCTCCTGAATCAGCTCAAGTTGCTCGAGCACCGTCAAGTAGGGAATCAGGTGGGCCTGCTGAAACACGAACCCGACTTCATGTAGACGTAACAGACGACGTTGTTCCTCATCTAATTCGAATACGTCCCGTTCGTTCATCAAAAATGCTCCTTGATCTGGTTTTCGCAATAGACCGAGGATGTATAACAATGTACTCTTCCCGCTACCACTCGGACCGACGATGGCAACGCATTCCCCTGGCGATACATCTAACTCGATGTCATTCAATACGAGCTGACCGTCAAACTGATGTGATACATGGCTTAACCTCATGATGCTTTTCCTCCTATGATTTCAATTGCGTCGACTTGACGTAGTTTCCATAACGGTAACAACGCGCCAAGAACAGATAAGAAAATGAACATGGATCCGAATAGCGCGACATGACCGAAGTCGACGAGAAACGGTAACGATGATGGAATCAACGCATCGACGACGTACATGAACCCGATCGATGTGGCGACTGCGGCAGATACGATGACGATGACCTGAAAGAGCAGTGCCCGTCCTATGATTCGAGGAGAGAGACCGATTGCCTTCAGAATTCCGAGTTCAGGTAACTTTTGAAGCGTGAACAAATAAAAGAATGCGGTCAAAATAAACGTTCCGATCACGAGTAGAAAAGCACGCATCATCGTGAATGTGCTTTGCTCGGCACTATATCCAGGAACCGACTCAATCAAATCTTGTTGACTCATGACGAGCGGATTGGACATCGTGGATTCCGTTCCAATCTCAGCCGATACATATGGACGTTGTTCGGAGTAATCCAAATAATCGAACCACGTCTCGTTCGTCGTGTAAATCACCGGTCCATGACTGTAGCGTCCAGGCGCCTCACCGGCGATCGTAAAACGATATTCGGACGCAAAGTCGGTCAACGTGTCACCTGTTCCAAGCTGTTCTGAAAGACTTGGGTCAAACAAGACTTCACCTGTTTCTAGATAAGTACCTGGGCCAATATTACTTCCACTTGGAAGGGCGAATAGCGTGACCTCTTCTTTTTTTCCATCAATCGTGACCGTGAGCTGTCGGACGCTCATCGTTTCGTTTGAAGTATCCGCTGTGACGTCTATAAACGATCGTGTCAATTGACCTTCTGAGTCCGGATCAAGTTGATACGTCGTAGCATTCAATTCGTGCAAGGCAGAACCGTTATCATATGCGAGACCGTCTGCTAGCCCTGTGATGAGTGTCGTCAACATGACAATCAATAATGTGATCACGAACAACATGGAAAACTTTCTTTTCTGTCTCCACATCTCTTTCCAACCTAACTGCATAAAAAAACCTCCTTCAAGTGCTGATGAAGGAAGTGTACGTAATCAATATGAACAGAATATGAACGACATCAAAAATGTAGATGAACCGTGGTGCCGGTTCCGAGGTTTGACTCGACTGTGATGTTTCCGCCATGTAGGTCGATGATATCTGAGGTGATGGCAAGACCGAGACCTGTCCCTTGAGTCGTTCGAGCCGTGTCCCCGCGATAGAAGCGGTCGAACAGGTGCTCTTTTGTCTCGTCGTCCATCCCAACCCCTTCATCCGTAACCGAGATGACGATACCTGGGTCGACGGTACAGGTGATGTGAATTGTGCCTCCATCATGTGAAGCATGAACGGCGTTCATCAATACATTGTTCCAAACTTGTGCGAGTAGAACCGGGTCACTCTTCAAGACTACGTCTTGTGGGATGTCGGTAACGACGGCGATCCCTTTTTGATCAAGAATGAAAGCGTTCGTTTGAATGACTTCGGATACCGATTGAAGCACATTCACGTTCGTCTCGAGAATCGGGGGATTTTCATCCAATCGTGATAAAAGCAGCAGTTGTTTCGTCAATTGGGATAGACGCTTCGTCTCCTGTTCGATGACACGCGCATATTCTCTTGATTCACCTTCCGTACCGTCAGCTAATTTTTCTGCATAGCCACCTAGGGAGGTCAAAGGAGATTGAAATTCATGGGAGACATTCGAAACGAATCGTCGCTGTCTCGCTTCGGTACGATCGATCTCATTTGACATGTTTTGAAATTGTCGTGCCAACGTTCCGATTTCATCTTGACGCTCGACGGGGAGATGTTCCGGAGCTTTACGCATGGCGACGGATGTGGTCGCATTCGTGAGCGTCTGTAACGGGCGGACCAGGGACCTTGTCGAGATGGCAATCAAGCCAAATGCCAAGAGGGTGACGAGTGCGAAAAATAGACCGACGAACAGATGTAACTCGCGGATTTGGGCACTCAAATCCGGACGAATAAAGATGACGTCCCCGTTTTCAAGTGTAAATCCATATGTGTTCGTCAGTTCGTTATCGAACAATCCGAGCAAGAAGAGATGAAACGGAAAGTCACGCATTCCCTGATATGGAGACCCGTTCCGTACGGATTGGATCACCTTGTCAGAGATAGTCTCATCCCGAAAGGCACCGCCAAAACGTCGACGTTCGTCAGTCGCATCCACGACGACCAGTTGATATCCGGTCGCAGCTAAGAAAGTATAGAAGGCATCATAGTCTAAATCGGTATGGTTCTCGACATACGACTCCGCTATTTTGGCGACCCGTTCCGTCTTCTCGCTATAGGAAGGTTGCCACCACTTGTAATAAGCCACATTGCTGATCAACAGGGAGATGGCTCCGGATAGAAGTAAAATCAAGAACATCGTGACGATGATTCGCGTGTAGAGTGTCTTCATCCGTTCACCTCGAGCGAGTATCCGACACCTCGTACGGTTCGAATCGACAAAGCAGGGTGATCGAACCGATTACGAAGTCGCTTGATATGAACATCAACTGTTCGCTCATCCCCCTCGAAATCAAATCCCCATACCAAATCAATTAACTCCTCACGACGATACACTCTTCCCGGAAAAGAGGCGAGTTGAAATAATAGTTCAAACTCTTTTTTAGGGAGATAGAACAGCTGACCCTCAAGCGTCACCTCGTATTCTCTTAAATCGAGTCGAAGAGGACCAGCTTGAATTTGTGAAGCGGCCGAACGTTGATAACGTCGCGAGACGGCTTGCAATCGAAAGAGTAACTCCTCAGGGATGAAGGGTTTGGTCACATAGTCGTCTGCCCCATGAACGAATCCTTGACGCTTATCCTCCCATTCATCGAGAGCGGTTAGTAAAATGACGGGAATATCGAGAGTCGACTTGAGTCGTCGACACAATTCACGACCGTCAAGCCCTGGGAGCATGATGTCGACAATCGCGGCATCGATTGGTTGCATCGTGAAACGTTCTTCGCCTGTGTTCCCGTCGGTCGCTGTCAACACCTCATGACCCGCATCCTCGAACGTTTCTTTCACAAGGCGTAAAATGGAGGGGTCGTCTTCTACGATGAGTATACGCATAGCGGTCGTTCCTTTCCTAAATAGGTTCGACACGAAACGAGGTGACCCATGCGGAGTCACCTCGAATCGTATCAGCTTTATTGCTTCGTCATCTCTTGATGAAGGGCACGGAGGGCGCGGATGAACGCATCCTTAAAGTATTTGTCTTCTTGAGTCTCTAATGTTTGGATGGCCTTTTGGTCACCGTTACTCGCTTTGACGAGAAGATTCACGACTGTTCCCCAGCGTTTCACATGTTCTGGGCGAGGGTGGTTCAACGCGGTCGTCAGCGTGAACCAATACGGTTGATCGCGCCGCTGCAACGTGGCAATCATCCGTTTGGCAAGGAGCGCTTCTTCTTCAGAAGGGATTGTTGCCGTGGCGAACCAACCGAGCATCGAAGCGCTCATCGATTCAAGTTCTTGTTTCATTGCAGGTTCGATTGGCATCCGTCCGAAGTCTGTCACGTTGACAAATACCAATCGGTCTTTCGGGTCAATATGTGTGATCCATCCTGACACTGACTTCAGCTTTTCACGTTCTTTTGACTGGGCTTTACACGTATACCCTTGAAGTTTTCCGATGTAGATGCGGAATTGTCCACGGTCGACATGTTTGTCCACCTTGAACTCGATTTCTTGTCCTGCTTGAAACGGTTGATTCCGTTTATGCAACGTCTGACCCTTTTTCAATTCGGGTCGTTTGGAAATATGACGCAATGCTTCTTGTTCAGTCCGATCATCCAATGTCCAAAGGTTGTGAGGGGTCACGTTTTTAAAACGATGACGCCGGACGTAGATGTATTGGTCGAGTGCGTCGATCGCGTCTGCGGAAGTGGCAGTTCCATTCAAATAGTCATCAGCGATATCACGTAAGGTGAGGGATTCGAGACGATCGATATGTCCTGAATAGGGAACGCTTCCGACAACAAATAACGCGGTCGCAATCAACTCACTTTCTCGAGGGGTCAGCGGTCGTTTGGCCATGGTGCACTTCCTCTCTTAATTCATATGATTAGTATAACAAAAACAGTTAGAATGTTGTGAACTCAACTGCGATTTGGAAAAAAATGAGGAATGGACAGGATTCCCACCATTTATCTCGAATAATGACTTGTAGAGAATCGGATGTAGGAATGAAAAAGTGAGGTGAGGCAATGAAGCTCTCCATCGAATCTGGGGATTATGTCGTATTGATTGAAATCAATAAAGAAGTACTCAAATGTGCATCCCTTGAGGAAGCCGATCAGGCAGATCGTCTGCGATATGAACTCGTTGGTCGGATGAGCGAACGCTTGCCAGCAGAAGTCATCGTTCCGTCGATCATCGATTACATTCGCTTCGGAAGCGGATATATCGGAGATCGCATCGTCTGGGACGCTGAAACGGAGTCTTTTTTTTGCCAGCAGTTTGAGACCATTGACGGGTCTCCACTTGGAGAGGACCTCGAAGGATTCCGTCCCGACCCAAGCCGGGTGGAACTGGCGCGCTACTATACGTACTTGACGATTGGACGAATTGTCGAGTTTGATATGCTGCACCCGGATGAGCCGAGCTATTGGTAAACTTAGCGACAACTTTTTATTCAAAAAAAGGGAAATCTAATCCAAAGTTTGAGATAATGGAGTCACTTTATCAGTTTGGAATGGAGCGGAAGGAATGAAAAAGATTGCCCTTTTGACAGCGATTGCCCTTTTATTGCCGGTCGGAGTAGATGCAGCACAGCCAGTCATCCTTAAGAAACATGGCTACGTCGTTTCAGAACCACAAGTCACGAGTCAATATTATGTGAAGCAAATCGGTACGGATTTGGCCTGGAGTAAGACGAGAGGCGCAAGTGATATCGTTGTGGCGCTGATTGACTCGTCAGCTGACCGGAACCATACGGATTTGAAGAACGTTCCTCGTGTCGTCAATTCCATGAAAGGTCCGTATACTGCGGATATTCATGGTACGCATACCGCCGGAATCATGGCCGGGAAACATAACCGCTTTGGGATCGCCGGACTCGCGCCGAACGTTCGCTATCACTTTTATAATGTGTTTTACGGGGTGAATTCAGATGAAACAGACTCCTGGACGGTCGCCAATGCAGTGGATACGGCTGTAGCGAAAGGGGCGAACATCATCAACCTCTCGCTTGGAGGGGATGATTATGATAGTCGTTTGGCCACATCGATTAAACGGGCAAGAGCGAAAGGGGTCATTATCGTCGCATCATCTGGAAATGATCGAAAACAGACGATCAATTTTCCTGCAAACATGAAAGAGGTAATCGCGGTCGGTGCAATCGATTCTAGACATCGTCTCGCGAGCTTTAGCAATATGGACGATCGCGTCAAAATCGTGGCGCCAGGTGTGAACATCCTCTCTCTAGGAATCAACAACCGCTTTGTCTTTATGGACGGGACCTCGATGGCGGCACCGATGGTCACGGCGAGCCTCGCGCTCGTCAAATCGATCAATCCTTATTTGACACCTGGTGAGATCGACCAGTTGATTGCGAAGATGCCAAAAGCCTCCGGAAAGTCTTATACGGAATTGAATGCGATGAAACTGCTAGAGGCAACGGCTCGCCCTATTCACATCTCTGCCCCTTCGGTGTGGAAGAGTCGATACGTGAATGATGTCAAGTTGAGTGTTATGAACCATTCGAACTTAAAGTCCTCGTTCACACTGTATCAAGGGAACAAGAAAGTCAAGACGCTCACACCAAATCGGTCGTTCACGATGTATTCGAGCGGGGATTGGTTACCGAGCGGACAATATCGCATCGTCGGTCAAGTCACGGATGGAAAACATAAGCGATACACGAGCCGAACGATTGATTATGTCAACACGTTGAAGACGACAGTGTCTGTGAAGGTGTCGGAAGAAGGGACGTTCTCGATTCACACGACGCGAAAAGGCACGGTCACGTTACTTGATTCAAATGGGAAGGTCTTGTACGAAGCGCTCCACATCGCTGGGACATTCCCGGTAAGAGGGGATACGGCGGAAAAGTTGACCGTCATTCTGAAGCCGACGGACCTTCGCGAAAAAGTGGTGACGACATCTTTTGAGCCACCGATCATCGAAGACGAGCCTCCGGTCACAGAGACCTTGTAAGATAAAAAGCCGCCTGCTCCTAACGGAGAGACGGCTTTTTCTATTTAATCGATGGTGATGGCTTCTCCACACCAACGGATACTCGCTTCTAATACGTTCCCTTGGTCATCAATATGCTCGAAACTGAGTTTCCCATCTCGGATGATTTCGCAAAGACCGACTCGGACACGGTCGCTCCAAGCGCGACGCGTCTCATGCGTTTCATCGAACACTGGAATGGCGTCCGGGAAGCGCTCCTCGAGATGTGCTAAATTGTGATGGTCAAAATGATAAGGTCGTTTCGAGAGTTCGTTCGGTGCCTTGATGTCGAACGGTTCAAACCCTCGGACGAGACGATTATTTCGGTAGAAGGCGAACACGCCGTTGTTCGGGTGGAGCACTTTAATGTCATCGATTTCTATTACATAAGTCAGACGTTGAATCCAACCGTTTTTTGCATCCTGATGCATCAAAATCCCTCCTTATTCAATGAACACGCCTTATTTTAGCGCTGACTGAACGTAAAATCAAGTTTCGAATTTAAGTTGTCAACCGTTCAAATTTCAGCTACAATGGTTGAAGTGACTATGAAGTCTGGACAATCGCGGGACGCAAGTCTTGAGGAAAGTCCATGCTCGCACAGCCTGTGATGGCTGTAGTGATCGTGCTACACGAAACGATAAGTGTAGGCAACGCAAGTTGACGGCAGAAGAAACACCTAAGTCCTCGGATATGGTGTCCGCTTCTTGAAAGTGCCACAGTGACGGAGTCTGATCGGAAACGTTCAGAGTGGAACGAGGTAAACCCCACGAGCGAGAAACCCAAACTATGGTAGGGGAACTTCCAGACCGGAATCGAACGGGACGGAGGGCGCCGGTGTGCGCAGATAGATGATTGTCACTCCATCGTGCCAGGGAGACCGTTATGAGCACCGGAGTACAGAACATGGCTTACAGGACAACATAGTCTCAACTGACAACGACAAGGAGTTCAAGCACATATACTTGAGCTCCTTTTTTCATGATTTTTTTACAACTTACAAAATGACTGAAAGATATTTATGTAGAAGGAAGGCGATTTAGATGGCAAAACGTAAACTGATTGCGACGGCAGCGATGGGAATTGAGGCACTTGTGGCAAAAGAAGTAAGGGATTTAGGATACACGTGCGAAGTCGAGAACGGACGGATTTATATCGACGCGGAAATGGAAGACATCCCACGTCTGAACATGTGGTTGCGGACAGCAGACCGGGTCAAACTCGTCGTTGCCGAGTTCAAGGCGACAACGTTTACAGAATTGTTTGACGGGGTCGTAGCGTTACCATGGACCGACCTCATGCCGTGGGACGCGGCGTTCACGGTCGACGGACGCTCGGTCAAATCAAAGCTGTTCTCGATTCGTGACTGTCAGAAAATCACGGAGAAGGCGATCGTTGAAGCGATGCAACGCGGCTATCGTAAAGAGGGAGAATGGTTGCCGAAGTCAGGCGCGAAATTCCCAATCGAAGTCGCTCTTTTGAAAGATGTGGCGACCATCACGATCGATACGTCCGGTCCACTTCACCGTCGAGGCTACCGTGAGCTTCATTCGCAAGCTCCACTCAAAGAGACGATGGCAGCGGCGATGATTCAATTGACAAACTGGCGTCCGGACATGCCGTTTTATGACGTATTTACAGGTTCAGGGACGCTCGCCATCGAAGCGGCGATGATTGGACGAAATATCGCGCCGGGTATCAACCGTGAATACTTCGCACAGGATTGGACATGCATCCCGAAAAAAGCCTGGTATGCGGCAATAAATGAAGCGAATGAGAAGGCGGAGTGGGATAAACCGTTAAAAATCTATGGAATCGACTTGGATCCGCGGATGGTGAAACTTGCAAAAGACAATGCGGAACTCGCTGACGTCCGTGATGCGATCACATTCGTCCATAGTGACGCAGCCGCACTGAAGCCGAAAGAAGAGTACGGGGTCATCATCGGAAACCCACCTTATGGGGAACGACTTCAGTCAGAAGAAGAAATCATCGACTTGTACGAACGGATCGGGGAACAATATGCGAAATACCCTGGTTACAGTGTCTATATGTTGACGAGTTATGAAGACTTCGAGAAGGCATACGGGCGCCCGGCGACGAAGCGTCGGAAGCTGTACAACGGAAATATCGAAACGCAATATTACCAATACTTCGGAAAGCGTCGCCCACGTCCGGACCGTGACGCAAAACCGAAATCAGAATGATGAATCCATGACCGTTCACCTGAGCGGTCATTTTTCTGTTTTCTTAGAACAAACTCACTTGTTTCATCATCCGTGTAACAGGATATACATAACATATGTATAATTAGAGGGGGACAGATGATGGAAAAGTATACAGTCGAATATCAGTTACATGTGAAAGAACAGAACACTCGGACGGTCGAGGTAGAAATGGACCGTGTGCCGGACTTAAATAATCAAGAAGAATTACATGCGGCTTACCAGATTGTATCTGACGCGATTCGTGAACCGATCACAAGTTTTGAGATTGTATCTATTACGTGAGCCCGAGGCAATCGCTTCGGGCTTTCTACATAATATTGGAGGAGTGAGCAAATGAATATTTTAGTAGTGGGCATCGGGGATGTCGCCAAAAAAGCATATCTACCTGTATATGCCGGATTAAAGGACGTTGATGTGTATCTCGTCTCAAGGGATGAACAGAAGTTACACGATATCATCTCGACCTTTCGTTTCAAAGGAGGGTACTCAGACCTACACGCCGTGCCGATGACAGAAATCGATGCGGTCATGATTCATTCGACGACAGCTGTTCATTATGAGCAAGCCGAGTATTGTCTACGGCAAGGAAAGCATGTCTTCATCGACAAACCGATCACGTTCACTCTTGGAGAGACGGAACGACTCGTCGCACTTGCTAAAGAGAAAGGCGTCCATCTCGTCACAGGCTTCAATCGCCGATTTGCCACGGCCACACAGGCACTCAAACAAGTCGAAGAAAAAAATATGGTCTTCATTCAAAAGAACAGAACGTATAAACCGGCATCGCTTCGTGAATTTGTGATCGAGGATTTCGTGCATGTCGTCGATACGCTCCGTTATTTGACCGACCTTCAGCCTATCGAACGTTTACGTGTCACACCTCGATTTGAAGGGGATGTGCTGAAACAAGTGATGATTCATTTCAAGGCAGGGGGAATCGAGGCAATCGGTTGGATGAACCGAGACAACAGTTGCACCGAAGAAGTGATGGAAGTCATGTCACCGACCGTGAAGCGGGTCACGCGTGATGTGGAGCGGATTACAGACTATGGACGAGACGGTGTGAAGGAATGGTCACTCGACCCATGGGAGTCGAATTTGAAACGTCGAGGGTTTATCGACCTTGTGGAAGACTTCTTACGTTTACTTCGTGGGGAACCGAACGCCTCCGTTGTCGCGGAAGACAGTCTCGAGACACATCGTCTCTGTGAAGAAATTCTAAAGGAAGTGCGGTGAACATACTGTTTCCGTCATATTCAGAGCGGGTAAAAACCCGATAAAAGGAGGCGATTTCGTTGGATATTCGTGAACTGATTATGCAAATCAATGACTATTTATGGTCGTACCTTCTCATCTTCGTATTGATTGCAGGAGGTCTTTATTTTACGATTCGGATGGGGTTCGTTCAATTTCGAATGTTACCGGAAATGTTTAAACTCTTATTCGTGAAAGGAATCAAGCATGAGAAAGGACAGGTCTCATCTTTCCAAGCGTTCGCCATCGGAACGGCTGCCCGTGTCGGTACGGGGAACATCGCCGGCGTATCGACGGCAATCGCTTTAGGCGGACCTGGCGCCGTATTTTGGATGTGGCTCATCGCCTTGATCGGAGCAGCTTCGGCGTTTGTTGAAAGTACGCTCGCCCAGGTGTATAAAGTGCATGACGGCAAGGCTTGGCGCGGTGGTCCGGCGTACTATATTGAACGGGCTCTCGGTGCACGCTGGTTAGGCATCGTATTTGCCATTTTGATTACGTTCGCGTTCGGTTTTGCGTTCAACTCCGTCCAGGCAAATACAATCGCACTCTCCGTGAATAACGTATTTGAGATCGATACGGTCTGGGTCGGCATCATCTTGTCCGTTGTCACCGCTATCGTCATCTTCGGTGGGATTCGTTCCATCTCGACCTTATCGGGAATCATTGTACCAATCATGGCGGGCGGTTATATCTTACTCGCTATTTGGGTTGTCCTTACGAATCTTGATGTCGTGCCACAGGTGTTCTCCGCCATCTTCTCTGAAGGTGTCCTCGGTTTCCAACAGTTGTTCGGTGGTGCGGTCGGTGCAGCCGTCCTCCAAGGAATTCGACGTGGTCTCTTCTCGAACGAGGCAGGTATGGGGTCTGCCCCGAACGCCGCAGCTACCGCTGAGGTGAGTCACCCGGTCAAGCAAGGATTGATTCAATCGCTTAGCGTATTCGTTGACACCTTGTTCATCTGTACCGCAACAGCGATGATTGTCCTCATTTCAGGAGTGGAAGGCTCTGAAGCTTTCCAAGGGATTGAGCTTGCCCAAGAGGCGCTTCTCGTTGAAATCGGACCGATTGCGACGACTCTCATGACTGTCGCCATCTTACTTTTTGCCTTCAGTTCGATTTTGGCCAATTATTATTATGGAGAGACGAACATCGAGTTCATATCTGAGAAGAAGCGATATTTGATAATCTATCGGATTGCTGTTGTCGGGATGGTCATGTTCGGGTCGGTGCGATCTGCGGGACTCGTCTGGTCGATTGCCGACATCTTTATGGGCTTGATGGCACTCGTCAACATGTATGCGATTTTCCGATTGAGTAAAGTTGCCAAGACACTCCTCGACGACTATATGGTCCAAAAGAAAGAAGGAAGAGACCCGGAATTCTTTAAAGATGGTGTCGAACTTCCTGGTAAAGAACATATTGAAGCGTGGGAAACAAAGAAAGAAGAAATTAGT
Source organism: Exiguobacterium sp. s121 (assembly GCF_018617245.1). Classification (GTDB taxonomy): domain Bacteria; phylum Bacillota; class Bacilli; order Exiguobacteriales; family Exiguobacteriaceae; genus Exiguobacterium; species Exiguobacterium profundum. The sequence continues at coordinate 1,202,175 of NZ_JACSJV010000001.1, forward strand.
TGAAGGATCATCAATCAATGGGACGTCCCTGGCAAACAGGGGCTTCCTCTTCATTTTGAACTTATTATTTCAAATACCTCATTATATTATAAAAAGAAAGTAGAGAGTATCGATGAAACAAGTATTTTTGACAATCGTCAAGCGATTTTTTACAGAACGTTTTTTTGATCAAGCGGCCATGTTAGCCTATTATTTCATTTTATCTACGTTCCCGTTCTTATTATTCGTATTAGGTATTGTTGGATTTTTACCGTTTACGAGTGGCGATGTGATTCAAGCGTTATCACTCATCATGCCTGAAGCCAGTTACAAGCTATTAGAAGGGAACATTGAAGCCGTATTCGACAACTCCAAATTGAAATTGGCATCATTCAGTATCTTACCAGCACTCTGGATCTCATCGATGGCCGTACAATCTCTCGTGCGGGCATTGAACGATGCCTACCGGGCTGTTCGTAATAAAGCCTTTTGGAGGGGCGTCTTACAGGATATCGCCATCACCTTGGCGCTCATGTTTGTGTTGCCATTTTCATTGCTCGTCCCTGTGATTGAGACGGCACTTCGAGAAATCTCTTCATACGTGTTGTTCATCGATGAGATTGTCACGACATATGCGCAGATTTGGTTTTACTTCAGATGGATCATCGGAACAGGTCTTCTATTCACTGTATTCGTATTTGTATATAAGTGGTTGCCAAGTGTGTCCGGAACATTTAAAAATAGTTGGGCCGGAGCCGCTTTTGCAACAGTAGGGATTCTGCTTGTCTCGAACGTGTTTAGTTACTATTCACAATTCGCAAACTACGAGCAGTTTTATGGTCAACTCGGTGCGTTCATCGTCTTATTGATCTGGTTCTATCTCGCTGCCTCTGTCATCTTGCTTGGTGGGCTGTTGAATGCGACGTTAATCGAGAGGAAAGAAAAACTTCGTTAGACGTGTAATTGCTAGTTATCATTCGAAAGAATAGGGAATGGTATCGTAAGGTCACATCATCAAAGCGGAGGTGGGAAACATGGATATGCAACGGCTCGTACACAATCGTCGTTTCATCGATCAATCATTGTTTTACCTCGCCTTACATCTATGGAAATGGATCCTACTGTTACCTGTCTTGTTCTATTTGGACGTATCGTTCCGACATTCGCCATTCTCTGAGTACTTGATTGTCAGTATCATCTTGTATCTCATGTTTCGTGTGATTCAATATGTGATAGCTAGCCGAGCTTCTCTCATGGAATTAGTAGAGTTCGCGTATGGGGTGCTATCACTTGTTCTCGTCTTCTCGTTCATGATGGAAATCGGCGCGCCACCGATCGCTGTCGCAATAGTTGGAGCTGCATACTTGAGCCATCCGATGCTTTCTCTACATCACTATCAAAACTTTTCAGAGCGCAAATGGTTGAACAAACAGTTTCAATTATTTAGCCCGATGCTTCGCCAGGGTGAGGTACCGGTTCATGTCCTCGTGTTGACGGAAGATGAAATTGTGATTACTGTAGAAAGTGGAAAAGAGTTTACGTACCGTCATATTTACTGGGGCGGTTTTTATGTAGAAAATCCTTCCTAAAAGGTGGTTACTCAGTTGTTTAGTGGATTTGATAATGTGATTGTCATCGTATTCTGGATTGCAACATTCATTGCTTTCTTTAAAGGCGCCTATGATATGTGGCGTGAATACCGAACGTCGAAAGAAAAATCAGTATTGTACTTTTTAATCGTATTGATTCTCACATGGTTTTGGTTCAATCCATACGAATTGGTCGCATTGCATCCCTTCGTACTAATGGCGTACTATTGGAACCGAAATCGGTGGATGCGAAACGCAATGTTCGTGTTGGTTCTCGTACCGTTTGTGATTCGTGTCTGGTTAATCGCAGCATCGATGTAAAACAAAAAACTCGGTCCCTTTATAGGGAACCGAGTTTTTGTGTGAATCGTTACTCTTTCTTCGCAGCTGCCAATTCAGCTTCCATTTCACCGAATTCACGGTTGATACGTTTTTGTTCTTTCTGGCTAGTAAAGTTACTGACAAGCACGATTGCCAACATACTCAAGAAGAAGCCAGGTACCATTTCATAAAGGACTGTCGAAAGTCCAGTGACGATCCAGAGAATGACGGTAATGGCACCGACGAGGATACCAGCGAGGGCACCTTGACGCGTCATCTTGCTCCAGTAAAGTGACAAGAGGATTGCTGGTCCAAATGCAGAACCGAATCCAGCCCATGCATATCCGACGAGTGTGAGGATTGTACTTGATGGGTTGAGTGACATGAGCGTCGCTACAACTCCTACTAGCAAGACACCAACACGTCCGGCAAGGACCATCGTCTTCTCACTTGCATCTTTGTTGAAGAATTTACGATAGAAGTCTTCTGTCAATGCAGATGATGTGACGAGCAATTGCGACGATACCGTCGACATGACCGCAGCAAGGATGGCTGCCAATAAGAAACCAGTGATGAACGGGTGGAACAAGACTTCAGAGAATTGAATGAAGACTGTTTCCGGGTCCCCGAGTGGATTTCCTTGTCCTCGGAAATAAGCGATTCCGACGAACCCTGTCATGACGGCACCGATGATAGATACTGTCATCCAGCTCATCCCGATACGACGAGCCGTTTTCAATGATTTCACATCACGGATTGCCATAAAGCGAACAATGATGTGTGGCTGACCGAAGTAACCAAGTCCCCAAGCGAGGAGACCGATAATCCCGAGTGTCGTCGTCCCTTTAAAGAGGTCGAACAAATCGGCATTGATTGTCGTTGCAGAGTTGACAGCAGTGTCTACTCCACCGATATCTGTTAAAGCGACGAATGGTACGAGCACGAGCGCCAAGAACATGATGACACCTTGTGCGAAGTCCGTCCAACTAACTGCCGTGAATCCACCGAAGAGGGTGTATAAGATGACGACACTAATTGTGACAATGACACCTGTCTGATAATTTAATCCGAATGAGCTTTCAAACAACTTCCCGCCGGATACAAGTCCAGCTGACGTGTAGAACGTGAAGAAGATGATGATGACGGATGCAGAAAGGATCCGTAGCCAGTTCGAGTGATCTCGGAACCGATTCTCTAAGAAGTCTGGAATCGTAATCGAATCGTTCGCCATCTCTGTGAAGACGCGAAGTCGTGGAGCAACTAACAAGTAGTTCAAGTAAGCTCCGATGACCAATCCAACGGCTAACCAAATTGCTGATAGTCCAGTTGCATACATTGCACCCGGTAGTCCCATTAACATCCAACCACTCATATCCGAAGCTCCGGCTGACATGGCTGTAACGCCTGGCCCCATTTTACGGCCACCTAACATATAATCTGATGAATCGGTCGTTCGTTTATATGCAACGTATCCGATAAGAAGCATCATCACGAGATAAAGCGCGATTGATACCCATTCTTGCCATAGCATTGAATTACCTCCTATTAAGTTAAAAGATCTATTTAATCAACTCGTTCGCGATTGTGTGAAGACATCACACAGTTAAAAACAAAAGTTGAAAATGCGAACTTGTGCTTTACCTTACAGAACCTTTGAAATGATTGCAAACTGACACTTTTTCATAAAAATAGCTCTAAAGCCCATTATACCAACGGATGAAGGCTAAAATTTTCAGATAAAAAGTTTAAATATTCTGAATATTTGAAATGCTAAGGACTTTCCTGTGTAACATGAATGTAATATTTATGGGAAAATTTTCAGAAAACATATTTATAATCATAAGAAAAAGAGCATCTTTGAATGCTCTTTACTTCTTTATTTGAATGCTTTTTCTTCAACGAGTCGCATCGTCGGGAATGTTTGTCCAGACTTCGCCTGCATCGTAACCAAGATATAAGTTTCGCTATTATGTTTCATGATGAATACCATGGTATATCCGGATTCGTCCGTATAACCCGTCTTCGTGGCGGTCACAAACTTGGAGTAGTTGACACTTCGTTCATTAACCGATGAACCGAGGTGATACCACCAACGACGTTTGCCGTTACCGTCTTTATCTTTAAATTCGGCTTTAAATTCATAAGTCCCGGCAATTTCAATCAACTCCGGGTATGTACTGAATGCGAAGGCGATTTTAGCCATGTCGTTCGCCGTCGTATAATGATTCGGATCCGAGTAGCCATGCGCATTTACGAAATGCGTTCCAGTCAATCCTAAAACCTTTGCTCGATCATTCATCAATTGAACGAAGGCCTCGGTCGACCCGCTCGTGTATTCCGCAAGGCTGTTCGCAGCATCGTTTCCGGATTCAAGTAGCGTGGCGTAAAGTGCTTGACGAACTGTCAATGTATCCCCGATGGCAAGATGCGCGATATGGCTGTCCCATGGAATATCGAGTGTCGACTGTTGAATCGTAATGATTGGTTGGTCGAGTTCATTCGCTGCAGATGCCTTCTCATAAGCAAGCAGTGCCGTCATCAATTTAGTCGTACTGGCTGGAAACACACGATCATTGGCGTTTTTATCGATCAATATCTCTTGTTTGGTCACGTTGACGAAAGTTAGTGCGCCAACCGAGATTTCCTCATCCGAAATCATCTTCGTCTCACTCGGACTCCATGAACCCATGTCGATATCCGGGAAAAGCGGACCTGTATTCATCGGTTCAGCTTTTGGTGTGGACGCTTCTGCTAATGTCGGTGCTTCTTTATCTTGTTTAAATCCGACCAACGTCGGGATCAGTGCGATGATTCCGAGTAAAACGACCGCGGCAATCATTCTTCGCATGATGTACGTTCTTCTTCGGTGTCTCCTTCTACGGGTCAACAAAAGTCCCTCCTTTTTTGGTTACTCTATAAACATAATAGAAAACGCTCTTTTTTTTCGCTAATAAAATAAAGAACTAGGTCAATGATTGATCGGCGATGAAAGAACTGCGTTTCGGGTATAAGGGTAAAGATGTCACTTTTAGAGAGGAGGATGCATCATGCATCGTTATCCGTTCACGAACTCCATTTGGCGTCAACATGATACTGGGACGCCGTACCCATCCCTTTCCGTTTCGGAATCGACCGAAGTCGTCGTCATCGGGGCAGGGATTGCGGGACTCGTCTGCGCCTATGAACTCCAAAAGCGAGGGAAACAAGTGACGCTTCTAGAAGCGTTAGAGATTGGACATGGGACGACGGGACATACGACGGCAAAATGTTCCGTTCAACATGGGACGATTTATCAAAAGTTGATTCGTCATTTTGATGAGTCCATCGCTCGTTTATATTACGAGTTCAACTCAGAAGCGCTCATCTATCTAAAAAAACAAATTGAAGAAGGGTTTGACTGCGATTACGCGAATGAACAATCGTTTCTTTACTCTAGGGAACCGAACGAAGAACTTACTAAAGAACTGGATGCGTATCGTCGTTTGAAGATTGACGGAGGAGAAGCGACGGAAGAAGTGAGAAAGGCTCTCCCGTTCTCGATCGAGCAGGCGTTGGTGATCCATGACCAAGCTCAATTCCATCCCGTGAAATACTTACGTGAATTAGCGGAACGTTTTGTTCGTCTCGGAGGAAAGATTTATGAAAATTCTAGAGCGACGGAAGTGAGTCAGGGACCACGTCCAGTAGTCACTACATCTAACGGTAGAAGGGTACAGGGAAATCAAGTCGTGATTGCGACCCACTATCCATTCAATGACCTGCGCGGGTTGTACGTGTCGAAGTTTTCAATCGAAAGATCGTATATCGTTGCCTGTGAAGTGGAAAGTCGACCACTCAGAGGGATGTATTTAGAGGTTGGACAGCAAAATCGCTCGTTTCGATCCTATAGTGAAAACGGAAAAAGCTATTTACTAGTTGGAGGTGAGGGGCATACCGCTGGGCAAGTCACAGATACGCGTCTACGATATGATCGATTGGAGAATGACGCACAGGCACATTTTGGAACGCATCGGGCATCTCATAGGTGGTCGTCCCAAGATCTTATCACCTTAGATGGACTTCCTTACGTAGGGCAAATGTTCAAGAGAGAACCAGATCTCTTTGTGGCGACTGGATTTTCGAAATGGGGGATGACGAACGGAATCGCTGCCGGCACCTTGCTCGCGGACCAACTCACAGGTCATGCGAACCAATTCGTTGAGCTGGTCTCACCGCTCCGTCAAACGGTTAAACCTAGTGATATCAGTGCATTTCTCAAAACAAACTTAGATACTGCCGCTCAATTCACGAAAGGGACAGTAAATCGGATGCTTGAACGAAAAGATGTACAAGACCTGCAGCTAGACGAGGGAGGAATCGTGCAAGTTGATGGGAAGACCAAGGGCGTCTATCGAGATTTGGATAACCAGTGCCATGTCGTCAACCTGACCTGTACGCACCTCGGTTGTACAGTGAAATGGAACAATGCCGAGCGGTCATGGGATTGTCCATGCCACGGTTCTCGTTTCGATGCAAAAGGGGCTGTATTAGAGGGTCCTGCCACAAAACCACTTTCCTACAGTAAGCGAGAAGATTTGTAAACTGGTGTAGGCAAAGGTTGACAGCTATAATAAAGTAGAAAGAGAACAGAATAACACATAGGGGTGAAAGACAGATGGAAGTAACAAAAGAATGGCGTGAACATTTTAAACAACTGCGTGCCTTCGATGAAGCAATCTCTCTCTTATATTGGGACATGCGTACACAAATGCCTGAACAGTCGGCACCGCTCCGGGCAGAGACAATCGGTTATTTGTCGACCGAGGCATTCAAACGACAGACGAGCGAGTCGTTCGCTTCATTGCTGGAACGGATGGCGGATGAAGAGGGTCTATCTGACATTGAAGCGCGTTCACTTGAAGTCGCGAAGACGCAATACGAACGGAATGCCAAGATTCCGCATGATGAGTATCAAGCTTACGTAACGCTCGTCTCAGAAGCTGAGACGGCGTGGGAAAAAGCGAAAGATCAGGATGATTGGGACGCGTTCGCTCCATACCTTAATAAGATTATCGGATTCCAGCAAAAATTTGCGGAATATTTCGGTTATGAGAAACATCCGTACGATGCATTGCTCTATGATTTCGAACCGGGCATGACGGTCGAGCTCTTAGACGAATTGTTCGCCTCGCTCCGAGACGAACTCGTTCCTCTTATTCAGCAGCTCCCAAAAGAATCACTCTCTATGGACTGGTCGATGCCGGCGGATGTTCAAGAAGCCATTTGTCATGACTGGATGAATGTCGTCGCATACGATTTATCACGTGGTCGATTGGATGCGACAGTACATCCGTTCGAAATCACCATCAACCGCCGCGACGTCCGGATTACGACGAAGTATGATGAAGCAGATTTCAGAAATGCACTGTTCGGTACGATGCATGAAGCGGGGCACGCGACGTATGAACAACAAATCGACCCGATGCTCGATGAACTCGGACTAGGTGGCGGTGCGTCGATGGGGATTCATGAGTCCCAGTCGCTCTTCTTTGAGAACTTTATCGGACGAAGCGAAGCGTTCTTGCGTCGCGTCTATCCGAAACTACAATCGCTTCATCCGGTATACGGTGCAATCGACTTCGACACTTTCTATCGAGGTGTGAATGAAGCGAAACCATCTCTTATTCGGATCGAGGCTGACGAATTGACATACAGTCTACACATCATCATCCGCTATGAGCTCGAGAAGGCACTCATCCAAGGGACGTTGTCCGTCGATGAGCTTCCTGCAGCATGGAATGAAAAGTATAAAGAATATCTCGGACTCGATGTTCCGTCAAATGCTAAAGGAGTCCTTCAAGACGTCCATTGGGCAGGCGGTTCATTCGGATACTTCCCGAGCTATGCCCTGGGGTTAATTTATGCGGCCCAGTTGACGGAAACGTTGAAATCAGCCCTTCCGGAATTTGAGACGTTGATTGCAGAAGGCGAAATCGAACCAATCAAAGCGTGGCTACAGGAGAACGTTCATCAATATGGAAAACGTCTCACACCGAACGAACTCATTCAACAAGTGACAGGTCAAGCCATTTCGGTCCAACCACTCGTTCGATATTTGACCAAAAAATATCAGACAGTTGCCAAATGAAACGATTTGCACATCGTGGCGTGATGGCACATCGACCGGAGAATACGATGTCGGCATTCAAGCTCGCACTCGAGGCCGGGGCAGACGGAATCGAGACGGATGTTCACATGACAAAGGACGGTGTCCTCGTTCTCATCCATGACGAGACGCTCGAGCGGACGACTGACGGAAGAGGACAAGTTTCACTCTATACCTATGATGAGCTCAGACAGTTTAATGCTGGAGTACGTCATGGTCTAGAAGAACACATCCCTACGCTCGAGGAGCTGTTCGACCTTGTGAATGAGGAATCGGTCATTTTGAACTTAGAGGTGAAGACGGATGTCCTACGATATGAAGGAATTGAATCTCGCATCATCGATACGATCGAGTCCGCCGGGATTCATGCGTCCCGCATCCTCTTTTCCTCATTCAATCACGAAACCATTCACCGATTGAAACAGATGCGACCGGATATCGAGGCGGCTATTCTGCTTGCACAGCCGCTTTATGACATTTCAGGATATCTTCGATTAGTCGGAGCGGATTCGGTCCATCCGCACATCGATCGCATCACAGACGAAGAAGTACGCTCCTTGCAACATCGAGGGATTCCAATCAGACCATATACGATTAAAACACAACACCAACTGGAGCGTTGTTTAGCGCTTCAAGTCGATGCCGTCTTTGTCAATGATATCGAATGGGCAAACAAAACCACTTAGTCGCAGACTGAGTGGTTTTATATTTGGGTGGAAGGGAACTACATTTTATGTAAAGGTAGCGCTTTCGTCCGTTAGCATATTGGAGCACATTCAGGGCATAGTGTCCCCTTTACGTCATTGTCGGATTGTCTTAAGTTTAAGATGTCACCGAGCTACATAGCAATCAGATGTAGCACACCATGTAGCACTGCATCACATTTGTTGTATGCACGTCGTGGGTTACCAAAGATCAAAAGGAGGAAATTTCACATGAAGAAGTTGATGTCTTTACTGGGTACTCTAGCACTGGCTTTCGCTTTCGTCTTACCGGTTAGCGCGGATGGACATGAAAACGCGATGGTCCGTGTGCTACATGCTTCACCTGATGCACCGGCAGTTGACGTGTACGTGGATGGGGAAGTCGCGGTCGAGGGAGCAGAATTCAAGGATCTCACAGACTACTTGACACTTCCTGCAGGGGATTACAACGTTGAAATCAAGCCGGCAGGTGACGCTGAAACAGTCGTCGTCGCAGCAGACCTTTCAATCGAGGCAGGCAAGTTCTATACAGCCGCTGCGATCGGTCAACTTGAAAACATCGAAATCGCTGCAATGGAAGACGATGCAAACTTTGAAGATGGTAAATCGAAAGTTCGTGTCGCTCACTTCGCACCAGATGCACCAGCGGTTGATGTCGCACCTAAAGGTGGCGACCCACTCTTCTCAAACCTCGAGTTCAAAGCAGTAAGTGATTACGGCACACTCGATGCTGGAACGTATGACCTTGAAGTCCGCCCGGCTGGAGCGACTGACGTCGTCAAAGCACTTGACGGTGTCGCACTCGAAGGTGGCAAAAACTATACAGCATTCGCAATCGGACTCCTTGAAGGAGAACCAGCGTTTGAAGTCCTTCTCGCCGCTGATGGTGGGGAAATGGCGATGGCTCCTGAAACAGGACAAGGTGGTCTTGCTCAAACAGCTTCAATGAACTGGTTGCTCGCGGCAGCAGTGGTTGGAGCGGCAGCAGCTGGATTCTACGTCTTTCGTCGTCAGAAGCAAGACGCTTAAACTGATTTTCTTAGGAACAATCACATTTCTCGTATGGGGCGCTCAAGCGGAAGCTCCTGACAAACCGTTCGTGATGCCAACGGCTGAATTTGCCGAACCACAGGTATTGACCTCGAAGCAGGTCGATCGTCAAACGTTTCATTCGAACAGTTTCGTCCCTGCCCGGCTGGTCATACCTTCAATCGATGTTGATACATCCATTGAAGCGGTCGGCAAGGATGAGGCCGGAAGAATGGCTACACCGTCTGACGTGAGTCATGTCGGTTGGTATCAATATGGAGCCAAAGCAGGCGCAACGGGGAATGTCGTCCTATCAGGTCATCTCGATGACCTGAATGGTCCAGCTATCTTTGCGAATCTGGATCAACTTCCGATCGGAGAACTGGTGACGCTCCAACGGAAAGACCAAGTCGCAACGTATGAAGTGGTCAGTGTGAAACAGTATCGCCTCGACCAAGTGCCGCTCGCCTCCATTTTTGCGGCGACTCAGTCGAAACGAATTCAATTGATCACTTGTGCAGGACCGTATGACGAGAACCTTGGGTATCGGGACCGGATCGTGGTCACGGCACACTTGATTGAAACGTAAAGATGAAGAGATGCTGACCGATGGGTCGCATCTCTTTTTTTCGCAAAAAATAGCCCTTCACCGTAAAGGTGAAGGGCTATAGTCGGATTAAGCATCCATACGATCTAATAATTTTGAAAGTAAAATAAGTTCGTCATCTGAAAAATCAGTGAAGACATCCATCAAATATTCAATCTTCATGCTCTCTAATGTCTCAAACAACTCACGACCTTCATCCGTTGCCTGAAGTTCAACGACACGGCGGTCACGCTCGCTGCGTTCGCGAGAAATCAACCCTTTTTTCGTCAACTCATCGGCAAGCGCAGTGATCATCGAAGCTGAAAATTGAAACTCATTTGACAGAGCAGAGGCGATTTGAGGACTCTGTTGACAAAGAGAACGTAGAATGAAGAATTCATTGCGGGTTAAATACTGTGAGAACATCGAACGGAGATTTTTTTTCACTCCACGATAGTTCATCCGGATTCCACGTTCAGCGTCTGCGACGAGCTGTCGACGTGAAGCGGTCTGTACGGGTGTTGTCATCCTCGAAACTACCTCCTAGCGATAATATTATTCATATATACTTCAGAACATAGAAACATTCTACATTAAAAACATGTTGTCTGTAAAGTTATAGGGGCTCGTCTTTTGCTCGAATTTGCTGAATGATGTCTTCATAATGTTTCAAGTCAGGATAGAACCGTCTAAAGAAAAATTCAATCTGCGGATCGTCGCCTTCCGCTAACAGTTTAGCGAGAACGGCATAGACGACACCCATGCCTTGTCTCGGTAACAGAGAAGATGGCAACAAGGTTGCGCATTGGACGGCTTGAGTATAGTAAGTCGAAAGTGTGTCATTCAAATCTTTAAACGTACGGATATCGGCGTAATGGAACATTCTCGTCAACTCGACGATGGCAGAGAGATCCGTCTCGAGTAGCCATTCGCTCTGGAAGATCGCGTTGTCTAGTTTCTCGACCGTTTGATCATTCGCAATATAATAGTTGAGATTATCTCGGGTAATGGCCACTTTTTCAGGAGAGTCAAGAATTTGTTCGACTGTCTCTTGTTCGAATGTTCGCAACTGTTTTCGAATGTTCACGAACTCGGAGTCGGCAATCTCCAATAGACCAGCGACCCGGCTGAAACTTCTTTTGATTTCAGGAGGAACGGCATTCGGATTTTTGTAACCGAGGTCGTGTTCAATCTCGGCCCAGGCGTGTTGTAGGATCGAGCGGACTTGAATTTCCGCCTCTTTTTCTGCAAAACGGCGATATTCACCGAGAGCAAGTCGCTTTTCACTTAATTCCACGACATAATGGACAGACAGATATCCGAACTCATTGGAGTCGAGCAACGTCGACTTATCGATGGACTGTTCACGGTCGATGGTGAATTCATCTTCTAAAATTTGCGCAACGGCGCGTACGTCGTCATGAAAGTATGTCACGATCCGTATCCCGGCCAAGTCTTGTACGTCACGTAAGGAACGATATTGATAAGGCTTGCGTGAGAGTTTGGCATATAGACTGTCCGCTTCTTTGGCACGGGCGACGATTGAATGGAACTGGATGCCGGCTTCTGTCAACAATTCACTGAGGAGCGCTTTCAGCTTTGTGGCAAACGCTTCATAATCTTCTTTCTCGTTCAAATATTCAAGCATGATTGTATTTAAGTCTTGTTTTGGCACAGAACTCACTCCTTTTCTCTATCCATAGTATAGCATCACACGTCAGAAACGATATGATAGCATGTATAGGGAATGAAATAGAAAGAGGTGGGATGGATGCATACATTCCGTTCAGGTGAGAGAGAGAAAGTCGAAATTATCGCTGGATTATTACAACAAGCCGGATATCGCATATCTCGTATCCACACTGTCGATTCCCAGTTCGTAGTGACCGCTCGATTAGAGGGTAGGACTCAAAGGGAAGGGGAGTACGATCGAATCGAGGGAATCGTGCAACATTTCGACATCGAAGAATGGATCACGAACGAAGAAATGGATTGATTGTATGTTTATCACCTCATTTTTCGGGAATAACAAAAACAGTGAATTATATGACTGTGAACGTTTAGGAGGATGGGGCATGTTAGAGACAAGAGTAGTGAATGATATGACGACGGTGGACCATGAAGTGAATGAGATGGTGTCAGGCGGATGTGTGAACGAGCACATCTACTTGTTCGCCAAAGATGAGGAATTGACCGTTCGATTGGCAGCAGAGGCTGGTGTACAACCATACCGAATCCCAGAGAAAGGGATGTTCGAGTCGTTGCTTTCGAAATTCACGAGCAATTCAGAAGATCGCATGGAACAGATGGAGAGTCTTGGACTCACAAAAGAGATGGTAGATTCACTCGAACGTGAAATCAAAGGCGGTAAAATCGTACTTGTTTGCGATAAATAAAAAATGGACCGGAAAAATCGGTCCATTTTTTATTTTGCTTTGTAATAGGCATTCACGATGCGACGTAACGATTGATGATCGAGACGGAGCGGAGCGAATCCGGCATCCTGAAGCAATTGTTTCGTGTTGTCGTCACGGAATCTAATGTCCCGATTCAAATACGGATTAAATACTTTTACCATATCATTGAACGACTGTTCGACTGAGCTTAGTGTCGATGTGGGCGTTTCCGTGATCGTTAAATGCGGGAATGATAGGGACTCTTTCATATAGTCGAGCATTGTTTCATTTTTTGGAGGTGCATCGTTCGTCACGTTATAGATTGTACCCGCCTTCGCGTGCTCGATGGCAGCGAGTAGTACATCCGCTACATAATCGACAGGGACAAGGTTAGAAGTGCCCGTCGCAGAGCCGATCAATCGAATCGATTCGAAGTCATGGCCACGACGTTCCAGTTTCCGTTTGAACAGCTCGAGCGCGCGCATATATCCGTACATCGTAAATTTTGAGTCAGCCTCTCCTGTTTTCGAGTCTCCGACGATGATGGCCGGTCGGAAGATTGAGACGTCAAGCTCATCCCGTGACTCCCAGACCGCCTGCTCGGCGTATGCCTTGCTCTCTTCATAAGGATTTAAAAAAGACTGAGACACACCGTACAGTGTTTCCCCGCCAACTTCTTTAGCGCCGAGCGTGTAAGCCGTACTCACATGGAAAAAGCGATGGCAGTCAATTAACTTAGTTAATCGAAGGGCCTCTTTCGTTCCGGTTAAATTGGTCTCGAACAATTCATCACGTAATTCTTCATCGAATTTGACGAGTGCAGCCATGTGTAGAAATAAATCAATTTTCCCTTTATGTGTCTCGATGAACTCTTCATTGGCCCCGAGCGCATGTGACGTCAAGTCGCCTGGTAACACTTCAATCGACTTTTGTTCTTCAGCGGTGAATTGTGCCTGTACCTTATCCGGTGTTCGCGCCAACATACAGACGCGATGCCCCCGTTGAATCAATTCTTTGGCGAGTCGCCCTCCTAAAAATCCGGTTCCACCAGTCATAAAAATATACAATCGCGTTCTCCCTCTCTGTGACATTCTTTACCCATCATATCAACTCTTGTCGCACGTAGCCACTTTGCCTTTCCTGAAATTCCATGTTTAGAAAAAATCGAACTCGGTTATGAACTATAGAGAAGCGTACGAACGGTGCGTAAAGACAGCTTGCCTGTCAAATCCATTGAAGTGAGGTTTTAACGAATCATGGCAAATCTATTCGGAACAGACAAGGATGACGCAAAAAAGAAGCAACAAGATATTGAGAAAACGGTACAAGAGAAAAACATCACCCAAATCCATCTATATTTCTCAGATGTTCTCGGTGATTTAAAACTCTTGACGCTTTCGGCAAAATTGTTGCCTGAAGTCTTTGAGGGAAAAACGATGTTTGACGGTTCTTCAATCAACGGGTTCTCTTCCATCAAAAACTCAGACTTATTCTTGAGACCGGATTTAGATCGTCCACGGTATGAGCAAGACGGCGAGGAAAATATTTTGGCATTCTTCTGTGACGTATGTACTCCGGAGGGAGAGCGATATGAATACGACCCACGTAATGTATTGAAGGATGCACTCGAACGTGCAGCACGTGATGGCTACTCGGTATTCGTCGGGGCAGAGCCAGAATTCTTCATCTTTGACGAGAACGGGGAATTTTATGACGAGGCCGGATATTTCTCGACACGTTCAGAGGATAAAGGATATGAAGTGCGACAGCACATCGCAAACCGTCTCAGCGGTGTCGGGTTCAACATTGAGGCAGTGCACCATGAGGTCGCCCCTGCGCAACATGAAATCGGCATCAAGTATGATGACGCACTCCATACAGCGGATAACATTCAGTTCTTCAAAGAAATCGTCAAGATTGCGGCGAAGGAGAAAGGGGCATCGGTCTCCTTCTTGCCGAAACCGTTGCGTGATGTGAACGGTTCTGGAATGCACTTGAACATCTCTGTCTGGAAGAATGATGAGTCCGGAAATCCGACGACCAACGCGTTCGACGAAGTCGATGCGGATTACGGATTGTCGAAAACGGCACGTCATTTCATCGAGGGAATCTTGAAGCATGCCCGTGCCACAGCAATCTTCACGAATCCACTACCTGAATCATACGAGCGTCTCGTTCCTGGATTCGAGGCACCTGTAAATATATGCTGGAGCCCATCGAACCGCAGTTCGATGATTCGAATTCCGGCTTCCCGTGGAAGTGCGACTCGTGTAGAGGTCCGAAACCCTGATCCGAGTGCGAACCCATATTTGGCACTTGCCGCGCTCATTTATGCCGGACTTGAAGGAATCGAGCAACAGCTCGTTCCGTCTTCTCCAAACGAGGACGACTTGTTCGAGTATTCAGCGAAGCAAATCGAGAGCCAAGGAATCGCATCGCTGCCTGCGACATTCCATGAATCGATTCAGTCACTGAAACAAGACAACTTCCATGACTACTTTAACCACAATATGATCGATCGCTACTTGTCGCTCATTCAAGTGCGAAAATAAAAATGACGCCAGCCGATTGAATCGGCTGGCGTTTTAGATGATTAATGGATACCACGCATATACACTTTGATTTTCGGTGCAAGTGCGAACAGAATCAAGCTTAAGATGATGGCGACGCCACCAATCACGCCGAAGTAGAGCATCTCGTTCTCAGGTGTGTAGAACTTGACCAGCTGTGCGTTGATCCCTTGCGCCGCAGCGTTCGATAAGAACCAGAGCGACATCGTTTGAGCGGAGAATGCAGCTGGTGCGAGTTTAGTCGTAGCCGACAACCCGACCGGTGACAAACTTAGTTCTCCGAGAACGACGATGAAATAACTTAAGACGAGCCAGAGTGGGCTGACGAGGGCATCCGGACCACTGAAGTATGCAGGGAGCAGGATGACCAAGAAACTGATCCCCGCAAACAAGATCCCGAAAGCAAACTTCGTCGGAATGCTCGGTTCGCGGTCACCAAGTCGGACCCATAACCAAGCGAAGACCGGCGCCAGTAAGATGATGAACAGTGGGTTCAGTGATTGGAACCATGCTGGTGACAACGTGAATCCAAAGAACTCTAAGTCAGTCCGTGTATCAGCATAGCTCGCCAAAATCGTTGCACCCTGCTCTTGAATCGCCCAGAACATGACGGAGGCGATGAAGAGCGGAATGTAGGCGATGATTCGCGAGCGCTCGACCTCAGTCGTTTTCGGACTGCGATACATGATGATGAAGTAAATCGTCGGGATCGCAATACCGAACACCCCGACGAGTGAGATGAACGTATTGATCGTGAACCATCCGAGTGGAATCAAAATTGCAAGCAAAATGGCAATTCCGATGGTGACAATGCTGACGATTTTTATCGTTTTCTTTTTCTCATCAGGCGTCAACGGATTCGGTACATACGAACCAGCTAAGCCGAGGTTCGTTTTTCGTGTCAATACGAAGACGACGAGTCCAACGAACATCCCGATTGCCGCGAGCGCAAAGCCCCAGTGGAATCCATAGTCTTTTTGTACTTGACCGACGATGAGTGGTGAAATGAACGCACCCAAGTTGATACCCATGTAGAAGATACTGAATCCAGCGTCACGACGGCGATCCGTCTCGCTGTACATGTCTCCGACGATACTTGATACGTTTGGTTTCAATAATCCGGTACCAATGACGATCAACGCCATCGAGATGAACAAGAAGACGACACTACCTGGAATCGAGAGGACGATGTGTCCGAGCATGATGAACACACCACCGTAGAATACCGCGCGAGACGTCCCGAAAATCCGGTCTGCAAGCCATCCCCCAATGACCCCAGACATATAAACGAGCGCGCCATAGACGGACATGATTGAGAGTGCGACGTTTCGGTCTAGACCGAGTCCTCCCTCAGAAACTTCATAGTACATATAGAATACGAGGATGGCCCGCATGCCATAGTACGAGAAACGTTCCCAAAACTCAGTGAAGAATAAAGTGAACAACCCTTTCGGTTGTCCGAAGAAGCCTTTTTGTGGAACACTGTCCACGATTGTCTGTTTATCGATCCTTTCCATGAAAGATCCCTCCTTAACCGTTTTATCATAAAAAGGATTATTATGATTGTAAAGTGAATTGAATGATAATTTCAAATTTTAATAAAGATGAAAAGAATGAAAAGACCACACTTCCGAAATCAGAGAGTGTGGTCAATGAGCGGTTAAGCCGTCTTTTGCTTTGCTTCCGTCGCTTGGACATGACGTCCGAGCTGCCAATAGATGATGCCTGATAAACAACTCGCTCCACCGATGAGGATCAAAGCGATGTGTCCGGCACGATTGTCAAAAAAGACACTTGCGATGATTGGTGCCGTGACACCGCCGATCAGCCATTGGATACTCGCTGCACCGTTATAGGCACCACGCATATTCTCCGGTGCGATCAAGGCGATGAATGTCTGCTGAACAGGGGACATGATCATCTCACCTAACGTATAAAACGCATATACGGCGAGTAAGATCCCGACGAGTGGCACGTAAGGGGTATCGAGTGCGAACAAGGCTCTAGGCACAATCGCAAGCAAGATCATACCGATACCAAATACGGTCGCTCCTACTAACATGACCTTACCGAACGGCTTGTTCCCGAGTTTTGAAGCAATCGGGAACTGGAAAAGAACTACCATGATTCCATTCAGTGCTAACAGATACGGGAATGGGTTCTGTTGTGCGGTATACGTCGGGAGCGATTCTTTTAAAAAGAGTGGTAGCATGCTCTCGACGACGGAGAATCCCATTGATATGAATATACCCGCAAAGATGAAGACGAGAAACACGCGATCGTTATAAAAGACGCGCAACACTTCCCGGTTGCTTGGAGTCTCATCTTCCGTAAACTCGGGCAACGACTCATGTATGAACGTGCCGAGCGCAATCGCATATAGTCCAAAGACGAATGCCGCCGCAAAGAAGATGAGCTCGCGGTCGATGAACAGCACCGCACTACCAAGAAGTGGACCGAATGCAGCGCCGATGTTATGTCCCATCCGTAAAAGTCCGAACGCTTCGTTCATATGCTCTGGCTCTGTGACATCGGCGACCATCGCGCTTGCGGCAGGGTGGAAGAGCGAGTTCGTCAGTCCGAGCATGGCGTTCAATAAAAGAAGCGGCCAGAACGAGTCGGCGAACGCAAATCCGATGAGGGCAAGTGCGTCCCCAATGATTGCGATCATCATGATTGGTTTTCGGCCATACAGGTCTGCTAGCCGTCCTCCGATCATCGAACCGAGGAGCGCCATGATTGGGCCAGTCGCCATGATGATTCCGACTTGAAGGTAGCTATCTAACTGGTCACTATAGTAGAGAACAAGGAATGGGGCAATCATGAACATCATAATTCCCGTAATCGTTTCCCCTAAAAAACGAATCCAAATGTTGCGGTCGAGCCGCTTGAGTGATTGAAACATACAGGTCACCTGCTTTATTTAATTTTAGACACAAAAGGGACGTCATATGCATGAAGGCATACGACGTCCCACGTTGTTTATGCATGCCTCGATAGGCAGGCGTCTTAGATATGAATCAATCGAAGAGGTGCCTGCCAATCAGTATGAACTTGAGTGAATGGTTTCGAAGATACTACTGACATGGGAACCTCTCCTTTCTGTTAATTGTGTTCTTCTCCTCAACTGTATGACACATTTCCTCAATGTGTCAACAAATTTATGAGGTGAATCAAAGTAATTCGTTTAGATTTTTTCGGTTCAGTCGATAATCGATGAGGCGAGACAAGACGACTTGAATCATGGCCGTGATCGGCACGCTCACGAACATCCCGATGAGGCCGAACAGGCTTCCTCCGATGATAATCGATGTGATGACCCAAAATGGTGTGATGCCGACACTATCTCCGAGAATCTTCGGTCCGAGCCACAATCCGTCAAACTGCTGTAACAAGAAGATGAACAAGAGTACCAATACGGCGGTGAACGGATCATAGAAATAGGTGATGATAAACGCTGGGATCATCCCGAGTAGCGGTCCGACATATGGGATGAAGTTTAAGACGCCGACGATGACTCCGAGAAGTAGGGCATATGGGGCCCCGATGATCAAGAGTCCGATGACTGCTAGCACTCCAATAATCAGACAGTCGAGCGACTTCCCAATGATATATCGCTTAAAGATATAATCCATCTCTTGAAAGATATCGATTGTCGTCTTCGCAGTGCCGACGGGTAATAGCGCATAGAGAAGACGCTTGAACATACGAGCGAAGACTTCTTTGTCCTTTAACAAATAGATGGAGATGACAATCCCAATCAAGAAGTTGATCAATGTCATTGTAAAACTAGAGACATAACTAACGGAAGAGAGGACGGCCGTCTCGACCCATCCAGAGTAACGATCCTCGAAGCGCGCAAAATCAATCGCTTGGGCGATCGTCGCGTTATAGTCTTTCAAGTAATTGTTCACTTCACCTAAAAACACGTCGATTTGACGGATATAAACCGGTAACTCATTAATGAGTGATGACAGACTCGAGTAAATCCGCGGGAACAACGTGACGACCGAAATCGCCAAGATGCCGATGAACGTGATATAGACGATGAGTAGTCCTTGATACCGCTTCAAGTGGAACCGTTCTTCAATATAAGAGAGTACGGTGTTGAGTAACAAGGCGATGGCGATCCCCATGATGATAGGGGTCAGTAACTGAAACGTGTATTGTAAGACACGTGAGATGGTATCCGGTTCACTGATGACACGCCATAAGACGAGCAAGATCAGTCCGATTACACTCAGTTTCCAAATAAGTTGACGATTAAGCTCCAATGCTCTATCCCCTCATACAAATATAATTTTTCTACTCTTTTACTATGAATGTTTTTTGAAAAGGATTCAATAGATGTTCTCTTTGAAAAAAATGTTTGACACCGTTGGGAATGTCTGGTTAACTTAGGGACATACAAAAATTACATAGCGAATGACACTTTCTATCAAGAGAAGCGGAGGGACTGGCCCGATGAAGCTTCAGCAACAGATTGCAAAATACTGTGCTAATTCCAGCAAGGTGACCTTGAGAGATGGAAAGGTGGTTGACTACATACGTCTGTATCGAGCACCCCTTTCCTCAGAAAGGGGTGTTTTTTCGTATTAGGAGGACCCATCATGGCAGACAGACGTTCCAAGTTATTAAAATCGTTACCGACACAACACTTTGTCGGATTAGCAGAAGAAGTCGCGGCAGTCGAGGCGAGTGGCAAGACTGTCATCCGACTCGGACAAGGCACACCCGACTTACCGACACCAGCTCCGATCTGTGAGGCACTGGAACGAGCATTGACCGACCCGACGACCCATCAATACGGACCATTCCGGGGACAGGCTCGACTAAAAGAAGCTGTGGCCGCATTCTATCAACGTGAATACGGAGTCGACCTCGACCCGGCGCGAGAAGTGGCGATTTTGATTGGCAGCAAATCGGGTCTCATCACGTTGCCTCAGTGTCTTCTTGAGCCGGGTGAAGGCATCTTGCTCCCGAACCCTGGCTATCCCGATTATATCTCGGGAGCGCGTCTCGCCGGAGCGGACATCATCGATTTGACGTTGAAGGAAGAGCACGGCTATCTCCCGGATTACACCACGCTCGATCCGCTTCATGCACGACTCATGTATTTGAACTACCCGAGCAATCCGACCGGCGCTGTCGCGACGCCAGCCTTCTTTGAGGAGACGGTTAAATTCGCCACAAACCATGATCTGATGGTCGTACACGATTTCGCCTATGGAAGTATTGGCTTTGATGGGCATGTCCCGCCAAGTTTTCTCCAAGCAGACGGGGCAAAAGAAATCGGGATTGAGGTGTATACGATGTCGAAGGCGTTCAACATGTCGGGATGGCGTGTCGCGTTCGCAGTCGGAAATGCAGATATCATCGAGGCGATCAATACGTACCAAGATCATGTCCACGTCTCTGTGTTCTCTGCCATTCAAGAGGCAGCCATCGTGGCGTTAGAATCCCCGCGTGACATACGTGACGACCTAGCCTCGCTTTACGAAACAAGACGAAACCGATTGATTGACGGGTTACGCCGGGCAGGGTGGGAGATTGAGGCACCAAAAGGTTCTTTCTTCGTATGGGCGAGAGTGCCTGAAGGCGATGCAAAATCATTCTCGACGAAGTTACTACATGAGGCGGGCGTCGCCGTCACACCTGGCTACTTCTTTGGAACGGAGGGGGAGCACCACATCCGGTTTGGCCTCGTATCATCTGAACAGAAGATTGATGAAGCGGTAGAACGGATTGAAAGACTGTTTGCAGCCTACGAGGAGGTCCATCAATGATTCGACAAGCGGTGCTGGAATACGACCATTCGAACGATGCACTCAATAAACTTTATCTTTTGATTGGGAATCGGGAGGCACTCGTTTTGAAAGGAATTAACGGATACGATGAAGCGGTTCGCGTGTCCCCTCGTCTAGCAGAAGTTCCGAGTGTACGATTCAACGGGGAATGTTCAGACGAAGAACTCAAACGATTAAAAGCGTATCGACCTGACGTATGGATTGCCGTCGGTGGCGGTAAATTGATTGATACGGCGAAGCGGATTGCATTTACCCAGTCGGTCCCGCTCATCGTCGTTCCGACACTTGTGTCAAACTGTGCCGCCTTCACCCCGCTCAGCGTGATCTATGGAGAAGACGGTACATATTTACGATATGATACGTTCCCCGTCGTCATCGAGCGCGTCATCGTGGATGAACGATTGTTACGCGACTCACCTTATGACTATTTCAGAGCCGGTGTGATTGATACGGTCGCGAAGTGGTTCGAAGCCCGATATATTAGCGGAACAACATCAAGGGACGCAGGGATTCAGTCGGGGCTTTCGCTTGCGGCACAGTGTGGAGCGTTGATGGATTTGTCCATTCGTGAAGATGACTTCCGCCGTTATGACACGGACATCCGATCTATCGTCGATCATGTCCTCGCCATTGGAGGTGCCGTCGGTGGGTTCGGCGATGCCGGCACTCGTGTCGCCGTCGCCCATGCGGTGCATAATGCGCTCAGTCGTTTTGATTCGACGCATCACTGGTTGCACGGGGATAAAGTAGGCTTTGGGCTGATCGTTCAAGAACGATTGGCTTCATCCGAAGACGCCTCATTCCTCGAGAATTGGCTACACGCCATCGCCGCTCCGACGTCACTTGAACAACTTGGGATTCGCTTTGACCAAATCGATGAGTTGGTCGATTATGTCGTCGAAGAAATGACGATTCAAGGCATTCACAAGGTCGAAGATACCGAGCAATTAAAAGAAATTTTAAGAAATCTTCAAGAAACAGTTTACAAATAATTCTTTTATCAGTAATATAATAACAAAATAATAGAACCGATTGCTTATCAAGAGTGGTGGAGGGACTGGCCCGATGAAACCCGGCAACCAGATCAGAAATGATCATGGTGCTAATTCCAACAGACGAGACGTCTGGGAGATGAGCGTGTCCGACTTTCACGTGTCGTGCCCGCCGCTCTTTTTGAGTAGCGGGCTTTTCATTTGGAGGAGGAATCATTCATGAACATCAAACAAAAAACCATTTTGGCAGGTACATCTATCCTTGCGGCCATCGCACTCTCAGCGTGCGGACAATCCGAGGCGAGCGAGACGCTCAGCACGAAAGAGCTGACGATCGGCGTCACTGGTGGACCACACGAACAGATCGCCGAGAAAGTACAGGAGCTCGCAAAAGAAGATGGGCTTGAAATCGACATCAAAGTATTCAACGATTACAACACGCCGAACACGGCTCTCGATGAAGGGAGTCTCGACGTGAACAGCTATCAGACGCTCTCGTTCCTCGAACTGCAAAAAGCGGACAAGGGGTATAAGATTGACGACGTCTTCAAGACGGTCGCTTTCCCGATGGGGCTCTATTCAGAGAAATTGACGGATATCAAGGACTTAAAGGAAGGTGATAAAGTGGCCGTCCCGAACGACCCGGCGAATGAGCTCCGTGCGTTACGACTATATGAAACGGCTGGGCTCATCACATTAAAAGAAGGATTGACGGATAAAGCAACGAAGCGCGACATTGCTGAGAATCCGCTCAACCTCGAATTTATTGAACTCGAAGCATCCCAACTGCCGACGCAACTCCCGGAAGTGGCACTCGCAGCTATCAACACGAACTTCGCGATGGGAGCGGGTCTATCCATTAATGAAGATGCCCTCTTCCATGAAGATACGGTCGATAACCCGTATCCGAACTATGTCGTCGTCCGTTCAGCCAATAAAGAAGATGAAGTCGTGAAGACGCTCGAGTCTTACTATCATTCAGAGGAAGTACGTGCCTTCATCGAAGAAGAATTCAATGGTTCGGTCGTGCCGGCGTTTTAAGGAGGGGTCTTATGATTGAACTGAAACAAATCACCAAGGAGTTCAAGGTCAACGGAGACACAATCACGGCACTCGATGATGTCTCCCTCACGATTGAGAGAGGAGAAATTTTCGGAATCATCGGACGAAGTGGTGCCGGTAAGAGTACGCTCATCCGGATGATCAATCTTTTGGAGCGTCCGACATCAGGGGTTGTCGAGATTGAGGGACAAGATATCACGCTCCTCAAAAAGAAAGGGTTGTCGACGTTACGCCAGCGAATCGGTATGATCTTTCAGCACTACAACTTGCTGAAGACTGCGACCGTCGAAGAGAATGTCGCCATCCCGCTTCGTCTCGAAGGTCTGGGGAAGCAGGTCATCCGTGAACGGGTCGACCGCTATCTCCAAATCGTCGGACTGAGCGAACATCGGAACCATTACCCTGAACAATTGTCGGGTGGACAGAAACAACGTGTCGCCATTGCGCGAGCGCTCGCCCACGAGCCTGATATTCTCCTTAGTGATGAAGCGACAAGTGCACTCGACCCTGAGACGACCGAGTCGATTTTAGAGTTACTGCTCGAAATCAATCGCGAGCTCGGATTGACGATTTTCTTGATCACACATGAGATGGAAGTCATCGAACGAATCTGTGACCGGGTCGCCGTCATCGATCGTGGCCAAATCGTTGAACAAGGACACGTACTAGACGTCTTCTCCAATCCGTCACACGAGACGACCCAGAAGTTTCTTAAGACAAACCTCGACGTGCCGGAAGAAGTCGTCTCGGAACTCCAGACTCGGGGAACGCTCGTCCACTTGTCGTTCATCGGCAGTCAGACAGAACAAGCAGTCCTGGCACAATTGACCAAGCGGTTCGGCATCCTACCGAACATCATCGGAGGCGGAATCAAGAAGTTAAAGGCGGGGCTTGTCGGAAACTTGCTCGTCCATCTTGACGGGGATCATGATCAAACGGAACTCGCCGTCCGTTATTTGAAGACGAGCGGCGTACATGTGAGGGAGGTGTCAAACCATGCAACAGTTTTGGACAGACTGGGGTGACTTAATCTGGACAGGAACGGTTCAAACGTTGACGATGACGAGCATCGCGCTTTTGATCTCGACCTTGATCGGATTGCCGCTCGGGACGTTGCTCGTTTTGACGAGACCGAATGGCAGACTCGCAAACCGATTCGTCTATGGTGGCTTATCGAGCGTTATCAACGTCATCCGTTCCATCCCGTTCATCATTCTGTTGTTCTTCATCTTACCGTTCACACGGTTCATCATGGGGACGACAATCGGCGTGCAGGGCGTCTTGCTCCCCTTGATCGTCTTCACCGCCCCGTATATTGCGCGACTCATGGAGTCGGCACTACTCGAAGTCGACCGCGGGGTCATCGAGGCGTATGAAGCGATGGGCATCTCGACGAGAAAAATCATCTGGTATGTGTTAATCCGTGAAGCACGTTCTTCTATCGTTCTCGGATTGACGATTGCGACGATCGGGTTGATTGGAGCGACGGCGATGGCGGGACTCGTCGGGGCAGGTGGACTGGGGGACATCGCCTATCAATACGGACACCTTCGTTTCGAACCGGAAGTCATGTACGTGACCATTTTCGTCCTCATCCTCCTCGTTCAGTCCATCCAATCCTTCGGGAATCGACTGGCGGCAAAATTGAAAAAGGCATAAAAAGAATCGTGTCGCGAAAGCGACACGATTTATGCGTTATGGAGCAGACGTTTCAGTTCAGCGATGCGGTCATGTCTCGGGATGAACGTCCGAATCTCTTTTTCACTGAAACCGACCTGGATGCGATGATGGTCGAAGACGATCGGACTTTTCAGGATTTGAGGATTCGAGGCGACGAAGCTATATAGCTCACGAATCGACATCTCATCTAGTTTCTCTGCCGCTTGTTTATAGACACTCTTTTGGACCGACAACAAGTCCGTCGTCCCATTTTCCGTCAGGCTCAACATCTCTTTGAATTCTCCGAAGGATAAACCTTGGTCTGTCAATTTCTTTTCGATGAAGGGAATCTTTTGTTCCCGTAACCAATCAATCGTTTTTCTGGAAGAACTGCAGCTCGTATGCGTGAATACCGTGACCGTCACGACAACCACTTCTCCTTTACATCAGTTTGGTTCTAACTATTATCTCCTTTTATACGTTCGAGTGCGTGATTATGTTTCAAATCACATACAGTTTCTTTTTGATTGAGCATGACTTCGTTCGGGTACAGATTTCATGAGTAACCAGATAAGGAGGAATGAAGATGTTTGACTATACCGTACAATCTGACCGTACCGTGGATGATGTTGTCATTCGTCTCGGAGAAGCATTGAAAGAAGAATCATTCGGGGTGCTGTGGGACTTTGATTTGAGTGAGACGCTCGAGAAAAAGGGAGAGGGGATTGATGGGAAGTATCGTATCTTAGAAGTATGCAATCCGAAGGCGGCAAAAGAAGTGCTGTCGCAACAGTTAGAAGGAGGCTACTTCCTTCCATGCAAAATCGCGGTGTTCGAAAAAGACGACCATACCCAAATTGGTATGCCGAGACCGACTGAATTAATTCGCCTCATCGATGACGAATCGTTACAAGCCGTTGCGTTAGACGTCGAGTCCCGATTGCAACGTGCCATCGACCAAAGTAAATGATTGTTCTACCATCCGCTCATGAAACGTGAGCGGATTTTTTTCGTATAGGATAGTTAGATAATGGTAAAATTGGATGATGAGATTATAGGAGGGGATATTTTGTACAAAAGAGGAATCATGATGTTACTTAGTGCTTCATTTTTAAGCGCTTGTGGGGCATCTAATATAGAAGTCATTCAACTAGATTACATAGAGGATCAATGGAACGTGGAAAGCTATTCAAAAGAAGGAGAGATGATTAAAGTTCATGAGTCAAAAGAAGTATTGGCTGCATGCGAAGGGGAGCGTGCAACCGAATTAAAGGGTGACATCACGGTATATCAAACGGCGATTGCAGGGAGAACCGAGCCTGTTTCAGCCATGACCCCATATACAATGAAAGTCGTGACGTACTTAGAAGGTGACGAACGGTATGCCGTATGTCGTGAAAGCTACACCAATCAACTGATGGCGGAAGCGATTGACTCGTTTCCAGACTTTGTGAATACAAGTGACGGAATTCGACTTCCACGACTCCCTCGTATTCATCAGACATCTTCTGCGTTACAAGACAAGTTGGTGGAAGCAGAAGGATTGGATTTTGACGGGAATTCCATCACCTCGTTCCCGCATACGTTACTGGAAATCGAACCGGCGCTCTACGGCGAACTTGAAATGAAACTCGGTGGCAAGGTGATCCGTTATCCAATTGCGCAGTTCGAGCCCCGAGGATTTGAGATGCCGAATCAACAGATTGCCATCGGATATGATAACAAGACGTTTCGTCCATATATTCTTTACTCGTTTGACGGTCAATTTTTCATGCCTCAACCGATTGAGTTTGATGAGTTAGAGGACCCGGAGTCAAAAGAGAATACCGTCTTTTCCGAGTTAGAGATCAAGACTGTCGCGACAGCTCGTGAACTGAACGAAGAAGAGGAAACTCCGCTCTATACTTTCTCGTATCTGAAAAACGGGAAACATGTGACCGAAACGATGACGATTCGATTCGCTCCTGGCTTGTTTTTAAAAGAAGGAGAAGAACCGGATCCGATGTTTGAGGATTGGTTGCCTGTTGAAGAAGCCGGGCCAAGGGTCATCGTCCATCGCAAACCATACGATGGAGGGGCGATGGAATTCGCAGAGTATAGTGAGGCCACGAAAGAGGAAGCGAAAGAATTGTTCGACATCATCAATGAGGCAGACCCCGTCGATCGCCGCGGAGAAGATTCAGAATATCGATATTTGACTTTAACAGACGGTTGGAAGGGTCAAGTGTTCGAAATCAGCTATCAAAAACGTTCGAAAAAAATTGATATCTATTTAACGGACCCGCTCCGCGATCAAACATTTAAATTATCGAGCGAAGGAGCGGAATCGTTCTTAGACATATTTCCGCGCCTAAGGGAAACATTATGAAGCGAATCCTTATATTCATTTGCTGTATTGGTTTGATGACAGGTTGTGATGATGAACAGATGGATGTCGTAAAGCTAGATCACATATCGGAGCATTGGAATGTGAAAAATCTTCAATCAGGTCATATGGATGCCAAGTCGGTGAAGTGGACTCCTGATTTACTCGATACGTGTTCCGGGAATGCAATTTCACGAATCGAAGAGGACGTCACCGTCTATCGCTCGTATGAATTGAATCGAAAATTCGATGATGCACATAAAATCGTGATGTATATGGAAGGAAATCAACCATACGCTGTTTGCTATGACAGTGCTTCTGAACAAATCAGGGCGGAAGAGATAGATGAATTCCCTTACTTCGTTCATACGGAAGAAGGGACCGACATCTTGAGTACGCCAACGATTCGCTCGGGTACACATGAAGAATTGAAAGAAATGGAACAGAAAGACGAAGGTCATTTCTATCCTGCTCCCATCCGTCTCCTCGAAGGGACGATGATTCATGTGACACCCTCATTATATGGCCAGATTGATTTATCGATTGGAGATCAACAAGGACTGTTCCCCATTTCACATTTGGAGCCATTTAGTGCCCAATCGGAAGAAGTGGGAATCGCGCTTGGGTATGACGAACAATCGAAAGAAGCGTATTTTTACTATGAGAAAAATGATGGATTGACGACCATGCTTCCTTTAGTCGTGTGGAATGAAAAAGAGCATAAACACGAGCCGATTCAATTCGAAGGACTACGAGTAGAACAGGCATTACAGGGGGACATTCTCGAACCTGGTGTTAAGACGCCTCTTTATACGTTCTCCTTCGTTGAAGGTGGGAAACGTGTGAATGAAGTGATCAGTCTAACTTACTTGAATGGTGAATTTTCGACAAATGATGCTGTCCGCAACGCAAGCGAATCAAATCCTGCTGGCGAAACTGATCCATTCGTTTTCGTTCATGAGAAACCTTTAAACGGAGCAATCGATGTCCAGTACCCGGACGTGCTACGAGCTGAAGGGAACGACATATCTGATTTGATGGCTGTAATCAAGGATGCTACACCTGTCAAACGTGCTGGAGATGTGACTGACTATTCGCGTCTTTCGATCGTCGATGGTTGGGGTGGTCAAGAATTTCAGTTAAGTTTCAAGGAACGATCTCAAAAAATCGATGTTTATCTGACGGATCCACTTCGCGATCAAACATTTAAATTATCAAGCAAAGGAGCGGAACGGTTCTTGGATGTATTTCCGGAGGTGAAAGGGTCATGATGAAACGAATGCTATTGATGTTAAGCGCAGTCGGGATTTTATCGGGTTGTGGTAGTGAAAAAATGGATGTCGTGCAGCTAGACTATATGCCTGAGCAATGGAACGTGGGCGATTTGTATTCGAATCAGATGGATGCCGAATCGGAGACATGGACGACGCACATCCTCGATGCATGCTCAGGCGAGCCGATTACACAGATTGAAGGGGATGTAACGGTTTTCAATTCATATGCGGTGAATCGGAAAGTCATGATATCAGATTATGATCCGAGCTCATATAAATTGGTGACTTTCTTGAAAGGAAAAGAAAACTACACCATTTGCTATGATGGAGACTATTCCAACATGAAATTAGGGAAGATTGATGAACTACCGGACTTCCTCGATTTATCAGCGGGTATCAAAGTCCCGAGCGTCCCGAAGATGAAAGCGGGTACGAAAGAGGAAGAACACGTCGCAGAACAGAGTGACCCATCCGAGTACCTTGGGATGCCCATCAACCTGTTCGAAGACACGATGATTCATTTGACCTCTCCTTTGAATGGCGCGATTGCATTGACAGTAGGTGAACAGGAAGGAATCTTTCCCGTCTCGACCATTGAACCATATAATGCGCAAATGGGAACCGCAAAGATTGCACTCGGATATAATGACAAATTGAAAGCCGCTCACTTTTACTTCGAAACTACGAACGGTACGACATCTATTCAACCTTTCCTTGTATGGGATGAGAAAGACGGCGCACATGTCCCCATCCAGTTCGAAGGATTACAAGTCGAACGGGTCCTCCAGACGGATACATTAGAGCCGGGGGTTAAGACACCGCTTTACATATTCTCATACATGAAAAATGGAAAGCGTGTGAAAGAAGAAGTCAGCTTGACGTACACGAAGGGCGAGTTTGCCACGAATGAGTCCATTAAAGAATCCACTGAAGCAGGACTCATTGCAAATCCTTCCGTTCCGCGAGGTCCGTTTTTCTTTCTCCATAAAAAACCTTTAGATGCGGAGGCCACATTGAATTATCCGGATACATTGCGTGCAGCTGGCACCGACATGTCTGATTTGATGAACGCATTTGAGGAGGCAGAACCAGTGGATCGAGCTGGAGAAGTGGGGGACTATCCCCTTCTCACCATCATCGAGGGATGGAAAGGGCAAGAGTTTCAGTTAAGCTTCAAGAAACGGTCTAAAAAAGTAGATGTCTATGTGACGGATGAATCACGCGATCAAACGTTCAAACTGAGCAGTGCAGGGGCGGAAACGTTCTTCTCCTATTTCCCAGATTTAGATGAGTGAAGGGCGCCCCTCGGCGTCTTTTCATTTGGTAAATACTTCAAAACCAAGATATTGACCTTCTGTATAAAAAGAGAGTAATGGTATGTTATGGGATACGTTACACTGAAATTC
This sequence comes from Exiguobacterium sp. s121, assembly GCF_018617245.1. Taxonomy (GTDB): domain Bacteria; phylum Bacillota; class Bacilli; order Exiguobacteriales; family Exiguobacteriaceae; genus Exiguobacterium; species Exiguobacterium profundum. The sequence continues at coordinate 1,232,059 of NZ_JACSJV010000001.1, forward strand.
ACGATTTAGTACGAACATCCTAGGAATAAGAAAGGTTGCTATCTATAATGAGTACTTTGAACCAAAAAGGAATTCAATCTGAGGACGTTTTTCAATCCATTGAAATGAATATGGCGATGATTCGATTCGACCGTCAACGCCGGGTCGTCGATGTGAACGACACGTTCGCGAAAGCAATGAAATACAGACGCGAGGAGATGATTGGCATGCAGCATCACTTGTTCTGCCCTTCTTCCTTTGTCAATAGTCCAGAGTATTCGGCATTTTGGGAGAAATTATGGAATGGTTTCAGTTTCTCGGATAAAGTGGAGCGCGAGAATGCAAAAGGGGAAACCATTTGGCTCGAGGCGACGTATATGCCGATTTTTGAAGGAGATGATGTCGTCGGTGTCGTCAAGATTGCATCGGACATCACCGCACGGCAACAAGTGATTGAGGATTATGCGTATCGCTTTAAATCGATGACCGATGTGCTCGATGAACGGGCGAAGACAGGCATGCAAGATACGAAAGTATTGAATGAAACGATTGAAAAGCTTGCGAAAGATGCCGCGGACAACCTCCATGCCCTTCAGAACTTGCGTCGTCAAGCCGATGACATCGCGAAAATTGCCTCGTCGATCAAAGAGATTGCCGCACAAACGAATCTGTTGTCCCTGAATGCTGCCATCGAAGCGGCACGAGCAGGTGAACACGGGCTTGGATTTAATGTGGTTGCGACTGAGGTCCGCAACCTCTCTCGTATGGTTGAACGTGCGGTCATCGACGTCAACTCGAACACGGAAGGGATGAACGTCGAGCTTCGGAAAATTGTAGAAGGTGTCACTGCGTCCAATCAAGAGATTCAGTTAAGTGCAAAAACGATGGAACAGACGATGGAGCGATTCCATACGTTCGAGCAGGCAGCAGCCGAGCTACATGATACGGCCGACACATTTACATCCAACCTGTGAACCGATTGACCTTACACGGGGTCAGTCGGTTTTTTTGAGTCGTAACGTATGTCCTTGTCGTTTCAACCAATCTTTCGCTGTAGCGGTGTTCGGATAGATCGTTTGTAAAGTTCTCCAAAAAGAAGGGGAGTGATCGAAGTGAACGAGATGCACCCATTCGTGGGCGATGACGTAGTCCATCATCTCTTTTGGCGCCAGCATGAGGCGGACATTGATGGAGATGGTTCCGTTCGAACTACATGATCCCCAGCGTGTCTTTTGGTGACCGATACGAATCTTTTTCGCTTTAACGCCTAAGATCTTTTCATAAATTGGTGCCCGCTCGATCGCATAGTGTAAGGCACGTTCACGAAGCCAAATCTCATACTGTTTCCAGAGTGTAGCGTCGTCCCATGCTTCCGGAACCCAAAAAGACGTGCCGTCATGCCGAAGCGTCCGCCCGCTGTCTCTTCTGACCGGGTAATGCTCTCCGTGAAGCACAAGTCCGCGATCAAGAACGGACATCTGTTGAGGAAGATTCTGCAACGTCTCACGAATCCATGTGTCGTGCTCTTCTAGTGCGCGGTCGACGAGACGTTTTGGCAATCGAGCCGGGACTCGGAGTTCGATTCCTTCCGGTGTGACATAAAAGGCAGCTCTTTTTCTTCGTTTGTTTCGAATGACGGTAACACGCATTGATGTGCCTCCTTTCTTATCTCGATAGAGTATAACGAAGTCGGCAAAAAACTGCCATGCTTTTTTTGGCACGTAGTCGAATCAACTTTGATACAGTAAGAGTAGGAGGGATGAACATGAAATCAATTTTACAACAACAACTTGAACGTAAAGGTACGAATTCAGTGAAGTGGGATGGGTTGGAGCGATGGTTCCATTTGTCAGAAGATGTGTTACCGCTATGGGTAGCGGATATCGACATCCGTACTGCACCGTCCATCTCCGAGGCGCTCGCTATAAAAGCCGCTCAAGGGGAATTCGGGTATACATTGTTCGCAGCTGAAGCGCAAACAGCGGTGAGCGATTGGTACGGCCGACGTCACGATTTAATTGTTGACCCGAACCATGTGTTATTCTCTAGCGGTGTCGTGCCTGCGTTGACGCATATCGTCGAGGCGTTGACTGAAGTCGGAGATGGCGTCGTCATCCAGTCACCTGTCTATCCACCATTCCACGAACTCGTTGTCGGTTCCAAGCGACAAGTGTTCGATGCCCCGTTGAAAAAAATTGACGAGCGCTACGAGATGGATTTTGTCGCACTCGAGGAAGCGATGAAACAAGCGAAACTCTTCCTACTCTGTTCCCCACATAATCCAGTTGGGCGTGTCTGGACGAGAGCGGAACTAGAAAAGGTCGTAGCACTCGCGGATCAATATGAGGTGATTGTCGTCGCTGACGAGATTCATGCAGATTTGACATTCCCGTCTCATAAACATACCGCAATCGGCACACTCGACTCGCGTATCATCACGGTAAGTGCGCCCTCAAAAGCATTTAACATCGCCGGATTATTTGCGTCCTACATCATTTGTCCGGTCGATGAGTGGCGGAAGCAAATCACGAAAGTACAGAACAAACATCATGTGCTCCCGACACCGTTCGCGAACACGGCTATCATCGCCGCGTATACCGATAACCGCGCGGAACGTTGGCTCGACCAGTTGCGAGAAGAATTGGAGCAACAAATGAATGACGTGATCGATTCCATCGAATCAAACCTTCCGATGCTCCATACGACCCGTCCGGAAGCGAGTTATCTGCTTTGGCTCGATTTCTCGGAGTTACCGATGTCTGCCGAGGAGCGGAAGTCATGGCTTCATCATGAGGTTCGGATCTTCTTGTCACCGGGTGGTCCGTTCGGTCCTCAAGGTGAAGCGTTCGAACGGATGAATATCGGGACTCGTCGTGAACTGTTGGACGAGGCGATTCATCGGCTGAGCGCGCAAATGAAGCGAAAAGCGTTTGTGTAAAACGAGAATCGGGAAAAATTCACAATGAGATGATGAAAGAAAGTGAGTGGATGGGATGGAGACGATCAACTGGAAGAAAAAGATGGAGGAACAGTTAAGGCGTAGCGGCTTCACCTTGCAAGTCGAAAACATGTCCAATATCCGCTTGACTGAGATTCTTGCGAGTTCTTCTCCATTGATCTCTTATCCGCTCCGAGTCCGTTTATATGAGCGGATGGGTTGGCTCATGTGTACGGTCGATTCGCCAACGCTCGATCGGAATGAAGACCATCCGTTATTTGAACGCATGGTGACCGCCGTCTTTGAACGGATTGTGCGTCACCTTTATAACGGATATGGTTTTCATATCTTGACGTTTATCGGGGATACGGGAAATTACATCGCTCCGAAAGATTCGGAGACAGGGGAGGTCGTGCGTCTCGTCGCCCACCTTTGGAATGACCGGTCGTACATTCACCTTGACACCTTTGAAGAGTATCCAGCCTTATACGTGACGCCGCCATGGGCACATCAAGCCTATGCCATCGAAAGCACAGAGGATGAGTGGGTTATATACGCAGGGAGAGGGGGGAGGCCGTCGACCGATTATCGTGCGGACGGTGTCGAATTGAAACCTCATCGTCTATCGGATGGTGAGCTCTTCTTCCCGGTGGATCGGATTTCGAAAGAGAAAGGAACCCTCGCCCTGGCCGAATGGCTTCGACTCGAAAGGCGAGAAGTCGAGGACTTTATGATGTCCTTCATGCAGACAATCCGGAAGTTCGATCCGTCGTTTGGATTCGCATGGGGTGGGACCGAAACCTTTTTTCATGGTGTACCGGTTGAACCGTACGCGCAGGTGCTCAGGCTCGAAAGTGGGAAACGTCGCTATCGCGTCATGAACAATACGGCAAAACGACTATTTGCCGCCTCGGACGACCCGAACGAGTGTCTGAAGGAAGTGAGTCGAACACTAGGGACAATCACGCTCCCTGAACGGCGTGTCTCAGCCCTCGGTCAATTGATCATGGGGATCTGGCAACAGTTTGAGACCGATGAAGAGACGTACATTCAAGAAGTCGCGTTTCGTGACATCTCCAAATTCCAAATGGAAGAAAAGATTGGACATGCTCTCGCGAATCAACAACGGATTCGCTGGATCGACAAGAATCATCCGCATCAGGATGTGATTGAATATGCTCATCTTCGTATCACGTTCCCGAAACGACCACCTGGGCTTGTTACAGTCGAACCCGCTGAATCCGGACAAGAGAGAGGTGCTTTATGAGAATCGTTGACGCACGAGCCATGCCAATCGATCATGAAGATGTGATCGCCATTACCCCTTCCTCTGTCTACTATCGCGAGAAGATGGATCGAACGACATTCTCGCTCTATCGCTTTGACGAAGAGGACGGTGTGATCACACAATTGAACCGAAGGGAGTACGCGGATTATGGTTATCCCAAGCTTTTCGTCGATGGAGACATCGTCTACTTTATAAATGAGGTTCCAGACGGTGAAGGGGTAGTCAAGACAGAATTGATTGCCTTCTCTTACAAGTCAGGCACCGAAGAAGTTGTCACGACGTTTGAGAAGCGTGGGAATAGCACATTGTTCTGGGTATTGGATCATCGTTACTTCCTCTTTTTGACGGTGTTTGAATCATCGGATGAAGCATGGCTTTATGACCGGGTGACCAATCAACGGGAGCGTATCCGAGATGAGCGCCTCGTCGGTAAGACGGAACGATTCCGAGAATTATATTTGTTTACGACCACATTCGCCGGTGTTCCATACATCGTCTGTAACGCAAGACTCGATGAGTTTGACTATTATAATGCACTCGATGATGGGCGCATCTCTCCTGACGACCCGATTGACCATTCCGAGGCATTATTGATTTGCCCACTTGAAGAGGCGGTCGAGGCGATATGGGATCATCGGGACGAATTGCCATTCGATGATGTCCTTCGTCTACAAGGGGAAGGGGACACGGTCCAATATCTCGGAGAAAATGAAGGGACGCTTCGATTCTCCGCTTTTGTTGACTCGTTAAATAAGGAAGTCATCTATGATTTGACGGCTCCCGATGTCTTGCATGAAGTATCGGTCGTCGATTGGGGTGCTTATGAACCGATTGATTTCACTTACGACGATATAAGTTCGACGATTTTCATCAAAGTTGATGAGACGGATATGCACTCAGAAGTCATTGACCTCGCAACCGGTGCGCGTTATATCGACGTGGAACCGTTCGAACGCGTCATCGGTCGCCGCTATCTCGTCCATGAATATACGGAAGGACTTACGAGCGGGGTCGTGATTTTCGATTTAGAATCGGAAGAACGTCTCACTTATGACAATGCCTATTTTATGGTCATCGATGATGCCATTTTGATTTTGTCAATGTCCAGCACATAAATATAACCACTACCCATTATATAGGTGGTGGTTATATTTGGATATATAGTTTACATAACATATTATTGTAAACCTGATATTGCGTGTTTTTTCCGTTCATCTCCGATATGGGCATAGACTTGTGTCGTTGCCACAGATTCATGCCCGAGAAGCTGTTGAATCGTGAGCACATCGACGCCCCCCATGGCGAGACGCGAAGCGAACGTGTGACGGAGCTTATGTGGCGTTACCTGTTTATGGCTCAAGAACGGCAAGTAAGGCTTTAAGCGGTCAATATGCCCTTTCAACATATGCTGAACCGTCCGTACAGCGATTCGTTGTCCCTTCTCATTTTGGAACACCGCCCCTTCGCTCGACGTGTGGCGATACTCAGTGAGGAGCGGAAGAAGTGGTCCTGCGATGGGGATCAAGCGTTCCTTATTGCCTTTACCGATGACCCGAATCGTTCCGGTCTCAAGGTTTATATCGGACCAATTGAGTCCGACAAGCTCGGATACGCGCATTCCTGTCAGTCCAAGTAACTGTATGATTAAAAAGTCTCGCGCGCGATTCATTTCGTACCAACTCGCCTCGCGATTCGTCATGCCGACGTTGCTACGTACGAGCGTCGAGAAGTCGAGCCACTCCGATTCCGTCAAATAGACGGGGTTCCGTTTGCCGCGTTTCGGACGTTCTACGGTTTGAAAAGGATTCACCGTTGCCTGATTGGTCTCGATTAAGTAATTGAAGAGTGACTGTAACGTTGAAAGCTTCCGATTGATGACGCTCGGAGCGTTTTCGAGCTCGAGGGCAAGATAAGTCGCATACGCTTCTGCTCCGGCATAGTCAATCTCTGTGAATGATGGCAAGTCAATCGTTTCAGGTTCTAACTCCGTTCCACTCACGTGCTCGACCCAACGAAAGAAATCTAAAACGTCATACACATAGCGCTGGGCCGTCTGTTTGGAATAATGCTTCGCTGCTAAATGATGAAAAAACTGTTGGATGAATGCGGGTAGTCGGTGCAACCCGTTCAACTCGAAGCGTTTCGTCGTCGTCGGTGTCTGCCGCTGTCCAAGTTGACGGAAAATACTCATAGAATGCTCCTTTCTTCATGTAGTTCTCACTTGATTCTTTCCGCTACGCTTCCCTTCACGAAGGAAGTTGTCCGCTTCTTTGACGATCTCTTCGACCGTATCGTGACCAACACGAACCGCAAGTCCGAATGTCATTGTGACATGAAGACGTTCTCCTGCGTAATAGAGAGGAATCGACTCGATTTGCTGTCTCAATTGTTCGGTGATTGTAAGGAAGTTATCGCATGGACTCGAAAAGAAAATCAGGAATTCCTCGCCTCCCCATCGGACTACAATGCCGTCGACGTCGGATAGGATGCTGGCGACTTGTTGTAGCACCCGGTCCCCACAATCATGTCCGTAAGTCTCGTTAAATGATTTGAATCGATCAATGTCACCGAGGACGAGTGCGTATGGAACGCCTTCATGAGCGGCTTTGTCGATTGCTTTGGAAACCTGTTCATGCCCGACTTTTCGGTTCAATAGTCCGGTCAATCCATCCGTCGAGGCGAGAATTTGCAACCGCTCATTAGATTGTTCGAGTTCATCTGTCACTTCGACAACGGCTGACTCAAAGATAAAGGAGAGCCCTGCAATCATCATCACGGTCGATAGGATACAAAAGAGTCCGAGCGCTTGTTCTATCTGTATCGGTAAGGTCTCGATGCCGTCAGATACATAGATGAATAGAAGGCTATAAATCAGCATCGCGATGGCCGTGGTCAAGATGCGTTGGCCTCTTGATACGCTTGGCATGAAAAAGACACCGTATGCCATCATGAGGATAAAATAATGCATGTTGATCTCCCAGCCGAGTATAACAGTCGAGATGACGGCGTTGTAAACGACTTCGATAAAAAGTCCGGCAAAGAAAATTCCGTACCACCTTTTATGTACAAAATAGAATGAAATCGTGTAGTAGATCACACTCAAGCCATTTGATAGGAATAAGAGAGTCAAATCCAGACGATAAAACAAGATGCAAAATAGGAAGTGAACCAACCAGGCGATAACGTTGCCGTAAAAAGTAATACGTTCATTATATAGTGTTCCTCGACGAGTTTCATAGGTTGTTCCCATCGCACACCTCCTTTCTTTTAGTATAACGAAACAATGAACAAATTTATATAAATGTCCGAAAAACGGATTCAAAAAACGCTCTTATCTCGTATGTATTATTGCGTGAAATAGATATTTCACGCAATGTACATGAATTGCGTGATTGTATCTCAATCGAGTGGTTAATCGACTGATTGATTTTATAGCAAAATAAATGGTAGACAATAATTTGTTATGTAAACCATATTGGTTTGTCTTGAAATTGTAATGTTGAGTCATTATACCTTATGATGAAAATAAGACTTGAAACAGGAAGGAAGGTAACGTTACACTGTAAGCGTAAACCAAAGGGGGATTTTGGATGGATGATCAGCGTTTGAAGCAACTTTTGTCTGAAGCGAAGACCATCGCGGTCGTCGGTGTGTCCGACAACCCGAACAAGACGGCCAACCAGATTGCGGAGTATTTGCTTCGTGTCGGGTATACCGTCATCCCTGTCAACCCGATGCTCGAGGAGTGGAACGGTCGTAAGGCGTATCCGTCCGTCGAGAGCATCCCGGGTAGAATCGATATCGTCGACGTGTTCCGTCGCAGCGAATTTTTAGCGGGTGTCGCGGAAGATGCGGTACGACATGGGGATGTCGGGCTCGTCTTCAACCAGCTCGGTCTCTCAAGTGCTGAGGCGGAGCAAATCGTGCGTGACGCCGGGCTCGATTATATCGAGAACCGCTGCCTGTACGTGGAGCATGCTCGTCTACTCGGATAAGACCTACCTCCTTGGTAGGTCTCCTTTTTTTCAGCGATGGCTGACAAGGGAGGCTTGCCAGAATCGATGAACAGCTATACAATAGGAAAGAAAAACGAACGTGTGTTCGAAATTGAGGTGACTGCTATGTCAACAGATCTATTTAATTACAATGAAGACGCCATCCAGGTGCTCGAAGGACTCACGGCCGTGCGGAAACGACCGGGGATGTACATCGGGTCAACCGACCATCGCGGACTTCACCATCTCGTCTATGAGATCGTCGACAACGCGATCGATGAGGCGCTCGCTGGGTTCGGTGGTCAAATCGATGTGACGATTCATAAGGACGATGCCATCACGGTCCGTGACCACGGCCGCGGGATGCCGACAGGAATGCACGCCTCTGGAAAGCCTACCCCAGAAGTCATTTTTACGGTCCTTCACGCTGGAGGAAAGTTCGGACAAGGTGGATACAAGACGTCTGGTGGACTCCACGGCGTCGGTGCTTCGGTCGTCAACGCCCTATCAAGCAAGGTCGTCGTGACGATTTATCGTGACGGAAAAGTGTTCGAACAGACCTTTGCAGACGGCGGTGTGCCTCAAACGACACTGATTGAGACAGGCAAGACACGCCAAACCGGCACGAGTGTCTATTTCAAACCGGATGCGACCATCTTCTCAACGACGACGTATAACTATGACACGCTCGCCGAACGCCTCCGTGAATCGGCTTTCCTCTTAAAAGGATTGACGATCACGCTCACTGATGAGCGTACGGAGAAGCAAGAGACGTTCCATTACGAGGAAGGGATTGCCGAGTTCGTCCAATACTTGAACGACGATAAGGCGACACTCCACCCAATCGTCTATTTCGAAGGGGTCGAGAATGAGATCGAGATCGAACTCGCGTTTCAGTTCACGGACGCCTATTCCGAAAATGTGCTCTCGTTCGTCAACAACGTCCGGACACGCGATGGTGGAACGCACGAGGTCGGTGCCAAGACGGCGATGACCCGAATCATGAACGAATATGCACGGAAGAACGGTTTACTCAAAGAGAAAGATAAAAATCTCGACGGCGGCGACGTCCGTGAGGGACTCACGCTCATCGTGTCGGTCCGGATCCCGGAGGAATTCCTCCAGTTCGAGGGGCAGACGAAGTCGAAACTCGGGTCACCGGAGGCACGTGCGAGCGCTGACAGCGTCATGGCGAAACAGTTGACGATCTTCCTAGAAGAGAACCCTCAGATGGCGACGATGCTCATCAAGAAGGCGATTCGTGCGGCACAGGCTCGCGAGGCGGCCCGCAAGGCACGGGAAGAGGCCCGTAACGGGAAGAAAAAGAAACGCTCGAGCATCTTGAACGGAAAATTGACGCCTGCGACGTCAAAGAATGCTGCTAAGAACGAGCTCTTTCTCGTCGAGGGTGACTCGGCCGGTGGTTCAGCCAAACAAGGGCGGGACCGTACATTCCAGGCTATCCTGCCGCTGCGCGGGAAGGTCATCAACTCGGAGAAGTCGAAACTCCAGGACATCATGAAAAACGAAGAGATCAACACGATCATCCATGCGATCGGCGCCGGGGTCGGTCACGATTTTGATTTGGACGACTGTAACTTCGACAAGGTCATCATCATGACGGATGCCGACACGGACGGTGCACACATCCAGGTGCTCCTCCTCACGTTCTTCTTCCGTTATATGCGACCGCTCGTCGAGGCGGGCCGCGTGTTCGTTGCCTTGCCACCGCTCTATCGCATCTCAAAAGGGAAAGGCAAGTCCGAACAGTTCGACTATGCCTGGGACGAAGAGGCACTAGAGAAGCTCGTCAAAGTGTATAAGAAAGGCTATATCCTCCAACGCTACAAAGGTCTTGGCGAGATGAACGCGGACCAGTTATGGGAGACGACGATGAACCCGGACACTCGTACACTCATCCGTGTCACAGTCGACGATGCGGCCGTTGCGGATAAGCGTGTGTCTGTCCTGATGGGCGACAATGTCACGCACCGTCGTGAATGGATTGAGGAGAACGTCGCCTTCGGACTCCAGGAAGATGATTCGATCATCGCCAATGAACATGTGACTAAAGCGATTGAGGAAGTGATGTAACAATGTCGACGATTCAACACATTTTAAACCTATCTCTCGAACAGGTCGTTGGAGACCGGTTCGGGCGTTACTCAAAATATATCATCCAAGACCGCGCCTTACCGGACGCACGTGACGGACTCAAGCCTGTACAGCGCCGGATTCTATATGCGATGCACCACGAGGGGAATACGAACGATAAGCCGTATCGGAAGTCTGCGAAGACGGTCGGGAACGTCATCGGGAACTATCACCCGCACGGTGACTCGTCCGTCTATGAGGCGATGGTACGTCTCTCGCAAGATTGGAAACTCCGGTATCCGCTCATCGACATGCATGGGAACAACGGATCGATGGATGGTGACCCGGCGGCGGCCATGCGTTACACGGAAGCCCGTCTCTCGAAGATTGCGGGTGTCATGTTGACGTCAATTGCGAAGAATACGGTCGATTACACGCCGAACTTTGACGATTCAACGGAAGAACCGCTCGTCTTGCCGTCGCTCCTCCCGAACCTGCTCATGAACGGAACGACAGGGATTTCAGCCGGTTATGCGACGGAGATCCCACCGCATAATTTGACAGAAGTCCTCAACCTTGCCATCGCACGTTTGAATGGCCAGGTCGATATCGCTAAAGATGCGCTCGAGTATGTCACAGGTCCTGACTTCCCGACCGGGGGGACGGTCATGGGTAAAGACGGTATCCTAAAGGCGTTCGAGACCGGTAAAGGGAAGGTCATCATCCGGGCGAAGTCCGAGATTGAGCAATTAAAAGGTGGCCGTGAACAGATCACGATCACAGAACTTCCGTATGAAGTGAATAAGGCGAACCTCGTCAAAAAAATGGAAGAGCTCCGCCTCGATAAAAAGGTCGAAGGCGTCGCAGAAGTCCGTGACGAAACAGATCGGACGGGACTTCGGGTCGTCATCGAATTGAAGAAAGAGGCCGACGCAGAAGGTGTGCTTCACTTCTTTTTGAAGCATACGGACTTGCAACTCGCCTATAACTATAATATGGTCTCGATCGTGAACCGGACGCCGAAGCAGATGGGAATCATCCCAATCATCGATGCCTATTTGAAGCATGTCGAAGAGGTCGTGACGCGCAGGACGACGTTCGAACTCGAGCAGGCGAAGAAACGTGCTGAAATCGTCGATGCCTTAGAACAAGCCATCTCGGTCCTCGATGAGACACTCGAATTGATCCGTTCCGCCAAAGACAAGGCGGACGCGAAGAAGAAACTGATGGAGCGGTTCTCATTCACGGAACGACAAGCCGAAGCCGTCGTCATGCTCCAATTGTATCGACTCACGAATACGGACATCGTCGAGTTGCAAAAAGAAGCAAAGGCGCTCCAAAAAGAGATTGCCCGCCTCTCAAACATCCTCGACGTGGACGCGACAAAACGGAAGTTGATCGTGAAAGAACTTACGGCATTGCGTGACGAGTTCGGAGATGACCGTCGTTCGGTCATCGAGTCGGAAGTTGAGGAATTAAAACTGAAGACGGAAGTTATGATTGCTGTCGAAGAGACGATGGTATTCGTCAGCCGTGACGGGTACGTCAAACGTGCCTCGATGCGTTCGTATGGAGCGTCGAGTGACGTTTTACCGGAGATGAAAGAAAAGGATCGTCCACTCCTTACGACTCAAGCCATGACGACGGACCACTTGCTCGTCTGGACGAACAAGGGCAGCTACCTCCTCATCCCGATCCATCAGATTCCAGAATCGAAGTGGAAGGATGCCGGACAACACGTGGCCAACCTCGTTCCGATTGAAGGGGAACAGGTTATCTCGGCAGACGTCGTCTCGACGTTTGATACGGACGCCCATTGCCTCTTCGTGACGAAAGACGGGATGGTCAAACGTACACCGTTACGCGACTACGACGCGCAGCGGAAATCGAAACCACTCATGGCCTTGAAGCTGAAAGGTGACGACGAGGTCGTCTTCGCCGGGATCAGTGACGGTCCAGGGCAGTTGTTCCTTGTTTCAGAGCGTGGATACGGGCTCTGGTTCAAAGAGGATGATGTCCCTGTCGTCGGACAGCGGGCAGCCGGTGTGAAGGCGATGAACCTGAAAGACGGTGACCTCGTCGCCGATGCCTTCTCCTTCTTCACGCCACCATTATTCGTTCTCGTGACGCAACGGGGAGCGGTCAAGAAGATGAAGCTCGAGGACCAGTTCGACTGTACGAACCGCAACCTTCGGGGGACGATGCTCATTCGTGAGGTCAAATCAAAACCGCACCAAATCCGTCGTGTGCTTCCGGTACATGGGGATGAGACGCTTCATATCGTCGGAAAAGAAAAAGCAAAACAAGTAAAGACAAAAACCCTTACGCTACTCGATCGCTATGCCAACGGCTCGTTCGTCTTTGACGAAGACTCGTTCGGTGAAATCGAGGACGTGTATCTCGATTAATCAAAAGACCTGTGATTTGGCTGATTCGCCGTTCACAGGTCTTTTTGTCGTAGCCATGTCTCTAGATCGTGTTGTTGTCGTCGATGGTGCAGCGTGTGCATCTCGATGAGGTTGAACCATTCTCTCGCATTCAGCCAGCCGAACCCACCGTGAAGCGTCTTTCGATTGTCATCTGCATCGTTCAAACGGGATTCCAACGTATCCATCTTTGAGATTAAGATGGTCATGCGTTCTCGCAATCGATCTTTCGAGTCAGTATTTTTCGGTGGTTGATTCATCTCAGGTGGGAGCTCGATTTTTATCGGTGGAAAGTCTCCCCGTTCGAACAACTTTTCTCCAAAAGACGTCTTCTCTTCACCGAGTTCACCCTCACCACGTAGGCAGCGGTCGGCCTCTTCTAAATACTCCTCTGCGACCAAAATGAGATGGTCAAACATTTGTCCAATGGACCAGATGCTCGGGGCATGCTTGTATCGCAAGTCGGACATGGTATAACGTGCGAGATCTTTTCTGAATCTGATTAATTCATAGCGTATCCTCAACATCTCACCTCCATTTTCTTTTAGTATACGTGATTGAAAACTGATGTCAGAGAATGTGAGTTATGAAAAGGAAGAATGCATCAATTTGCCGAAAAAGACATGTAGGACAAAAGATAGGGGGATCTATATGTCTCAATGGCTGACGTGGGCGAAACGGATTCAGGCGCTGTCTCAGGCCGGTCTGACGTTCACGCGTGATCAATATGACCGAGAACGGTACGAAGAGTTACAAGAAATCGTAAGAGAGATGTATGAACGGCACTCGGACTTATCGAACGAGGCTATCTTACAACTCGTTCATGTGGACGGTTATCCGACTCCGAAACTTGATGTGCGAGGCGTCATCTTCAAAGATGACCGAATCCTGCTCGTGAAGGAGCGGTCAGATGGGTTGTGGACCTTACCCGGCGGTTTCTGTGAAGTGAATCGCTCTCCTGCCTCGAATATCATCAAAGAAGTAGAGGAAGAGGCTGGCCTGGATGTGATTCCAGTACGGTTGCTCGCCTTGTTCGATATGCATGAACATCCACACCCACCTCTCTCGGAGCATTATTACAAACTTTTCATCGAGTGTGCACTGATTGGTGACGGGGAGGGGAGCGCCGGCGTGGAGACGAGTGACGTCGGTTTCTTTGAACGAGACGATTTACCTGATCTCTCCCTTGCCCGCAATACGATCGAACAGATTCATATGTGCTTTGACGCACATTGGCAAGAAGAAGACTGGACCACTTTATTCGACTAGGAGGCTCAATGATGCAAGTAAGACGATATGGACATATCCATCAACTGACCTTTTACGCTCCCGTACTGCCAATCAACGTTCAACTGTTTGAGCATGAGCTCGGACTCGTCTTGATCGACACGGCGCTGGAGCGGAACGCGACTGATATCCTGTCATATATCGCCGAACTCGACAAGCCACTCCTCGCGATATTGTTAACGCATGCTCATGGGGATCATATCGGTGGGGTAGACGCGATCAAAGCAGAACATCCGCTCGCTGAACTCTTCATCTCCCGACGTGATGCCCGCCTCTTATCGGGAGATCGGTCGCTAGAGGAAGAAGAGCAGAACAAGATTCGTGGTTCTTTGCCGACGATTCGTTCTACACCGGATGCGGTACTAGATATTGGTGAGCGGTTATTCGGTTTACGTGTCCTCGATGCAGCGGGTCATACACCAGGGTCGATTGCGTACTATGACGAGGTAAATCGGGTATTATTTGCAGGTGACGCTTTTCAAACTCAGGGAGGGGCAGCGGTGGCGGGAGATGTTCGGCCGTTATTCCCATTACCAGGACTCGCGACATGGAATCGGTCCGTAGCCGTCGAGAGCGCGGAGCGCCTAGTGGACTTGTCACCACTCCTTACCTTCGTAGGGCATGGTCCGCCACTCAAAGGGACACACCGGCTCTATTTGGCGTTGAAACGGGCGAAACGGAAGCAGGCGAGAAAGTTTATCCGTTAACGGGAGGGTTGCACCATGCAGCTGAAAGAAGTTGCCATTCATCAATTTGAGCAAGCCCAACAGATGCTCGAGATTCAACGTAACGCTTATGCGGTCGAAGCGGAACTGCTCGGGTTTGACGAAATCCCAGCGCGCTATGAGACGATTGATGTCATTCAAAACTTACCAGGCACGAGTTATGGCTTATATATCGAGGAGCGGTTGATTGGGTTTGTCACGGTGGAAGCATCTGAGAAAACTGTTGAAATCACGAAACTATGTATCGACCCGACATACTTTCGGGCGAGACTGGCGACGACGTTACTCGAACACATATTGAGCATTCACAAAGGAAAGTTGATTTACGTGCATACGGGCAAGCATAACGGACCGGCGAAGCGTCTGTATACGAAACTTGGATTTGAACCGAGTGCCGAATTCGAACCAGAACATGGCGTCACATTGATCCGGTATACGCATACGTCTTAAATTCAAATCTCATCTCACTATCATAAGTATACTAAGATAATGAGATGAGATATTATTTTTACTGATAATATATGTTATGTAAACTAGTAAAAAATAGAGCAAAAAATTGCTCTGACTGAAGTTCCCTATTCCTTAAAAATCTTGTACCAGTACAAGGTCAATTCAATTTGTGGATTTGCATATTGTTTTGTTGAATCGACGCCACCAAGTTGAAATCCCTGTCTTTCATAGAAACGACAAGCAATGAGATTATCGTTCTGAGCTTCAAGCGACAAACCAATCATCCGTTTCTCTTTTGCCCACTGTTCGGCTGTTTCGATCAACATTTGTCCAATCCCACGTTTACGATATGTTTGACGGATCGCGATATTTTCAATGTATGCAAAGCGACTCCAATCCTTCACGAGTCGGATTTGTCCGACACATTCATCAGCGTCCATCGCTAAAAAGACGATTCGATTGTCATGTTCGATATACTGCGTCCAATCAATCCGGTCTTCTGGAAATGAGGTTTCTTTCGTCACGACATCTAGCTCTTCAACATAAGACCATTGACCGTTTATGTAACTGGGAACTATCCGTCCGATGATTGGAAAAGGATCATTTGCATCATTCACAATGTGAACATGCGCCTCATCTAGGGCTCTGATTCGAATCATACTCATCCGCTCCGCCTCCTCTATTGCGTATTAGTTCTTCATTCATCTCATTTTACTTTCCAGAATGTAATATAAGGCTCATTGATTCTGTCTCAATTTAATTTTACTTCTGTATCATTGTTGTGAATTTAGCATTCATCGGAATGATAACGCTTTATGAATAAACGTTTCAAATTTTAAATTCACCTGTTTAAACTATGTTTCACAGTTGCTAGACCGCTGAAGTCATGCTATTTTTAGACAGATGAACCATCTTAAGGAGGAATTCTTGTGAAACGAACGACTAAAGGTTTGGCAGCAACTTTATTTTTAGCAATCCCTCTTGCCGCTTGTGGTGATGATAGCACGAATCAAGCAGATACGACACGCTGGGAAGAGATTCAAGAAGAAGGCACATTGACGGTCGGAACTGCCGGCACCCTCTACCCCGCTTCTTTCCGTGAAGAAGAGAGCGATACGTTGACAGGTTTCGATGTCGAACTCATGAAAGAAGTCGCCAAACGCCTTGATCTCGAAATCGAGTTCAAAGAAATGGCATTTGACAACATGTTAACGAGTGTTCAGAACGGTCAAATCGACATCGCTGCAAATGATATCTCGGTAACAGAAGACCGTCAAGAGAAGTTCGCCTTCTCAAAACCGTATAAATACACTTACGGGACTGCTATCGTTCGCAAGAGCGACCTCTCTGGAATTGAATCACTCGAGGATTTGAAAGGCAAGAAAGCCGCTGGTGAGGCGACGACTGTCTTCATGGATGTGGCTCGAAAGTATGGAGCAGAAGAAGTCATCTATGACAACGCCACGAACGACCAGTACTTGCGCGACGTTTCAACGGGACGGACCGATGTCATCTTGAACGACTATTATCTTCAAACGTTGGCACTTGCATTCTTCCCTGAGTTCGATATCACGATTCATCCGGATATCGCCTATAACCCGCAAGAAGTAGCATTTTTGATGGATAAAGAAAATGACGAGCTCCAGGAGAACATCGACCGTGTACTAGATGAAATGCTTGAAGATGGTACAGTCAAAGAACTATCTGAGCAATTCTATAATGGTGCCGATGTTTCGGTAGAACCTGACGTAGACGCAACAATCGTCGAAACGAAGTAATGTTGGCATGTCGTTCTCAGATGTCAAATGGGACGCCATCTTTGACGTAGACCTGGCGATCCAATCGTTTCCTTACCTGTTGGGCGGGTTACCGAATACGCTTTGGATCTCGTTCATCAGCATGTTTTTTGGTCTCCTGCTTGGTCTTTTGCTGGCGCTCGGGAAGTTGTCTCCGACACGACTCCTTCGCTATCCGTCGACTTTCTATATCTCGTTCATGCGTGGAGTCCCCATCTTGATCATTCTGTTCATCCTCTATTCGGGATTCCCGTTCATCGGAATCGAGTTCGCCGCTTTGACGGCAGCCATTCTCGGATTTAGTCTGAATTCTGCCGCCTATATCGCTGAGATCATCCGCTCCTCGATTCGCGCGGTCGATGACGGACAGGTTGAGGCGGCTCGTTCACTCGGGATGGGGAAATGGTTGACATTGAAGGGGGTCGTCTTACCGCAGGCGACACGGATCGCCCTTCCGCCGCTCTCGAACGTTTTTCTCGATCTGATTAAAGCGAGTTCGCTCGCTGCGATGATCACGGTACCTGAGATATTTAATAAGGCCAAGATCGTCGGTGGACGAGAGTTCGACTACATGACAGTGTATATCGTCGTGGCGTTGATCTACTGGGCAATCTGTACGTTCATGTCCTTTTTCCAAGAATGGCTCGAACGTCATTTTGAACGATACTTGGATTCTCCAAAACGTTGACTGACTGGCTTATGCCGGTCGGTCTTTTTTAGTGAAATGGATTTTTGATACATCTCCTGAACCGATTATGCTATGATTTTCTTAATTATCAGAAAAATATAGGGGGATTTTGAATGAACCATCCATGGGTTTCACATTTGAATAATCAAGTCATTGGTCAATCGAAAGCCATCAAGCTCGCTTCGATTGCATTACTATCAGGAGGTCACGTTTTACTCGAGGACCGTCCCGGTACGGGGAAGACTACACTTGCCCGTAGTTTGGCAAGTTCGATATCAGCGACATTTCAGCGTGTACAGTGTACCCCGGATACATTGCCAAGTGATATTTTAGGAATGGAGTTATTCAATCCGACGACCGGAGCGTTCGAACGTCGGACGGGTCCGATTTTCACATCGATTCTACTTGTCGATGAGATTAACCGGACGACGCCACGTACACAATCTGCGTTGCTTGAGGCGATGCAGGAACGTCAAGTGACACTCGGGGAAGTGTCGCTCAAGCTACCGGAACCATTCTTTATGATTGCCACTCAAAACCCATTCGATGGACAAGGGACGTTTCCGCTCCCGCAGGCTCAATTGGACCGTTTCTTATTCAAATTGACACTTGCTCCCCTCTCGCGAGATTCCGAACGACGACTGATTCGCAATGAGCACCTCGCTTCAGAATCTTTCTCTCTGCAACAGGACGAATTGTTGAAGATGCAACAAGAGGTACGAGATGTCCGATTCCACGAGGCGATGGAGGATTACTTACTGGATTTGATGGAGTCACTTCGTCATCATCGTGACATCGAGGTTGGACCAAGTCCACGTGCGACGCTCGCGTATACGATGGCGGCTCGGGCTCATGCCTATATGGAAGGACGCGACTATGTCTCACCAGAAGATATTCGGGCACTCGCGCTTCCGATTTTAGGGCATCGAATCGTCTTGACGGTCGAAGCGTCGCTGAAGACGAAGCCGTCAAAGTTGATCAAATCTGTACTCGAGACCATCCCGGTCCCCTCAGAGGTGTAAGATGCAGTTAGTCAGCCCACGCTATCTCGAGTCCGGCTATATGTGGCTCCTGTTCGTCGTCGGGGTCTTTACGGCACTTTATGGGAACGTCTTGATTGCCAGTCTATTGATTGGATTCAGTCTCTATGCACTGGTCATGCCATCTTTTATGTTTCGATTGGCAGAACAAATCCATGTCGACCTCACTGAGGAGATGAAACTCTTTCCGAACGACGAGGCCGTCTATGTCTTGAAACTTGTGTCGACGGCAAAAGTCCCGCTTGGCGTTGTCCGCCTATCCGGCTATTTGCATCCCACCGTGGAATCAGAAGGACATGCGTTTTGGCGGCAGGAGAACTTTGTCGAGACGAATGCGACTGTCGACTTCACAATCCCGCTCCATGCGAAGAAGCGAGGTCCTATCCGCCTAGAGGCTATCGGGATGGAAATTCGGGATCCGTTACGCATGTTCTCGCTCTATAAAGAGGACTCACTCCCACGCATCGGCTATGTCTTCCCAGAGTTTTCGCCCTATCCGATTCCGAAACGTCCCCCTACTCTCCCAGGTGAGGAGATGGTTCGTCATAGTGCCTATCGTGACCCGGAGACGTTCCAATCGGTCACTCCATATCATGGGCAACCGA
Source organism: Exiguobacterium sp. s121 (assembly GCF_018617245.1). Classification (GTDB taxonomy): domain Bacteria; phylum Bacillota; class Bacilli; order Exiguobacteriales; family Exiguobacteriaceae; genus Exiguobacterium; species Exiguobacterium profundum. The sequence goes on from NZ_JACSJV010000001.1 coordinate 1,251,370, forward strand.
TGCGACAGCTATATTGGTCTGCCTATGCGAAGACGGGCGAACTGCTGGCCCGTACCGAGCAACCGGTACAAGCAAATGAATATGTCATCGTCCTCGACTTGTTGACGAAGGATGGGCGTGCCCTCACCTATCAGATGGAGCGCCTCATCTCGCAAGCTGCCGCATTATGCCGTGATTTCGAGAAAGAAAATGCGAGTTACGGTCTGATTGTCCCGACGCTTACGAAGGATGGAATCACGTATGACCTTCAACCGGGAAGTGGTGAGGTACATTTTCGGAAGATTATGACGACGTTCGCTTGTCTGTCCGAGAGTGATTTTCCGCTTGCTCGCTCCTTGTTTGAACGAAAGGTCGCCAAATACAGTGGGAATCAGTCGATTCTCCGCTTGGGGGGTGACGGTCAATGAGATGGTTATGGTGGGTCTTCGCAGCATTTTACATTGGGCACGTGTTTCCATTGCTCTTCTTATTGACACTTCGTCTCCCTCGGAATACACAACTGATTGTACAGACGTTCCTGAGCGTCGGTGCCCTTTATTTCTCTTATGAGATGAGCATCATGCTTTTGATATTCACATACGTTCATGCATTCATTCGGACGTTGGATTGGACGGACCGTTACGCGATGGCGAGCGTATTGTTTTTAGTGGCGGACTGGTTATTCCCCCCGGCATCGCAATCGCTCGCGATGGTGCTCTTTCCGTTCATCTTTTTGATTTGGCAACGAAACCTGTATTACCGTCGCGACTACAAGCGGATGGTGACGATGTTGACCGTAGGCCTAGGCATCGGTCTGATTGTCTCTCTCATCATTCGTACGATTAAAGAGCTATTGTTTGGTAATGTCGTCGCCTGGATCACTCCATTCTTTTTGTGGATCGGGAGCTGGTTTGATGGAATCGTACTCGACCCGAATGATCGCGTAAACCGCTTCCTCGTACCGGATAATCCGAACCTAGATGCGGAGACAGTGGCGCAAGAGACATTGCTCGCGTCCGCATCGAATAACTCGCTGTTCTATATCGGAGTGTTTGTAATGATCTTGCTTCTTGGGGTAGGATTGTTCTTCTATCTGCAGAAGCGAAAAGACATCCAGGAAGATGGAATGATTCCTAGGAGTATTCACCACCCGACACTCTCAGATAAGCGGATTGTCCGCTCGCCTCGCCAGATTCGCCTTCTTGAGACGGGACGAAAGTTAGAACAGCATCACCCACGTCATCGAGAGGAGACGGTGGCTGATTGGTTGCAGCGAATCGAGTTCACGGACCACAGGCTTTATGCAGATTGGTTAGAGGCCGCAGAGTATGGGGACAAGGAAGCGCCACAAGCAATCAGTGATTCATTCGAACGACTCGTTGAACAAGTGAATAAACGCTAAAAAACATCCGGCAGAGGAGTTCCTTCTGACCGGATGTTTTTCATTATAAAATTGGACTGAGAAGGCGGGACACGCTCTCTTTGAAGCGAATCCAACGTGTCCTCGATTCATATCGTTCGATGGTTAGCCGCTCAGCGCGTGCCTCGTCTCGCTCGAACGCATCGATGACGGACTGAGCGACGTCTTTGTCGAAGACGAGCGCTGAAATTTCAAAGTTGAGGCGGAAACTTCGGGCGTCGATGTTCGTCGTCCCAATTGATGCGACTTCTCCGTCGATGACGAGCGTTTTCGCATGAAGGAAACCTTCCTCATACGTGAACACTTCTGCTCCGTAACGTACGAGCTCCGCAGCGTTCGCATAGGTCGCCCAGTAGACAAACATATGGTCGGGCTTGTTCGGGATCATCAGTTTGATCTTAGTACCCGCCATCAGGGCGATTCGACAGGCATCAAGGAAACTTGCATCCGGGATGAAGTAGGGAGTCTGGATATAGATACATTCTTTCGACTGGGTGATCATTTTGACGAGCATATTCTTTAAATGCTCCGTCGACGAGTTTGGACCCGATGTCACGATTTGAACCGGGGACGCATGACGAGCAATCCCTTCGATTGGCCAAACAAAGTCGTCTTTCTGTGCCTTCGTTCGTGTCGGGACAGAGCGATTCCAATCCAGGATGAAACGTTCGAGCAATTCCTTAACGGCGTCGCCTGAAATTCGTAAGTGAACATCTCGCCAATAACCGAAATGCTCATCCTTTCCGAGATACTCATCCCCGACGTTGAAGCCGCCGATATAACCAAGTTCTCCGTCAACGACGCAGAGTTTTCGGTGATTTCGATTGTTGACGCGGAAGTTGATGCCGAGTTTGGACGGAAAGAACGATTTGACTTCCCCACCGTGGGCCAGCAGGTCCTTAAAGTGTTTGTGCCTCAGTCCCCTCGAGCCTACCGCATCGTAGAGGAGTCGGACACGTAATCCTTGTTTTGCCTTTTCGGTCAATAAGCGAATTAACGATTGACCCAGCGCATCGTTTTGGATGATGTAATATTGAATGTTCACTTCTTTCGTCGCCTGTTCGATATCTCGAAACAGTTGATCAAACTTCTCTTTTCCGTCGTGAAGGACGTCGATATCGTTCTGGAAAGACATCATCGCATTCGTCGATACGAGATTCAATCGTGCGAGTCGTCGGTGCTTCAATAGAAGTGGATGATTGAACGGTGCCATGGATTGGTCCAATTGGTCAAGTTGCTCCGCCACATGATGATGATACGCTTCACGTTTCTCTTCTTCGACTTCATAAAAGTTTTGAGATTTGATCAATCGACCGAAGAAGATGTAGACGAAGAATCCGATGAGAGGCAAGAAGAAGAGGACGAGTAACCACGCCCAAGTCGTTCCAATGTCACGCCTTTCAAAAAAGATAATGGTGATTGCAAACGTGAGGTTAAGCAATAAGATGAGCCAAGTCATGATGACGATAATGAGTCCGATAGTCACTTCCATGGTATCCCTCCCTTTCTTTCAATTCTTACCCGAAATCAAACAATCTTAGCAAATGTTTTTCCTGATTTGGGTATACATTAATGAAGAAGTGAAGAAACGGGGGGAAGCTTATGGAAGACATGATGATTGGGTTCAGCTTACTTGTCCTCATCGGTGCACTTTCGCAGTTACTCGCTTGGCGATTTGACTTTCCAGCCATCTTGATTATGACGGTTGCAGGGATTCTAGTCGGACCGATTTTCGGTTGGTTGGAGCCGGATCGGATACTCGGTGAGCTTTATAGCCCACTCATCTCCATCGCGGTGGCGCTCATCCTGTTTGAAGGAAGCCTCAGTCTCGAATTCAGGGAGATTGACGATTTGCGGAGATCAATCTTTCGTCTCGTCACGGTCGGGGTATTCGTTTCTTTTATCTTGACCTCGATTTTGCTCATCATGGTTGGAGATTTTCATTGGTTGCCAGCATTTACGCTCGGTGCCATCTTTGTCGTGACCGGACCGACCGTCATCATTCCGTTACTTCGACAAGCTAACTTGTCCGCACGCCCAGCTAAAGTCTTGAAATGGGAAGGGATCATCGTCGATCCTCTTGGCGCCTTGATTGGACTCTTTGTCGTTCGAGTGGGATTCATCTTCTATCAAAACGACGGTCTTGCGAGCCACTTGCCATTTTTTTGGTCCTGTATCGTCGCGATCGCCTTTGGGATTGCCGTTGGACATCTATTAATTCGTTTGTTCGGGAATGAGAAAGTCCCTGAATATTTAAGAACAACCCTCACGTTCTCTGGGGTCCTCCTCGTATATTCAATCAGTGAATGGGTCATGAGCGAGGTCGGGCTATTGGCTGTAACGGCAATGGGATTGACGATGGCAAATTCAAAGCATGGACATATGCATATTCTGAAACAGCTTCGTGAGTTTAAAGAGAACATTTCGATTTTACTGGTTTCGACAGTCTTCATCATTCTGACGGCAAGTTTGACACGTGATAGTTTACTCGCCATTTTCGACTGGCCTCTCCTCTTGTCGATTCTCGGAATCTTATTTTTTGTCCGACCGATCTCGGTGCAGACGTCGCTCCTCGGTTCTCCGCTATCCGCTCAAGAGCGGGCACTCATCAGCTGGATTGCCCCTCGAGGTATTGTTGCGATGACGGTGACCGGTTTCTTTGCACAAGAGATTGCCGAACTGGGAATTGAAGATGCGGAACGGATGTTGCCAATCACACTCGGTTTAGTCGTAACGTCTGTCGCCCTACATGGATTGACGATTAAACCACTCGCGAAGCGACTCGGACTGACGAAAGTGAAGAATCCTTGGGAGAAGGTATAGACAAAAAAAGACACCGCCCGATGGCAGTGTCTTTGATCAGCTTGAATTAGTTCAAGACTTTGATTGTGATTGATTGGCGACCGAAAGCAAGTGCTTGCTCTTGTGTCGGCATCAAGATATCGATTTTGTTTCCTTTGATGGCACCACCAGTGTCTCCTGCGATGGCTTCTCCGTATCCTTCAACCCATACTTTAGAGCCGAGCGGAATGACAGAAGGGTCAACCGCGATGACTTTTTGGTTCGGGTTCGAACGAACGTCGATTCCTGTCGCTGTGATACCAGAACATCCTGCACAATATGGTGTATAAGCTGTCGCTTCAACTGTCATTGTCTGACCTGAAGCCGGAGCTTGGGTTTGCGTTGTAGACGATGCAGTTTTTGTTACAGGTGCTGATGTCGATGTCTTCGGTGCTGTTGTCTTCGCATCGTTCGCTACAGATGCAGCGGCTGCACCTTTCACGGCGAACTCTTGTCCAGGGAAAATAAGATCTGAATCAAGACCGTTCCAAGTCATCAATTGATTGACAGAGATCCCGTGGTTCAATGCGATACGATAAAGTGTATCACCTGATTTAACTGTATACGTTTTAGATGCAGTAGAAGCTTGTGATTTTGCTTCTGCCTTTCCAAGTTTCAAGACTTGGTTCGGATAAATCATATTTGAGTTTAAGCCGTTCGCTTGTTTGATGTCGTTTACAGAGACGTTGTTGTTCACGGCGATACGATAGAGTGTATCTCCAGACTGAACTGTGTGTGTTGATGCTGCCGAAGCTGGAGCAGCGACTCCTAAACTAAGGCCAGCGAGTGCCGTTAGTGTCAATAGTGGTTTTTTCATAAGAATATTCCTCCCTTTTCTAACGCCCCCTTACTGTAACACCTGTATATTTCACAGCGATTACAGGACGATATGAGAGTGTTATCAGTTCATTTACAGAACAATTCACGAGGATGAGAGGTTTCTGAAAATTGTTTCAATCTATTGAAACGGCTTCACAGAGCCAATTTAAGATATACTAGAGAGAGAAAAAAGGAGGTTTTGGTCTTTGGAACTATTACTGCTATATTACATTGTGACTAATCTACTAGCGTTTGTGTCATATTTTGTCGATAAACGACGGTCTCGTGTCGGAGCTTGGCGTATTTCTGAGCGGACATTGTTGACGATGGCATGGATCGGTGGAGCGTTCGGTGCCTATTTGGCGATGCGCGTCTTTCGTCATAAGACGCTAAAACCGAAATTCCGAATCGGAGTGCCTGTTGCAATTCTCGTGCATGCTGCGTTTACCGGTTGGCTGATTTTTTAAACTCTTATATAGAAGAAACTCGATTGTATCTTTTAATGAACGATGATTAAAAATGTCAGATTCGTCCCAGTTCATGCTCATTTCAAAGTGTTTCTCCGTGAACAATCGAAATGAAATGTCGGGAAATTTCCGAAACGAGGAGGATGGCTCTTTTGAAGAGTATCGAGATGATTCGTCACGGATCATTGACATTAAAGGTGACTGATCACTTCACTGTTCTTTTTTGCAAGTCTGGGACGTCCGTGATTCGAGTGAACGGAGAAAGCATCACCCTTCATCCAAGAGAGGCCGTTCTCTTGGCAAGAGGACAAAGTGTCATGGTTGAGAAAATCGAGGAAGCATCACCGATGAGGTTGCTCGAGTTTGATCCGACTGCTTTGTTCCATCCCGAGTTGGCGAAGCGATATGTGACGCCATTTCTAAATACTGAAAAGTCCATACATATGATAAAACCGGAACGAGGTCATCAATCTATTATTCAGACGATTGAACGGGCCGTTCAACATTTATCTGCGGACGGTCCACTCGCATTGATGGATGCGACACTTCAATGTACAGTCATCTGGCGCTACTGGATTCAGCAAGAGACTGAAACGATGAAGAATGAGAACAAACGGGAAAGTCTTCGTCATATGCTTGCTTATGTCGACGCTCACATAGAGGACAGACCGACATTAGCCCAAATCGCTCATGCGGGCAGTGTGAGTCGAAGTGAGTGCTCTCGTTTGTTTGTATTCTTTGGAGACACATCTCCTATTGCGTATGTAAAGATGAAGCGAATGGAGCGGGCCGCCACTTTATTAGAAGATTTGACGGAAGGTATCGCAGACATCGCCAATCGCCTGAGCTACTCAAGTGTCAGTCACTTCGTACAGGCATTCAAAGCACATCATGCAATCACCCCGCTCGCCTATCGAAAACAATACCAAAAGAAAAGAGCCGAATAACCGGCTCTTTTCTTTTATCTTGCGGTCCACCCACCATCGGCTTTCAAAACATCTCCATTCACGAAGCTCGAATCATCCGATGCTAAAAAGAGGGCGACGTTCGCTATTTGCTCTGGTTCTCCCATCGGGGCTTCCCCCGCCCCTTGAATGGCGCGCATCCCAAGTTCGCTCGGTGCTGTGATGGTTGACCCAATATTCGTATTGACGCCACCCGGTGCGATGGCGTTTGCTCGAATCTTACCGAGCGTGCCATGTGTCGCCGCGATGTTCTTCGTCAATCCGATTAACGCATGTTTTGAGGCCACATACGCTGCACCACCTCGTGTACCGAATAATCCTCCGACCGATGCATTGTTGATGATGACGCCACCCCGGTTCTGCTTCTCCATCACTTGGATGGCGGCACGTGAAAGTTTCATCGGTCCGGTCAAATTGACGCCAAGGACACGGTCCCATAATTCATCCGTCACTTCTCCCACCGTCATGAAGTTGTCCATGATTCCCGCGTTATTGACGAGAATGTCGACCGAGCCGAACGTGTCTTTCGCCGCATCGACGAGTTTGTCAATATCCGTTTGATTCGTCACGTTACCAGCAATGCCAAGAACTTCCCCACCCGCTGCTTTGATTTCATCAACTACCTCCTGCACAGCATCTTCATTCAAGTCGAAGGCGACGACTCGTGCGCCTTCTTCCGCAAACAGTTTGGCGATGGCTCGCCCCATGCCTGAACCTGCGCCAGTGACAATTGCCGTTTTTCCTGAAAGCTTCATTCCTCATTCCTCCTTTGAAAGGTCAGAACGTATATGATGTGTGATGACAGTAATCTGCCTGTCACTATGTTATACCCACATTTGGTTGCGAGCCTCCTGAGAAACATGGCGATTTTTCTTCAATTGACTCCCAGCAATCTTTATACTTGAATGGAAAGCACTCCATTATATAAAGGAGAGATGACGTGAGACAATTCCATGCAACCGTCCATGGTCGAGGTGAACCTGTACTTTTCCTTCCCGGTGGAGGATTCACTGGGTCACAAGGCCAATTATTTGCCGAAGCATTACATAACGATTTCGAAGTTCACCTGTTAGATCTACCTGGATTTGGTGAAAGTGAGGGACTACATACATTCGCCACGTCCAAAGTACTCGCGGACTGGGTCGAGACGTATCGAATCTCACGACACCTTGAATCGGTTCGACTAATCGGTCATTCGATGGGAGGTGCCATCGCCCTGGCTTATGCAGTCCATTATCCAGACCAAGTCAGGCATTTGATACTTCTCGACCAAGGACATAAACCGAACGCTATGCTACTATATCGGGAATATGGCATCTTCGGATTCGCCTTACCGCTTTTACGTCTACTGTATCACCATTCACCACGACGCCTCTTGAACTGGATTGAAACGAAAGTCAATAAGAGTGACCCCACGTTTTCTGAAGAGCGGTTCCAACTGTTCTGTCGACGAATCGGGGTCGAGCCGACGTTATCGATTCGTTCTGCTGTCGAGCAATCGGCCCGTCTTTCGACCGGTGGCTTACACTTGTTGTTTGGTTATGATGGATTGGATTTTAAGGACTTGTTACGACGCGTCCAAGTCCCGACGCACCTGTATTATGCGGATTTCACGGGAATTGATTTGAAGGAGGCGAAGCGAACGCTCCATCATGTCAAACGAGCGGAACGACTGCTTCATCCTTCTGTACAATTGATTGCCGTACCAGGTGGACACTTCGTTCAATGGAGCCGTCATTTCTCGATGGAAAACGTTGAGCGGTTCTTACATACATAAAACAAGACAGCGGAGAGGTTTCCGCTGTCTTGTTCGTCAAGATGCCCAGTCGTGGCGCTTTAGCCATTCGTGAAGTTGATGCTGTAGCTCAGGGTGGAGCGGTTCACTGAGTTGTGAACGATATTGTTTTTTCACGTCCAAAATACTCATCTCACCATCGAAATGTTTCAACATATGGTCCATGTCCTTAATCTTTTGTACCTCGATATGCTCCGCGTGAAGTGCAGCGAGCTCATCTAGATGCTCGACGTCCGTTTGAACGTCCCGGTCTCCTGTCAGTGCGAGCGTCGGAATGTTCAATTGAACCAATCGTTCTCGAAGTGACACGTCTGTGTGTGCAAGATGCTCCCGTAACCATTTGGCAGGGAACTTCATCAGCTGGATCCGCATCGTATCCTGATCCGTTGCTGTGACGCGCTCGAACAGTTTTTGTTGTTTCCCGACGACCGACTTCTCATTCAAGCTAAAGCGAAGCAGTTTACCCTTGATCCCTTTCGTACGTCCCACTTCTTCGAGCAAAGCATATGCCTGTTCCTGCATGCTCGTCTTCAAGGCGACACCGGCACCAGACAACAGGATGAGACCAGAAACGGATTCACGTTCTGCTGCGAGTGTCGCGACGATACATCCTTCGCTATGGCCGAGCAATAAAACGTCTTGTGAGACATGGTCATGAGATTTCAGATAACGGACGACCGCCGACACGTCATCAACGAGTCCTGTCAGACCGACGCTATGTCGATTGCCACCACTCTTGCCAATCCCCCGTTTGTCATAGCGTAATGTGATGAATCCTTGTATCGTCAGCCATTCTGCTAAGTCTTTATACAAGTTTGACTTGAAGCCGGTACCGTTTCCGTCACGGTCCAATCCTCCCGTCCCTCCGATGAGGACGATGGCTGGAAAGGACGACCGTTCCTGATCGGGTGTCGTTATGGTGGCAGCAATGGTTGTTTCCCCTTGAATCAACACATTTTCTTGTTTATACATCATCCATCTCCTCCTTTTCTTCTACCGGCATGAACGCGTAGGAGAATTTCCGCAACGTACGTTCTTCAGATGGTTCATGCTCGAGCACTCCCTCTAAGAGATCGTAGAGACCTCTTAGGAATCGATCACTCTCGTCATCAGACAGATAAAGTGGGATACTCCGAAAGCCGACCTTGTCTCCTTGAAGGTCGATTTTGTCCCGCTTTAAATAGTCTCCGAAATCCATGAGCAGTGACATCGCGAACGTGTAACATATTTTATATAGTTGTTCACGATCTTCCTCTTCGACGACTTGATTGACAGCGGTCAATGGATTGTTTTGAATCGCGTACACTTTTTCATACACCCCACGTACTTTGTTCTCACTTGCGACAGATAAAATCTCGTCTTGTACCATCTTGTTGATATGGCGATAGAGGCTCGCTTGGGGCACATCGGGAAGCAACTTTGCCAACTCTCCGGTCGTCACTTGCTCGTTCATGAGAACGTGCTGAAAAATTTTCATGCGAATCGGGTTTAACAGACTTTTTAAAACGTCTTGATTCATCATCTTCACCTCATTATTATCATATTTGATAATATTATTACTTATGATAATATCATGTGTCCGAATATGTGTCTACGTCCATATAAAAAGCCGCCCTCATTGGCGGCTATATACATGTTCTTATCTCTCACAGGCGATTCCATCTTTGTCGCGATCACGTGCTTTGTTTGCGTCATATAGTGCTTTACTTACATATGGCGTGTAATGTGTCTTACCACCTTTATTTTTCGTCGTCTTTGACTTGGCTACACCACCTTTATACGTTTTGTTTAACTCTGTACAGTTTTTAAATGTCTTGACCGCTGCATCTACTGATTTTGTCGGTGTTGAAGACAATCCGATGACTAGAATGAATGTTGAAAGTGCTAGCATGACTTTTTTCATGAAATCCCTCCTCTTAGATGGTATATCGGGTAATTTTGTGTGAGTTGAATCATTCTCAAAACGACATAAAAAATCCTTCTCATTTTCTATAGAAAACAAAAAGGATATGATTCATTATTTCTTTTCAACGACACCTCGAACAATCGCGAAGAATACCCGGTTCGGAAGATAACGCTTGAGGGCAATCAAAAGGCCCGCTTGTTTACCTGCTGGATAACGGAGTCGTTTCTTCCGTTCGGTCGCGGCTCGCCAAATCGTCTCAGCGACAACGTCTGGACCTTCGGCGTTCGCACCAGCGGCATTCGTGTTATGGAGCGCAACCTCTGTGTAGTCATCATATACATCGAGCGGTTGGTCACGGACGAGTTCTTGGGAACGACCGTAAAAGTCTGTCTTAATCGGTCCCGGCTCAATCAATTTCATGTCGATATTGAAAGGTGCCAACTCGAACTGGAGCGATTCGATGAATCCTTCAATCGCCCATTTTGAACTGTGATACAAGCTGTAAATTGGGAATGTGATCTGTCCACCGACGGAGGAGACGGTCACGATCCGTCCGCTTCGCTGTTTACGGAAGTATGGCAGTGCTGTCCGGATCACATTCATGACCCCGAATACGTTCGTATCAAATTGCCGTTGAATCTGTTCAGGAGAGGCTTCCTCGAAAATCCCTACCGCTCCATACCCAGCATTGTTCAACAACACATCCATCGTTCCGTGATCCGAGACGATTTGTTTAAATGCCTCTCGGATACTCGTCTTGTTCGTCACATCTAGTTGATAGAGAGACACCCCTTTTAGGTGAGACAGTTCTTGATGATCTTCAGGTCTTCGCATCGTAGCGGCGACATGCCAGCCTCGCTTGCTGAACAGTTCGACCGTCGCTCGGCCAATTCCGCTCGATGCTCCTGTGATGACAATCGTTTGTTTTTGGTTCATATTCATTCCCCTTTAATGTTTATATGTTTAAACTTTTAAACTCATCGGTGAAAAAGAAGCCTTTCTCCCTGTTTCCAAAAAGAAAGGTCAAAGGATGCATTCGTCTTCAATCGCTCGTGTCAGTGCCTTCAGCAGTCCGACCGCGTTCTCGAGCGTCAGGAAGTAAAAGTTCTCTGTCCCGACTTTCTCTGATGAGACGATGCCCGCTTGTCGAAGTAGTTTGAGATGATGCGAGATGGCCGGTCGAGACAACTCAATCTTCTCATCAATCTGATTGACGTTTAAGCGTTCATGTTTGGCGATCTCGACGATGATGCGTTGACGATTGACGTCGGCTAATACTTGGAACAATGGAATCGCATCTTCAAATAAAGATAACGAGACTTCGGGTGTGGCATCTGGTTGTTTCATATTCATCACTCCGTTTAAAAGTTTAAACGTTTAATTCTGTACTAAGAATACTAGGTGATCCGCCTTCTGTCAACGAAGTTGTTCGTACACTTCACGTAGAATGCTTGCAATCATGTGTCTCGAGTCATAATCCCGCTTGGAGATTTTGACGAGCGGCGATGGTTCGGGGAAGAGCTGGGCATTGATGTCGTCAATGTTGTAGCCCGCTGCAGTTTTTGTTATCACGTTATCAGTCAAACGTTCTAGATAATCGAGCTTTTTGGTCAGTTGCTCCCTTCCCTGTTCGAGATGCCCGGCGTGTTGGCAATAAACTTCCTCGAAATTAAGACTCAGAACACGTTTGAGAGAACGAATCTGTTCAGGTACCGACTCCTCCGGAATCATCACCTTCGGATAAGGATGGACGAACAAATCACCCGAGAACAGCCGACCGTTCTCCTCGTCGTATAAGACGACGTGATTCGGTTCATGACCAGGTGTATGGATTACCTGATAAGTATGATGTTCTGATGTGATCTGATTGTCATAATAGGCAATCGGCTGAAACGGTTCGGGGTCTCCTGAAAAGCGTGCCCGATAATCTGGGATGTCTAGCCCCGTCCGGCACATGTCCCTGGCGGATTCTCGTATGTAAATTGGGACACCGTATGTCCGTTCAAGCCAGGCTGCCGTTCCGATATGGTCTTCATGGGGGTGCGTGATGCTGACAAGATCGATTGGAACCGACTCATAAAACGGTTGAAGTTCGGGTAGCATCGTGCGTGTTCCCGTATCGATGAGCATCCCGTCGATATAATACACATACATCGACATCTCGAATGGACCGTTCTTTACGTTGGCACAAACAGCCGTCACCGGTCCATAGTTCTTTATTTGCATCATGCGTCCCTCCAATTTTTCACTTTTCTTCATTATATCGAAAAAGAGCAAAGACCTGCAGTCATTTCACAGTTCTTTGCTCACCCTTATTTAGAGATTCTCTCCATTCGTCGCAATGACCTGTTTGTACCAGTCGAACGAGTCTTTCTTCATCCGCTCCATCGATCCGTTCCCTTCATTGTCACGGTCGACGTAAATCATCCCGTATCGCTTCTTCATTTCTCCCGTCGTGAACGAGACGATGTCGATGATGCCCCAAGGTGTGTAACCAATCAAGTCGACCCCGTCATAAATGACGGCTTGCTTCAATTGTTCGATATGGGCCTTCAAGTAATCGATTCGGGCTTTGTCATGAATCTTTCCGTCGACAATCTCATCGACGGCACCGAATCCATTCTCGACGATGAAGAGCGGAATTTGGTACCGGTCATAGAGTCGGTTGAGCACATAACGGAGTCCGACCGGGTCAATCGCCCATCCCCAGTCACTCGACTGGATATACGGGTTCTCGACCCCATTCGGCAGACCACCGTTGACGATATCGCCACTGTTGTCCGCGACGACGTCACTCTTCACGGTCGTCGACATATAGTAACTGAAACCGAGATAATCGACCTTTCCGTTCTGTAGGATTTCTTCGTCCCCTTCAAGGATTGGGATGTTATACCCTTCCCGCTCGAACTCGTTCAAGGCGTAGCTCGGATAGAAGCCTCGTACTTGTACGTCCGGGAAGAAATAGCGTTGCCGCATCATCTCTTCGGCGAGCATGACGTCATCTGGGTTTGATGAATACGGATAAATCGGTACGTGAGAGACCATCGCTCCAATCTCGAAGTCAGGATTGATGGCTTTCCCTTTGGCAACGGCGAGAGCGCTCGCAATCAGTTCATGGTGCCCAGTCAGATACATGACTTCGCGGGCGTTCTCCCCTTCTTCTAAGAGGACTCCCGAATTCGTCCATAAGAAGAGTGGATTGTTGACGTCCATCTTGTTGTTGATTTCGTTGAACGTCATCCAGTATTTGACCTTGTCTTTGTAACGGTCAAAGCAGACCTCAGCGAAGCGGACGAAATGCTCGACGACTTCACGATTTCGGAATCCCCCGTATTCACGGGCAAGATGGAGCGGCATCTCAAAATGCGACAGTGTGATGATCGGTTCGATGTCGTGTTTGAGTAGCTCATCGAACAAGTCATCATAAAATTGGAGACCCGCCTCGTTCGGTTCTGCATCATCACCATTCGGGAAGATGCGGCTCCATCCGATAGAAGTACGTAAACATTTCAATCCCATCTCAGCAAAGAGGGCCACATCTTCTTTATAACGATGGTAAAAGTCAATCGCCTCATGGTTCGGATAGAATTCATTCGGTTCGACCTTGTCTGTGATCCGGCGAGCGACGCCGTGTGCACCTGCCGTCAAGACATCGACGACACTCGGTCCCTTGCCATCAGCGTCCCAACCACCCTCGAATTGATGAGCGGCAAGCGCGCCTCCCCATAGAAAATCGTTCGGTAATGTCTTCATTGTAAGTCCTCCTTCACATGAATCGTACACGTCAAGTATAATTGTACCGGTACAATTATACAAGGTCGGTACATTGAATTACTTTTGTTTTTTTCATGATATAATAGAACCAGTGACGAAAAAGTGAGGAATGACCATGCTAAAATATCAACAAATCGCGAATGAAATCGAACAATACATCCACGAACAAAACTTAAAACAAGGCGATAAGCTCCCTGTCCTTGAGCAGATGATGAATCAATATGCAGTGAGCAAGAGCACTATCACGAAAGCTTTAGAGCTGCTCGAACGAAAAGGGGTCATCTTTCAACTGCGGGGAAGCGGCATTTTCGTCAGACGACATAATCGACCTGGCTATATGAGCCTCTTCTCGACCCAAGGGTTCAAGAGCAATCTCGGAGACCGTGTCTTGACATCTGATGTGATTGATGTGTCTGTCGTGAAGCCAGACTCGACGGTTGCAGAGAATCTCGGGATTGACGTGTCGGACGATGTATATCGGGTCGAACGGGTAAGGTATGTGGACGGGGAAGTGCTCTGTCATGAGGAATCCTATTATGTGAAAGCCATCGTCCCTTATTTGAATCGCGAGATTGTGGCGGACTCGATTTTCGATTACGTGCAATCGGCGCTCGGCGTCACGATTGGGTTTTCTGACATGTATCTACAGGTCGATCGATTGACGGAAGTGGAAGCAGGCCACCTTGGATTGCAAGAGAATGATCCGACACTTCGCATCGAGACGATCTTCCATCTCACGAATGGGAAACCATTTGACTATTCCCGCATCACCTATCATTACACACATTCACAGTTCGTCATTCAGGCGAACGGGCCCTATATGTAAAGACAACCCCTCATGCGCGCATGAGGGGTTGTTTGTCGCAAGACGAATATCGCTTCACGACCGGGAGATTGACTTGTTCGAAGCAATCGTCAATGAACCAACGTTGATGTTGATGTAATAGTGGTAGGTCTCCTCTTAAGAAAAATCGATGTTCGTGACTTTCGTCTGTCAATTGAGCGATCTCTCCTGAGAATGAATTGGTGGAAAAGATGACTTGAACACTATAGACGCGATCACCGTTTTCATAAGTGGCATAGCCCTTATCACCAGAATAGATTCCGACTCTGTGTTTAGAGTTCAAAAAATCTTGATCTCCCCATTCACATGATTAATAAAAGAGTACGTGTCGTCAGCATCATGTGCGAGTATGAAATTTCCTAGTATATTTGGATGAAATTCAGTAGTGAACGTCTCAAGCGTCTGCTCGTATGTCGGATATGAAAGGGACTGCCACACGCTCTTCGCCTTCGGAATCTGAAGCTGAGGCAATAATTCGTCTTCAATCAATCCCTTCCAGTCTGGGTTATGCAATATAAAGCGAAACACGTTTTCAAATGGAGCAAACGTCCCACCTAAACCAAACTCCAATTTGATGGGAAACGCACCTCTAACCACATGTTCAAAAAATGTCTCCATCTGGACAATACCAGTTGTCGCGACACGTTTCACTTGGTTTCCTTGAAGCGTCAATCCGTCTTCGTAATAGCTCAGAATCCAATCCCTCTCTCCTCTTAAGACGATGACCTCATTTGAAGAAAGCGACAATTCTGACTCTAACATTTCACGATTCTTGATGGTTTTGGTCGTCACATGCTCTTCTTCCTGACTTTTAAAAGAGAAGCGACGTTTTCTCGAATCTTTTACAGTCCGCTTACGCTCTATAAGTAATGGAAACTGTTCATTCTCCAAATGGCGAAAGATCAAGTAGGTTGCTTCTCTGTCCCTCAATGCATGACTCGGTATGACCACTAATTCTAGTGGATTATGATGATTGGATAAGTCTTTTGACATCATGTTGCTTTTCGTCTCTTGAGGAACCAATATCCGAATGGCAATATCGTTAACACAGTAAAGCCAATCAATCGGTTGGTATTCGATGTTGGCTTATTTGACTCTATCTCATCCGAATGGATTGATGATGAGTCGCCTGCTCCACCTATCATTCCTTCTTCGGCATCCCCTTCAATACTTTCATTCTCTTCAACCAATAATTCTTGAAACGCCTCAGTTGAAATTTCATCTCCGCTAATCATCTGTTTTGTATTAGATGTCAACGCCGTCAACATGTCCCCTTCGTAATCAAACCACGTCGACGCTTCTGAGTATTTCACGAGATTGCCTTTTACGTCCGTCAACGCTTTCGGGGTTTCTTTGTCTGAACCGAACGTTGAGAACGCATATGTACCCGCTGATTGTTCATATGTTCCGATCACGTTGACCGGTTCATCATCTTGAAAAACGGTCGCCACAAATTCTTTTGTTGGGACGAACGTACATGTTTCTCCCGTTTTGTAACAAGAGGAAGACGGTACGTATGTCTCGAGTAGTGGTCCGAACGTGATGTTCTCACTGTCTGTCATATGATAATTAGCCGGATCATCTCCCTGAATATGATCCATCACAATGTCAAAAAAAATATGCATCTGCAAAACGTTCCGCCGAGGATTCAGTCATCTCGGCTGATACGGTTGTCGTGCTTGCAAGTAGTCCGACACAACATATGAGTAAGCCCGTCATTCGTCGCATGTGTTTCTCCCTTCATCACCCTGAAGATTTCAGCAGCATCGCGTGATTGATGTGAATCAATTCGGCGTGAGGCTGTTTGTGACGACTGACATATGACGTGAATCGCGATGATGCAACAAACGCGTTCGATTCATGAATCATCGCCAGTCGGACGAGAATGAGCCGTAATTGTTTTCTTCCTTCTCCCAGTGTAACACGGTCGACTTGGTTGTTTTTGTCGAGTCGGTTGATTAACAGTTCCACTTTACAATCTTCTTTGATCAAGTAAGAGACCCAATACGCCGTCTGTTGAATCAAGTCTTCATATTGCGCATGGAGCCCGTTCCCGAGCGGACCGCTCAAATCAAGGGAAATCGTGAATGTGTCGAGATTTTGTCGTTCGAACACTTTTGCCTGTACATGACCGACTTTTGAAGTGGCGACCCAGTCAATCTGTTTAGCCGGTTCTTTCTCATATCGTTTTGCACTCTGAATCATCAACGGATCGTTCAACGGGGAGTGCTTGACGATACGGTCACCCATCCGAATCATGCGAGATTCGGTGATTGGTGACTTCGTGATGGTAGGTAACACAATCCATGAGGGCATATCCATCTCCTCATCCGTGAAAAAAAGAGTACCTAAATAAAACGGTAAGGTGACACGCATCACACACATATGAATCGAAGCAGGTCCACGCTTCACAGCCGAGACGCTCACATGATGTATGTCCTGTTCGATCCTGGTGTCGTATGCCTGTGACCCGTCCTCGAATACCATCCGTTCATTACCCTCTAGCCGAATCAATAGCGGAACACCAAGGGCAATGATTCGCTCATACCCATCAATACGGACGATACATGATGTCTCATCGTCGATGAACAAGAGATCTTCTTTCTGCCGGATGGAAAATGAGACTTCGTTTGAAAGTGTTCGAATGATTCGTTTCCGGATGAACATGACGATTAATAATGCTCCGCATACATAAGCGATGGGCCATACATAAGGTATCCACATGGTGAGGAGACCGAGACTGACATAAGCCGGCCAAAGTTGGTCTTGTAAGATGGATGGTGTACTGATTTCGACCTGTCGCATCGTTACACCTTTTCGACGGGGACAGTTACGGACTCGAGTACGTCCACCAACACTTGTCGCTTCGTCGATTTGATATCCCCTTCAAGGGTGAGGGTCAATCGGTGCGAGAGGACATGTGGCGCAATGGCTTGAACATCTTCAGGCGTGACAAACTGACGATCGTTCAAGTACGCATAAGCTTGTGAGGCCTTGACGAGCGCGAGCGTCGCTCGTGGACTCGCCCCGACTTCGACTAACGGATGTTGCCTCGTCTCTTGGATAAGTGCGAGCAAATACGTGACGACATCTTCATGAATCCGGATATTCTCGACTTCTTCTTGTGCTTCTAAAAAAGCTTCATTCGTCATCAAGGCATGCACTGTCTGTCTCGTCTTTGAAATCGTCTGCAGAATCAAGTTCCGCTCTTCGTCTGCCCCGGGATACCCAACTTGAAGAGACATGAGGAAGCGGTCGAGTTGGGCGTCCGGTAGCGTGAACGTTCCCGCCGACTCGATCGGGTTTTGCGTCGCGATGACGAAGAATGGTTTCGGTAGTTGATAGGTGACGCCACCGATAGAAACTTGGCGTTCTTCCATCGCTTCAAGCAAGGCAGATTGCGTTCTCGGAACGGCGCGGTTCACTTCATCGATGAGTAAAATATTCGTGAAGATCGGTCCGGTGCGGTTCTCGAACGTCTGGGTCTGCATATTGAAGAAGTCTGAACCGATGATGTCAGAAGGCAACAGGTCGGCTGTGAATTGAATTCGGGCGAAGTCTGCCTCAAAGCTTTTGGCGATGCTTTTCGCAAGTAACGTCTTCCCCGTCCCAGGCACATCCTCTAGCAAGATATGGCCGTTCGCCAAAAGGGCTGTGCAACATAATTTTGTGATTTCCGGTTTACCGAGGTAAATGCGGTCTAATTGGTCCAATACGTGTCGGATGGTCATGAGTTCGACTCCTTTTGTGTGCGTAGTAGGTATTCATCAAGTTGTTGGGTGAACGCTCGCTCACGTTCTGGTGAGATGTCGCCTTCGTCATAGCGTGTCTCTAAATAGGTAAGTAGGGATGCATCGAGCTCGATTCGTTTCGCCCAAGTCGACAACGTCTCTGTTGGGCGACGACGTTTATGTGGAGGTAACGCTGCTTCGAATTGAATCAACTGCTTTCGAATAGCCGATGCTGGTAATGGATGAACCGTTCGGTTTATCTGCATCGACGCGTTGTCAGAAGTCACTAGCGAGTGATCCTCGATATCTAACTCTCCCTCCTCGCTTTGTTTTTTCGAGGGGCGTCGTTTTTTCCAGAGCCACCATCCGAGCAAGATAATCATTCCGGTAATAATGAACGGGAGGTAGGAGACGCTGCTCGTCTCTTCTCCTGACGGGTTTCCGTAAGAAGGGGATTGGTCCTCAATTCGCTCTTTCGGTGTACCCCCTGACTCGTCTTCTGAGTCAATCATTGCTCCGTCTGGACCGTTCCCTTCTGGTTCTTCATATGGCGCATCCCCACACCAAAAATCAACATCCGTTACTTCGAAAATCCCTAAAAACTTTCGTTTGTCATGACAGTCGGTGACCCAACTCGTAATCTCGCTCCCTGAGATATCTAATGATTGGTAGTAACGGTATCCCAGTTGACCGGAATAGGAGATGAGGGCGACAAGTAGTAAGGAGAATAGAATCCCTGACACAAAAATCGTTTTGGCTTGTTTCATCGGTGTTTCCGCTTATGTATATTTAGTTTGATCGTTTTCATCTGATATGACGGCTCCTCTCATAGTCTAAATCCTTTTTTTGGAAATTGGATTAAATGGATTATACCATGAACCTTAACGGAATATTCAGTTATTTTTAGACAAAAGAAAAATGCCCGTTCATTGAACGAGCATCCACACTTCTCTACCTTCACCCTCTTCATCGAATATCCACTCTTCAAATCCGTACACGCGAATATCTCGGTCACTACGGATGACCCATTTGTTCAAAAACGTTTTTTCATGAAGGATCGGGATCCATTTTTGGTGGGATGAATCACGCCGCATAAACGTTTGTAACCCCTCTTCATCTTCAAATATGAGAAGTTCAGAGTTCCAGAGTGTAGGAAAATCTAGCAGCACGACAACTCGCATTCGTTCATCCACACGCCGCTTTGCTAGTCGTTTCGCTTCATTGAGCAGAGTATGGATGAGTGACTGTTTGATTTGGGCATTGTGTTGAATATCCATTAAAAAAGTTTGTCCGACCGGAATCTTGGCATACCAATACCCATTATGAAACTCCGTTGGAAAATCCTCATGATTTTCTTGTATATTGCGCTGAAGACGACTTAACTTTCGTTTCAGACCACGCACTTTCCGATGTCTCATTTCAGGATGGACTCGACTTGCTTCATATGGTGTCGGTCATGCTCGATGAACTCTCCGATGATTACATGTAACGAGTATGGGACACCTTGATGCGGATCATGCGAGACACCATTCGCTGTCGTTTTATAAGTCAGCGCCTCCTCACTTAAGGACTCGAGCATGGTGACGAGTGCTCGTCGACTTTGTAGTGATTCCTTCAATACGACGTCACCCGATAACTGCTCTGCCCTTTTCGTCGCCCGCGCGTTGAACGAGTCAAAGTCAGGGAAGATCATCCCTTCCCCGTTCTTCACCGATGGAATGATGACATTCAACAGATGGTTGTCCCAATGGGCGATATGTAAGACGATTTGCTTTATGGACCACTTCTCCGAGTCGATCTGTTCATTCCAATTAGATTCATTCAGTTTCTTTAACGACTCGAGCCATTCTGTGTACGATGCGAATTCTTTAATGACTTGCATCCAATCCCCTCCCCGTTCTCTTCAAATTACTGCGATTATAGCACGAACGAGTCTTTTTAAATCAAAAAACGGCACCGTTCTTCATGAACGATGCCGTGCGTGTCTCTATAACCAGACTGGTAATGAGAAGAAAACTAAGAACAATACGGTCAAGACACCGACGACCGGACTGAGTGACCGGTAGCCCTTCTTGAACAAGACGATCATCGTGTACGCGATGAACCCGAGCCCGATGCCATCGACGATGGAATACGTGAACGGAATCATGATGATGACGAGAATCGCCGGGAAGGCATGCTCCCAGTTATCAAGCGGCAGATGCTTCACGTTCTGGAACATCATCATCCCGATGATAATCAACACCGGAGCGATCGCCGTCACCGGGATGATTGCAAAGAGTGGTAGCAATAAGAGCGATACCACATACAATCCAGACGTGACGAACGAAGCGATCCCGCCTCTTGCCCCGACCGATATCCCGGCAGCCACTTCGACCGTCGAGACCGTCGGGCTTGACCCGAACATGGCCCCGGCCATCGTCGAGAGACCTTGCGCGACGAGACCTTTCGGCGCCTCTTCTTCTTTGCCGATTGCCCGTGTCTGATTCTGAATCAAGCTGATGTTTTCAATCAACAAGACGAGCGTCAGTACACCGACCGCGACCAAGAAGATCGGAGACGCAGATTCCGCGAACGAGATGTTTCCGAATACCGTGCCGAACGATTCGAAGAACGGTGTTAACGAGAAACTTCCCGTCCACTGCAATGTTCCCATTACGGCGCTGAGACCAACACCGAAACCGATCGTCCAGAGGAAGCTGCTAGGTCCCATCTTCAAGAATAGCAAGATGGCGACGAAGAGTGACAGGAATGCGACTTGGACGTCACGCTCCCCGAGATCACCGATGTGGAGCAATGCCCCACCCCCGCCTGAGACGATTCCAGCCGCCTCGAGCCCGATCAAGATGAGGAAGAGGCCGAGACCGACCGTCAATCCGTCATGAATGATCGGCGGGAACGCGTTCGCCAATTTCCTCGCCACTTTGGTGACCGTCAATAGTACGACGAGTACACCTGAGACGAACGAGACGGCGAGCGCACTTTGCCAGCTCAACCCCATCTGCAGGACGAGCGTGTAAGTGAAGAGCGCATTAATCCCCATTCCCGGTAACAAGAGAAGCGGCAAATTGAAGAATCCCGCAATCAATGTCCCGATGATGCTTGTCAAAATCGCTCCGACGAGCGCCCCCTCGAACGGGAGTCCGGCTTGTGTCAAGATTGCCGCATGCACGGCCGGGATGTATGCTGTCGCCAGAAAGTTCAGCACGCCCCCGTATGTTTCTGTTTTCCATTCTGTTTGTTTTGCCATAGGAATCAATCCTTTATTGGCACCCTCACCCACCCGTGTATACACACGAGATTGATTATATCCTGTCAGACATCTAACAAGCAAGAGCGATTCGACTCAATTCCTTCTTTGGACCCATTCATGAGACTGATTCCATCAAAAGATTCATTTTGTAAAATAAGAACGTTTGTTCTTATTTTCACCGCCTTTTTGCGAACAAATCTGTTATAATGAAGGGGCAGGTTAACGCAGCAATAGTGGGGTCAGCCGCCAAGTCCACAATGGAGGAAGGCGGTGGTGCGGATGGAACAACTTTGGACCTGGGTTGGGGATTATGTCATGATCCCAATCCTCGCTCCGATCATCGTTCACTTGGTGATTCACCGAACATCCGATCGTGCAACGTCTGAACGCACAAAAAAATGACCCCCTCGGCGCAATGAGATGGGTCACTTTCTGATTCACTAACCATTGTGGCGGCTGGGACCACTCTTAAAGTGGTAGCCTGTAAGCCAGAGGTCGGTGTGTCCAGCACCGGTCTCTTTCTACTTGCATCATACCATACTTTATCCGCGTTTTCAGTAAGAGAAACATCATTTGATATGAAAATCACAAGAAACTGAATCGAGAAAGAGGGATTCTTGTTCAAGAATCCCTCTTTTTCCATAATTATAATCCTACTTTATCGACACCATATGTTGCTTCCTCTGTCGTAAACCCTTCGAACTCCAATTGCTCGATTAGACCACTTCTTGAGAATCCGCTTAAATCTAAATAGCTTTGAGCTTTATCAGCAGCTTGCTCTTTCCAATCTACTTTAATATTTTCTACCGCAAACGAAGCTTCTTCAGTGGAAAATCCTTCAAACTCTAGTTGATCGATTAATCCACTTTTTGAAAAAGCAGAGAATTGTAGATAACTTTCAGCTTTACGAATCGCATTTTCTTGTGCTACTGAAAGTGCAGGTTCCGCAGGTTCTTCTACTTCTGCAGGTTCTGTCACCTCTTCAGTTTGTTCTTCTGTTGTAGTCGCTTCAACAGTTGAAGCTTCATCGACCGTATTTTCTTCTTCGGTCGTTTCAACAGAAGACGGTTCTGAAGTCGGTATTTCCTCCTCACCGCCAGAAACTCCAATCAATACAATTACTGCTAATACCCA
Organism: Exiguobacterium sp. s121; assembly: GCF_018617245.1. Taxonomy (GTDB): domain Bacteria; phylum Bacillota; class Bacilli; order Exiguobacteriales; family Exiguobacteriaceae; genus Exiguobacterium; species Exiguobacterium profundum. The sequence continues at coordinate 1,274,298 of NZ_JACSJV010000001.1, forward strand.
AACCCACCATTTCTTATAAAAAGGTTTTTTAACTTTTTCCTTAGACATATAATTTCATCTCCTAAAAATATAATCTCTTTTTTACTTTACTGTAATAAACGTAACATAAGAAGATAATTTTGGGAATATATTTTTTAAGAATAATGTAATTTATTTATATTTATATCGGACTAAATCCAAAATTTAAACGGTTAAGTATAAAATATACCATATAAGTTTAGGGATGAAGTGAAACAAAAAAACACCCGACCAAATGGTCGGGTTAATGAGAGTAACGTGAGAACCAGACGAGCATCGCGTCTGCATCTTCTTTCGGAATATCATCGATGGTCTCAACAGATAAGAATCCTCCACGTGTCGAGAATTGCACCGTACATAGTCCAAAACGACGTTGCAAGAGCGATTGCTTCACTTGAATCTGTTCGATCCGTGGTTTGTCTGTCAAAAATGATTGGACGTTGAATGCTCCAGTCCGTAACTGGATGAATTGATCCGTGCGGACATATTTTGTGGTGATGTAACTGAGGACGCGTCCCCCGATGATGATGGCCCACAAGAGCATGAGCCACCAGGCGTAATCTCGGAAGAAGTAAAGGACGATCCCTGATATGATAATCCCGAACCAGCTGATTCGGAGTAGCTTGATTCCTAAGGCACGTCTCGGTAATCGATGAAGTTCGTCCGACCATGTGAAGTGAGTGAAATGTTCACGGAGCACCCGCATCGCTCGGTCACGACGAACGAACGGGAGAATCGTCGAGGATTCATCTTTCAATTCATCCATCGTTCCTGCTGCGACGAGTTCGACCCCGACGATGTGGAACCAGCGACGAATGAACGTCTCTTTGATGCGAATCGCTTGAATCTTCTCATATGGAATTTCTTTCGCGCTTCGATTCAACAATCCCTTCTCGACGCGAATGCGTTCCCCTCTCCGCTCAAGTCGGAAGTTCCCATACTTCAAGAAGTTGATGACCATGCCAATCACGATCGATAGCATCAACACTCCGATAACAAGAAGACCGATGGCGATGATGGACGCATGGACGACATAATCTTCGACCTGGTTGAATGCCCCATCCAAGTTAATGAAATCATCGATTGACGAGATAACCGTCGAGGCGACCGGGAAGATAGCGAAGACAGAGAGCGACGTGATGGATGCCAATACGATTTCACGCGTGGACAAGGCATATAACAGACGGCTTGGTACCGGTGCTGCCTGTGCAGCTGTCTCATCCGACTCTTCTGAGTCATCTACCGCTACTCCGCTTTGTTTCCGATGACGGACTTGCTCAAGGATTTCTTCAAGTCGTTTGGCTTCGGTCGGAAAGACACCTGCCAGTTTGAAAGAGGCATCGTCACTGTTGGCATTCGTATCAAACGTCAATTCGACCACACCAAGCAATCGATAAAGGAACGGGCTGTTCGAATGGACACTTTGAATCTTATAGAGCGGAAGCGACTTCTCTTTTTTCAACCAGTTCCCTTCAATGACATAGACGGTTTTTTCGTCCAGAGCATAACGAAAGTTTAACCACCCAAAGAATTTCTGCACAATGTCGAGCAATAGGAAAAGTAAGATCCCGACTCGGATGATGATACCGAATGTCGAGTCCCAGTCGTTGTTGAGCACGAAGAGTAAGACGATTGGAATGGCGAACGACTTGATGACTTCGAGAATACGCAGCACCAAAACGCGACTTGGAAGTCGATGCCATGTTAACGCGGTCTCGGTCATACGACATCCTCCTCTTCGATACGTGCATAGATGGCGATTTGTTCGCGGAGTGTCTTGGCGAATGACTCTTCGATTGCATAGATGTCATGAGATCCAGCAGCTGTCCCGATGGTGATGGTCTGTAACCCATATTTACGAAGAAGCGGACCTTGTGCAGCATGGACATACTGCACTTTTGTCATTGGGATGAGCACATCGTGTGTCGTGATGATCCCATGATGAATCCGAATCTCGAGCGGCTGGACATCATATGTGAAACGTTCTTGTTTCCACTTTTGGAACCAGATGATATCAACCAAGCTATAGACCACATCGATTACGAGTAGTACGATAAAGCCAATTTGTAGCCAAGTCGGCCAGTTAAACCAGTATGCGGCAGCAACAAGCGCTCCCGTGACGAGAAGTCCAATGATATAAAAAATCGCACTTGATAGCCGGAAGACAGCACGTGCCTCGATTGGAAGTGTGCCGCTGATTCGTTGTGGTGTGACACCTTCTTCTGGTGTCGGTGTTGTTTCTGACATGGTGAATCCCCCTATCGTTCATATGTATCTGTCTTTATTGTATACGCAGTTCTTCTCAAAAAGTTTCAGGATTCGGTCGGGAATGTATACAATCGCTCATATACCTCTTCGAAAATTGCCTGATCCTCTTTTTCGAAAGCCTGTTTCAATCGTTGAATGGCCTCTAATCCTTCCGCTTTCAAGTCATCCGTCAACTTTCCTGTTAGTTTAATGGAAGTGAAGGCACCAGCGACGATGACTTGGTCGCATGTATAGGCATACTCATACGTGGCCCAGTCTTCTGGTGCATATACATCTCGATTGATCCAACTTTCGATTAGGGCGTAGGCATAAGATAAATAGCAAAGGTCGCTGTCTTTTCGTATCAACTCTTCATACATATCCAACGCATCGGCTCCAGCATCATTTCCGAACGGTGCATATTCTTCCGTACAATCCACATAAAAGTCATCATTGAAAAATGCCTGATACTCCGGATGTGAGGTCAGAAAACTCGGTCCTACTTCCGGGTCATTCACATAAATATGGTTATCCCAATCGAAAAGAGATTCAACATATCCTTTTTTCAACTTTTTACGAATGAGTTTCTCCACCTCGTTCATACATTCCAACTCGGATTCAAAAGACTTTACTTGTACCTTTCCGATGGTCCCAATTTTTCCGTAGTTTACAGCAAACTCATCACCTTCAACAATGATGTTCCAATACTTCGTAACCTGCTTAAACGACCTTTTGATCATTCAGATTCCATCCCGTCTCAAAATTTTATGGAGTAAGATCATTGTACCTCGGATCGGATGAATCAGAAAAAACGAACCTTCTCAGCGGTTCGTTTCCCTTATCATTTCGTAACTTCTCGCGAGTATGATCATAGATGATAACTTTACTTCGGCTCGTAGCGGAATCGTCCGATTTTTTCGTTCGCTCTCGCATAGATTGTTTCTAGTGAAAATCGACTCGGTCGAGAAAGTTCTTTGGCGTAAACGGCTTCAATGGTTTTGTCGACATAGCTATTTTCTTCTTGAAGATATTCCATAAGTAACATTTTATAGTCTTCAGAAGTCGCGTCTTTATGTTTCAAACCATCCAGTTCATCAAGATAAACATCATTTTCTGCTTTAAATCCTTCTAGCTCTTTGACTGCCCCGGTCACATCAACATTATCCATCGGTAAACTTGATAACATTAGCATTTTTATCTGATGATTCTGAGCATCCGCGAGAATGGTTCCTGCATCAAAAGAGATAACCGGTCGAGGATCAACTTCTTCTGTGGAGGATATCGAATCGCAACCAATCAACGATATCATTATTATTGTCATCAGGATGAATGTTACTAAGATCCTTTTCATATTCATCCCTCCTGCAAAAATCAAATCATAAAGTCAACATTCACAATGATTTATCTAGACTAACATAATTTACGTTTATTACCAAATGTATCGTTAGAAATTTATTGCTTTATAATCGGGACTCATCCTTAGTAATCGACTGATGATCACTTAAACATCGCTACAAAAAAACCATGAAGGCACACACGATTCTGTGTACTCATTCATGGCCCAATGACATGTTGGTCTTAATTTTCTTGACGGTTTCGTTCTTTAATCCTCGAAGAACCACTTCTTACGTGGTTCCACTTTTAAGTTGTCCCCATGTTTCTTCATTTCAGTGACAAGATAGCGTTCGAGTTCATTCATTGCCTTGACCCAGTCAGTCATCGTCGCCACGAGTGGCACGACAATGAGAATGAGTTCTTCCTCTTCTTCTCGCATGCGCTCAATCATCAGTTTCGCAAAGTCAAAGTTCTCATGGATGAGATCCTCTTCCCGGTCGATGAGATGCTCGTTCTCAAGCTCGTAGGCTGAAAATAATCGTTCATGTCGACGCAACAAGTGACGAATGTGGCGATACAGCTCTTCGCTCAATTGGGGAGGTAGTTGTTCAATCGTATGAAAATCATGATCGAGTTTCTCGATGACGTGGAGCGCGGCACGGTTCGTCTCAATCATTTTAGACTTCAGGACAGCTCGACGGAAGATCGGTGTCTTCTTCTCAAGCCATCGATTCGCTTTAATTTCTTCTTCAAAATAGGCGTAAGTTTGTTTTGAGTCGCTATGCAACTTCTTCGTCTCAGGTAATGATTCGAATGAGGAGCGCCCACCCTCTGTTTCCGCAAATAACCGCGCGATTCGAACAACCATTTGAAATGTGTCGGTGATTTGTGCTTCGAGTTTCCGTTCATATCGCGGGGGGAACAGGAGCGCATTCACAATCAACGCGACCGTAATTCCCATCATGATGAGTAGATAACGCTCGCCTGCAAACACCCACACCGGCATATCCGACTGGCTCGCCCCTTCCATGATGAGAATCGTCGTCAAGATGACGGTCCGTGTCGTCGATTCTAAATTTAAAAAGAGAAGGATGGAGATGGCAATGATGATGACGAATCCGATCGCAATCGGTGTCGGATTCGGAGTGAGTAGCAAGGAACCGACCGCAAGCAATGCTCCAATCAAGTTCCCTTTCATCTCTTCAATCAAGCGAAGCCCAGTCTGATAAACTGACGGCAGGAGCGCGAGTGACGCAGCGAGTGCCGGAACGACGATTTGTTGGAATTGAAATGCCTCAGCAATCAGTAGGACGATTGCGACCGATAGCCCAGTCTTAATAGTTCTAGCCCCAAATTTCATGTAATGGTGCCTTCCTCTCTTACACCTGTCATATGTATTTTTTGCCTTCTTCCTCAATTCTAAAACGTACCATATTCTTTTCAAGGGGAAATGAACCATTTCAGGCAGTTTTGTGAACGCTTCCGTGTTATGATGGCGTTGGATATTTCTTTCATCTTGATGGGGAGGGGTTTACTTGTCAACAATTGCTTTATTTGGCGGAAGTGGCCGTACAGGGGAACGGATACTTGAACGTTTATTGAATCAAGGACATGACGTCAAACTTTTAACAAGACATTCGATGGATTCTAAGGATGGTATCAACCAAATCATCGGAGACGCGACGGACCAAGCAGCAGTACTAGAAACGGTTCGATCTGCAGACGTCGTTATCTCGGCGTTAGGGACGGACAAACAAAACGTATTGTCTACATTCACACCACTCGTGATCGAAGCGATGAAACAATTTAACGTAACACGCATCATCACGGTCGGGACCGCCGGCATCTTACAGGCGCATGATAGCGACAACTATCGCTTTGAAACGAAAGAATCGAAGCGTACGATGACAACCGCAGCCGAAGATCATGCCCGCGCTTATGAGTTATTACGGGATTCAGGTTTAGCCTTCACGATCATCTGTCCGACTCAACTGATCGATGAGCAATCTACCGGTGAAATCATTGTGTCAAAAGAGGTATTGGGGACGAAACATTCAAGTCCAATTTCGAGAGATGACGTTGCCGATTTGGTGATGGCTTGTTTAACGGACGATGACTATGTCGGACACCGTGTCGGCATCACGACGGAATCATAATTAGGGGATGGGAAACATGCACGAACAACAAGAACAATTGGCACGACTCGCTTTAACGTTTGAACAAGAGGAGATGACGGACGCTGCACGACTCGCCCGTACCGCCCTACAAAAAGTAACAAATGAAGAAGTATGGATTGCCGTCTGTGGTCACTTCTCAGCCGGAAAGTCGACATTGCTCAATGACTGGCTAGAGGAAGGGTTCCTTCCGACAAGTCCGATTCCGACGAGTGCCAACATCGTCACATTACGGGGTGGCGAATCAGCGGCAGCCGTCGCAATCAATGATACGGATTGGATTTCATTAGATCCTTCTTCCCTATCAAACATCAGTGACTATTGCAAAGTGGAAGAAATCAAGGAAGTCGAGTATACCATCGATCGATTCCCGTTTGACGAACACGTCGTCTTGATGGATACGCCAGGGATCGATTCGACGGATGAACGTCATCGCCAAGCGACAGAACGTTCGCTCTTCTTGGCCGATCATCTGTTCTTCATGATGGACTACAACCATGTGCAATCGGAACAAAACATCGGGCTGATGAAACAATTTAGCCGGGAAGGACGTCCCTACTCCATCATCATCAACCAAATCGACAAGCATGATGAGTGTGAACTCTCTTTCGTGGAGTTCAAAGCGTCATTGACGAAAGCGTTCCGACATCATGACATCGTCCCAAATGACACATTCTACATTTCACTTCGTGATGGGCAACATCCGCATAACGAAGTCGAGCGCTTGCGGTCATATGTACGTCAAGTCATCGACGAGGCAAAACAGCAACAAGTCGAGCATGCGGATGCATTGATTCATACGCTAGTCCGCCGCAACGAAACATCGATTCAATCGATGTTGGACCAATTGCCAACCTATGAAAAGAGCCCGAAGGAAATGCAATCTCGTCTACATCGTCTTGAAAAGAAACGGGCATGGTGGACCTCATTCCGTCGTGAGTTCTTTAAACACCAAACACCGATCGTTCAAAGTGCGCCGATCATGACTTATGAGTTCCGTGAGTTGTTGCGGTCCTATCTCGAGAGTTGTGCCCCGTCCTTCAAGGTCGGTCTCTTATTCTCAAAAGAGAAGACGAAGCAAGAACGAGCTCGTCGTGAGGAAGTGGCAGTCAAAGAGTTCAATCGTCTGATTGATATGAACTTACGTCCACATCTCGTGAAGTACGCGGAAGACATCATCCGAGATTTGAAACTTCCAGAGACTCTCCTGCCGAAAGGCGATGTCCTCCCGATTGCACCAAGCTCACTCATCACCGAACAAGTGAAATCCGGTGCATCCCTAAGTGGTGATACGGTGTTGCAGTTCAGTCGTGACATCGAGACGGCCCTCGCGACATGGGTGACGAAAGTATCTGAACCTTGGGTCCACTCGACGGATACGTACATGAAAGCGGAAGTCGATTTGCGCTTGGAACAATTTACGACTGAAGAGGAAGCGTTGTATGAAGCGCTCGATACGGAAGCGTTACGGATTCGTCTTTCGAACCGTCTGAATGCTATCGGTCAATATGAAGCGTTGCAACTTGATTCAAATCAGTTAGATCAGTTGGCCGTTCGAAACTATGTCGACGCGACGTACCTTCCTGAAAAACAGTCGAATGTTGTTGAATCAGAGGTTGCATCGACGTCGATTTTAGATGATGATCAGGACTTGTTTGATTTTAATTTTTCTTATGAAAATGCGGTATGTGAAATATTAGAGAATCATCCATTGTTCCGCTCCCGTGTCTCGACATTACGTAAGAAAATCGAGCGCGCGAAGCATGAGCAATATACGTTCGCCATCTTCGGAGCATTTTCGGCTGGAAAGTCCTCGACTCTCAATGCGCTATTCGGTGAGACGGTATTACCGACGTCCCCTAACCCGTTGACGGCATCCATCACAAAGATCGTCCCGCCGAACGGACGGACGAATCGAACGGCATCGATCACCTTCAAATCACACGATGAACTCGAAGAAGAGTTACAAGGTTATGGGACTTCCCTCACCTCGCTCGATGTCGACCACCCGTTCGTCAATGCGGTAAAAGCGGCACCGCTCGATTATCTCGGACAAACGGAAATCGTCGACTATGACACGTTCTGCGCGTTCGTCGCACAAGAAGAAAAAAGCTGTATCGTGAAAGAAATCGAACTATATCTCGACTCTCCTTGGGCACGGCGTGGCATCGTCTTCGTCGATACGCCAGGTGCCGATTCGCAGTTCAATCGTCATAGCGAGGTACAGTTCGGCTACATGCGTGACGCGGACGCCGTCTTGTTCGTCACGTATTATAATCATGCGTTCACGGAAGCGGACCGGGAGCTCGTCATTCAGCTCGGACGGGTCCAAGGGACGGGAGACCACGAGATGTTCTTCCTCGTGAACGCCTCTGATCTTGCGACAGATGACGAGGAGCGGGATGCAGTCACAAGCTATGTCTCACAACAGTTGACCGCGCTCGGTGTCCGCAGACCAAGCGTTCTCCCCATTTCAAGCCGAAACGCCATGCATGGGGATGACGAAGGATTCGATCGATTCGTCTCGACACTTGAACGCTATGTCGACAAAGACCTTCGTCTCGCCAACGCAATGCGTATACAGGAAGAAACGACAGCGCTACTCGCTGCATTTGATCGTGTTTTGAATGAAGCGAAAGAAGACGCGTCGGCGAAAGAACATCGTCGCCAGCAGTTAATCGCTTTACTCGAGAACCCACCGGCACTCGATGTGTCAGCACTCATCGATTTGTTTGACCGGGAAGCGAAAGAACTCCTCGCCCACCTCGAGACGCGTTCGCTCCTCCGCCTCTCGGACTTCGTCAAGGAAACGTTCCATCCGGTCGAGGTCGATGGATCAAGGAAGAGCTTGGAGCGTGCCCTCGGACGGACACTCGATAAGTATGCCTATGACATCCAGCAAGAGCTCCAAGTGTTCCAATATCGGTTGGAGCGATACGTTAAACGCGAGTTCGTCGCCTTGGTCGAACGGTTGACAGAACGTCAAGCGTCTCTCCTTCCGACGCTTGAATTCGACCGAGAACTCGACGTGGCATGGCTACGAGAGGCTGTCGAACCGATTCATCTCGAGACATCACCTTATCAGTCGGTATTGAAGCGCTATAAGAATGCGAGTCAATTTTTCGAGGGAGACGGACGGACGCAACTGAAGGATGAGTTGACCTTACTTCTTCGGGATATGATTCGGTCGCGTCTTGAAACGATTCATACGAAGCAAATCGAACGGGCCAACACGGAAATCAGTAAAGCTGAAGTCGAGATTGAACGAGAGTGGTCGACTCAATTGAAAGAACTTGCCGATGCAGAGCTCAGCATGTTGACGGACAACCATTCCTTTGATGAGATGCATGAACGTCTCGAATCGCTCAGAAAGGAAACGGTATGAACACATTACTGCTCATCGGACTCATTCCCGCTGTCGTTATGACGATTGTTCTGGGGCTGTTTCTGAGATATCTCTATTTGAACAAAGAATAACGGGAACGGTCCTCGATGCGCACATGACATCGAGGACCGTTTTAACTAAATCAGGCGAGAATTCTCCCTCCTCTAAGCTTCTCGGGGCGTAGCCCGGCGTAGGTGGGAGATGAATCGCCCGGTCCAACAGTTTTCTCTCCCTATGACAGATGTTACGAACAAAAGTTCGGGATTCCGTCAGATTCTCCCTCCCCCTCCGTGGGTATCGGATGAGGAGGACACATCACGATCTGCTGGAGGGAGGAGGGACGGACATGCTGAAAGGCTACACATATAGGCTCCATCCGACGCCGGCACAGGCCGATTTCTTGGTCCGTATGATCGGCTGCGCCCGGTTCATCTACAACAAGCTGCTCGAGGACCGGATCGCCATCCGCGAGGAGGCGAAGGCGGGGAGCGGAACGAGACGGAAACCGGCGACACCCGCCTCCTACAAGCCCCTGTTCCCATTCCTCGCCGAGGCGGACAGCCTCGCGCTCGCGAACGCGAAGCTGAACCTCGACACGGCGTTCGCGAAGTTCTTCGCCGGGACGGGCGGCTTCCCGGTGTTCAAATCGAAACGGCGGTCGCGCGCCTCCTACACGACGAACAACCAGCATGGCACGATCCGCATCGAGGCGGGCAAGGTCCGTCTGCCGAAGGTCGGGTTCGTGCGGTTCACCCAACATCGTCCGTTCGAGGGAATCATTAAGTCGGCGACGGTCTCGATGACGAGGACGGGCAAGTTCTTCATCTCCATCCTCGTCAATCAAGATGAGGAAAAGTGGATCCCAGCCGAGAACAAGGTCGGAATCGATCTCGGCCTAAAACACTTCGCCGTCATGACGAACGACGCGATGGTCTCGGAGAAGATTGACAACCCCCGACTCATCCGGAAGTCCGAAGCGAAGGTCAAGAAGGCGCAGCGCGCTTTGTCACGCAAGAAGATCGGGAGTAAGAATCGTGAAAAAGCCAAGTTACTTCTGGCAAAGAAACACGAAAAGATCGCGAACCAACGCCAGGACTTCCTTCACAAGCTGTCGAGACGGATCGTTGACGAGAACCAAGTCATCGTCGTGGAGACATTGAAGTCGAAGGACATGATGAAGAATCACAAGGTAGCGAAGTCCATAGGGGATGTCAGTTGGTACGAGTTCGTCCGACAGTTGGAATACAAATGTACCTTCTACGGACGGACGCTCATCAAGGCAGACCCCTGGTACGCATCGACGCAGATCTGTTCCACTTGCGGAGTAAAAGGCGAGAAGAAGACGATGGATGTTCGTGAATGGACGTGTACTCATTGTGGTGAGTACTATGACCGTGACATCAACGCGAGCCTCAACCTATTGATGTTGGCCGACTGACAACCATTCAGGGCAGGGACTGCCCGACGAGCTTGGTAAACAACCGTGGCTGGTAAGAGCACGGTCTTCCCAAGAAGCTCCCCCTTCAATTTGTGAAGCAAATAAGTGGCGAGTAGTTCACGTTTGTATTTATTTGTCTGCTGGATAGACCACGCCAAGCTGTGTTCGAACGTTCGTCATCACATCAGCAAGACGAATCATGTCATTTGCTGAATGTACAACTGTTTCCGAAGCACTAGCTTCGATCGCACGAACGAACGCTTCGATCTCATAGGACATCGGAGCATTCTGTGATTCTGATACGATTTCTGACGTGCCATCTCGCAACTCTAGACGGACTTCATCGCACGTCGCGATATCGTCGATGATGATGCGTCCCTTTTCCCCAATGATCTCTGAAGGCGTCGATGTCGCATGAATCTTTGAATGCATGATGATGACATCCAAATCGTCATAAGAGAGAATGACCGTTCCGCTCCCGTCCACTCCCGATTCCAGCTTCACACCGCTCGCCTGGATCTCATTAGGTTGACCGAACAGTTTTAAAGCAGGACCAAGAAGATACACACCAAGGTCCATCAACGAACCGTTCGAGAAAGCAGGATTGAACGTATTCGGGTTCTCCCCTTGTTTATAGAGGTCGTACCGTGAAGAATACTGTGATTTATTGAAGACGGCCCGACGCACCGGCGCGATTTGCTTCATCGCCTCTTGTATCCGTTCGAGGTTCGGCATGTACAAGTTTCGTAATGCCTCAAGTAAGACGACCTCGTTCTCCTTCGCGACTTCAATCATGCGGGTGACTTCCTGGACGTTCGAGGCGAGTGGTTTTTCACAGAGGACGTGCTTCCCATGCTGCATGAACAAGATGCTCTGTTCGGCGTGAAGTGAATTCGGGCTCGCAATATAGATGGCATCGATGACATCACTCTTCGCCATCTCTTCAAGTGACGTGAACGTATGTAAAATGGAGTGATTTTCTGCGTATTCTTTAACACGTGATTCCGTGCGCGAGTAAAGTGCTGTCACTTCTACGTCATCCAACTGATTGATTGTTTCAATAAACCAGTCTGTGATGAAGTTTGTACCGATGATGCCGAAACGGATCATGTGAATTCCTCATTTCTGTTCTTTCAGTTTTTTGATGAGTAAAATTTCATCCAATAAAGGAATCTTATCATATCCGACATGTGGGATTGTCGCTTTCAGTTTTCTTGCCCGCGTCACCGCATCATGAATGATTCGTTCTAGACGATAGCCACGACGTTGATAAAAGCCAAGCGCTCTCAAATTATCATTGGTTGTGATGACGATTAATTGCTTAACTCCGTGCTGCATACCAATTTCTTCAACAGCATGGAGTAAGTGAGAGCCGATCCCACTATTCTCTATCAGACTATCAAGAGATATGATTTCTACTTCTTCATCCCGAATAAAATACGTAACAAGACCGTGAATTTGATTTGTTTTCATGTAGACAAATCCTTCGAGCTCTGCACAATCGTATGTTCCCGAAGAAACGACCATTTGAGTTGAACCCCAATGTTTAACAAAAAAATTGCGAATATCTTCTTGCATACTAGTATTGATTGGTACAATCATTTAGTTCATCCCTGTCTATATATGATTAAAAATACGGTATTCGAAATATATTGCAAGCTATTATACTCTCTTATTATTTGGTTTCATTCTGAGAGACTTCGGCACGTCTCCTCTCCTTAAACGGCCAACGATAAGTCTTTTCCTCATTTCCGACATAGGCTACACCGTTTTCAATAGTCAACGAGGAACAGTCAAGGAGATGACGTGGCATCGGATAAGAGTCAATCCGTCCGTCCACTTGGACATGAACGAGACGACCGTCGATTGAAGAGATGACCCACACCCCCTTCTCTGATGCACACATCACGTCACAATCATGAAGGACCGGGGCATTTCTGACTTCTTGATTATAGCGAAAACATACGGCTCCCTCTGTTGATAAGCAGACGAGTGCCTCGGTCGAGACCCCTTCTCCAAAGATACCCTCGTCCCCATACCCGATCCAGATTCCCGTTTCATTTATAACGACTACTGCAATCGCGTTACCTGCGTGAAATGAATGTTTGATGTCTCCGTCTGCATCTAACACCCACGCATTGATTGGTTCTCCTTCTAACGTAAACGCCCAAATGAACAAGTGATTCTCGTCAATGATTCGAATACCTGCCACATATTCATGCCGTTTGAAGTCTATAGTCAACCCATTCCAATGGATGTAGAATTGATGATTGGACTTGACCAAACGAGCGGAACCCATCGGCTTCCGCGTATCGGAATCAACCATCTCTATTTCATCGTTCATACACCATCACCCCTTACCGTCTTCCGATCGCTTGGAATGTAATGCCTCTCGAAACTGTCTAGATTCTTCATCACTCACCACTTCGTCTATATATCTCGATTTCCAATAAGGCGAAAGGTCCAACTCGTCCACACCGATTCGCTTGAACCAATCTAACACCGTCTCATTCGGTTGATGTCTTGAGGCAATCGGCAAGTCCAGATTGAACTGGATGAGCGCATTCCGAATCGCATTATCGGTCCATTGAACCTCTTTGGATTCCACAAATCTATTTGCTTTAGCCTTACGCCCTCTTCGTTTTACGGTGCCACTCGAGAAATCAATGGTCGAGACGACACGCTTTCTTTTCCGTAGCAAGCTGAGCGTCAAAATCAGGAGAACAATCAAACCCCCAATAAGGAACCATAACCAGTATGAATTTCCCGACTCGGTTACTGTCCCTCCTGTTTCGAACGTATAGTCTAAAAAATCATTCTTCAAGAATTGAAAATCCTCATCATCTTTCAGACGAAACTTCCCTCCATATTCATCACTGCTGGTTCCGTCCTCTCCAGACAAGAGAAGCACGATTCCACCTTTTGTCGGGTCGTGAAACCATTCCCAAAATAAACGAGCCAGATAGATAAATCCAGTCACCAACACCAAACTGCCGAGCATCATCATCAATAATCGGGTTGTAAATCGCATCGTAACCTCCGTCACATATTATGTATGATCGTATCATGTATGATAAGAGATTGTCAGAAAAATCCAAACGAAAAGACCGAGAACTCTCGGTCCGCTGTTTTACAAAATTGCTTCTGCGAGTAATCTGTCGAACTTACGCACATCCACTTTTTTATTTAGATTGATCTTAATTGTTCCCGCGCGAGTGAACAGTTGGACTTCTGAGTTCAAGTCGAACATTCTTCCCGCATTCTCCGTCGAGTACATATTAATCGAGTCGTACGGAAGCGAGTAGACTTCAATCTTCTTCCCCGTGAGCCCTTGAGCGTCACGGACAATGAGACGTTTGTTCGTGAAGACGGCGACGTCACGTACCGTCTTGTAGGCAGCGACGGCCCGCTCCCCATCGATGAATGACTCCGTGATGTCACTTGGCACCTCACACTCTGAATAAAACGTCCACGACAAATCACCAATCGGGTTTCCCATAACGATTCCTCCCTATATGAATTGAATGTACTATCCCCTATATTCCACAATTCTCGTTTGATTAGACCTTGAATGGGAAGATAGTGTATAGCAACTTGATTGTAGAGGAGGACGTCGTCATGATTGCGCAGCAAATCATCACATTACTACTGATCGGCTATTTGATTTATTTAATTGATTCCAAACGAAATTATTTCCCTGTCCCGGTCATCTTGGTCTTGATTGGAATAGCGCTCTCATATATCGCTTTTTTTGATTCGATGTTTATCTCAAAAGATATGATCTTCGAGGTGTTCCTACCAGCACTTCTGTTTACATCGGCTTATCAGTTCAAATACAAAGATTTGAAAGACAATATCGGGATCATAACGATATTGAGTACGATTGGTCTTGTCTTGACCGCCATCCTGATGGGGTATGGCACGTTTTGGCTGAGCGAGCTCTTCACCCCGCTCAGCCTGACCGCCTCTTTCTTATTGGCGTCCATCTTGATTCCGACCGATCCCGTTTCCGTGACGGCCATTTTAAAACGGAGTAAAGGGGAAAAACGGATTGCGGATGTTGTCGAAGGTGAATCAATGGTGAACGATGGAACAAGTGTCGTCATCTTCGCGATCTTCCTCAGTATGTTCGCGACAGGAGAACAGTTCTCCACGCTCAGCTTTTTAACTGAATTTTTGATTGTTTCAGCCGGAGGAATCGGCATCGGCTTCATCTTTGGATTTGTACTGAAGAAATTGATGATTGTCAGTTTTAAAAAGCATGAACTCGTCATGTTGACAATCGTTATCGCGTACGGGGCATTTTATCTCGCCGACGCGCTAGAAGTATCGGGAGTCCTTGCGACCGTCACAGCCGGCATGATGCTTTCTCATGAACTCGGCATGAAAGAGGACTACGAATCGGTCCAGCGTCACTTGAATGGCTTTTGGGACATCGTCATTCCGATATTGCTCGCTCTCCTGTTCTTATTGATTGGAATCGAGGCGACCAGCTATTTGTCTGTATCGCTCTGGACGTTCGCTGTTCTTTTATTCCTACTTTCGCTTCTGACCCGGTTCATCGTCGTCGGCGGTCTCGTTTATACCGTCCCTGTATGGCGTAGAGAATTTAAAGACGATTTGACAGCGACTTCGCTCCTTACTTGGTCCGGAATTAAAGGAACGATGTCGATTGCCCTCGTCCTCTGGCTAGAGGCAGAGAACATTAACGGCTCGAGCGAAATGATATCTCTCGCGTTTGCCGTCATTTTACTCTCTCTGATCTTACAAAGCATCGGTGTCTACCCATTAACGACCTATTTAACGAATAAACATGACGAGTGACGGAACCCTTCCTTAGAGAAGGGTTTTTTACATTCTGAAATTGACATCGCCCACTTTTAGTGTAAAATTACACTTGTAATATACTAGGAGGTGATTCGTTGGAAAACACTTCAACGCCATCCGCTGCCATCTCTACTGGAGTTGTGACCGTCGTGCTTGCACTCATCGCTTCGTTTCTGACTCCATCGTTCTTGAAGGTTGGCATCATCTGGGATATCGTTGCGTTCTTAGTCATCGGGATTGCGACATTCAGTTTTACATACCATTATTATCAATCAAAACGATTGACCTACTGGCAATACATTTGCTGTTATGTCATCGTCTGTCTCTTTTTATTCACCGTGTTTCTCGGAATCTCATGGTTACTGATTTTCATAAGCTCGGCGACGCTCTGAGTCGAACAAACAGGAAGGAAGAACCGATTATGAAAAAATCCGAATTTATTGGACAAGTCTCTCGAAAAATGAAATTGATTCGCATCGAATCCCAGTATTCACAGGAAGAGATGGCGAACTTACTTGGGATTTCAAAAAAAACACTCATCCAAATCGAGAAGGAGCGAAATGAAGCAAGCTGGTCGACGATTGTGACGCTATGCGCGCTGTTCAATGAAAGTGAGATTCTCGTACACTTGATTGGCGACGACCCCGTTGAATTCGTCAAACTGATTGCAACCGAGAACACATACGAGCCGAAAGAAAAAACACTCGGCGGACGTGTCTTTTGGCATGCGATCAAAGAGGGGTCCCACTTCATTCTTCAACAGAACATCATCAGCGGACATTACCGCATCATCGATCTCGATCATGTGAGATGGTACAGCACGTTTGATGCGGAAGATGCCGAACAGGTGCGGTTGAAGTTGGAACTTCATCGTGAGGTATCAGATGACACGAAAGCATAAAGATTTGATGATGGCTTTCAGTCTAATCGTCATAACGACCGTCTACTTTTGGCTGATCCCAAACATCGCGTATGACTACATTTGGTTCGTCGGCACAATCATTTTACTCGTACTCTCGTCTTTATCAATCACGCGCTTGATTCAATCATACGTTCCACTTTCTTTGATGAAATTCGTCCTGATTAGCGTGATTTTTTTCCTTGTACTCTGTTGTCTGTTGATTATCCTATTTTATGTCGTAGCGCTTTACCAGATGAACCATTTGTGACGAATTGGAGGTCTTTGTATGCGATTTTATGTCGGTTCAAGCTTTTCAAATATCGAAGAAGTACGTTTCATCCGTGATCATCTGGTTGCGTTCGGTCACACCTATACATACGACTGGACCCAAAACGAACGTGCCGCTTCAATCGATGCGTTACGTGCGATTGGCGAAGAAGAGGTTGCTGGAATTCAAACAGCGGACTTCGTCGTCATCCTCTTGCCTGGAGGAAAAGGCGCACATGTAGAGCTCGGGATCGCTCTAGGAACGAACAAGCCCGTTTACCTATATGATTTGGGTGACCAGATGATGAATATGGAAGAGACGAGCACGTTTTATCATGTGGATGCGGTACAACGCTTGGAGGGATCGTTCCACGACCTCCCCCACCAAATCCAAGGTCGATTGGAGCTCTCTAATCACGTTTGAGCTGATGTCCTTTATTCTCACGAAATCGAGCCGGGGTGCAACCTACCCATTCCGCGAAATGTCTGTTCAGCTGAGCTGGACTATTGAATCCGACTTCCTGGCTAATTGCGAGTAACGTAAGGTCCGAATAGCGTAGAAGTGATTTCGCATGAATCAGGCGTTGTCTCGTGATGTATTGATACGGCGTCTGACCGATTCGCTCTCGAAAGTTCCGTATGAACTGATACTTACTTTGATGGACGATTCGACTTAATTCCTCAATGCGAAGCTCTGTATGATAAGAATCATGAATGACACGCAAAACCGGTACAAATAAGTCTTCAGCATCTAAAAAAGTGTGGATGAGGTGACTCTGAATGAACGTCATCACATCATCTGTAAGATCAATCTCTAAAAATCCTCGACTTGACCACTCCCCTAACAGTCTTCTTATCGACATGACCGCTATGGAAGGAAACATTGGATTGACCCTGTTTTCAAACCCGTTCAATAGACTCGCAATAAACCGAAAACTCACATAAGTCGTTTCAGTTGAATCAGCGAATAGTCGATAGGACTGATTCGGTTGAACCACAATCGATTCGCTGTCTTGGAGACGATAATTCGAATGCATCCACCTCAATCCCAATTTTCCCTTCCAACACGAGCACCCAGACGATGTCTTCTTTGCTCTTTTCTCTTTCTGTCGTCCAATCCCCACCAGAAGAGACGTAACGTATGGCGACGTCAGGCAGTGTAAGTAATTGTTCCATATACCCCTCCAGATTATTGCGCAAAAATCGAGCAATATAGTGCACGATGATTCACTTCAAATCACGCATACTGTTCATAACAGTCAAGTGGCCACTTCACTGACCTTATGAAAAGATGGTGATTCACATGTTTCAATCGCTTCATCCTAACCTAAAAGTTAGACTTGGCTTGAACTTCTTTCAAAAGCTGACTCAAACCGCCGTATTTCCTTTTTTGACGATTTATTTCGTTCGCCAGTTCGGTGCGACGGAGACCGGACCGCTCATTGTCTTGACGATGATTGCCTCATTCATCGCAAGTCTCTTTGGAGGCCAACTGTCCGATCGTTACGGAAGAAAACGAATTCTCTTCATCGGAGAAATACTACGTTTCGCATGTTATATCGGAATGGCAATCGCAGGTTCTCATGTAATTGACAGTGCCACCTTATTATTTATCTTCTTCTTTTTTAGTAATCTCTTGAGTAGTGCCATCACGCCAGCAAACGAAGCCATCTTAATCGATGATAGCCGACCCGAGCAGCGAAAATATTTGTATACACTCAGTTACTGGCTGATGAACGGGTCCATCGTCATCGGTAGCCTAATCGGCGGCTTCTTCTTCGAACAGCATCTCTTCTACTTGTTAGTATCGGCAGCCATTCTTTCATTCGGATGTGTCTTCCTGATTTTCATCAAACTCGAAGACAACTATAACCCTTTACCGCGTAAAGGACAGAAGACTACTAATGTATGGACAGGATACCAGACGGTCATGAGGAACCAACTCTTTTTGAAATACCTTGTCGCAGGGATTTTGACATTGTCATTAGAGTTGCAACTAACTCATTACTTAGCGATTCACTTTGCTGAAACGTTACACGCTGTCCCGTTCTTTCATTTTTCACTAGATGGGACGAAGATTCTCGGACTGCTTCGAGCGGAGAATACGATTCTCGTGTTACTGCTCGGTCTTGTGTTGATGCGTTGGACCAAATCTATCTCTGAACATGCGTTACTTTACACGGGTGTCACACTGTTCAGTCTTGGATTCGCCATTTTACCGGTTTCACATAATCTTTCAATGTTAGTGCTCGCTACGGCTTGTTTCACGTTTGGAGAACTGCTATATGTCCCCATCCACCAAGCCATGCTAGCTCGACTCATCGAAGACCACCTCCGCAGTCAATACTTGGCCGCGAACGGTTTCCGCTACCGAGGTGCGCTTCTCATCGGCGCAATCAGCGTCTCGACTTATGATGTCTTGTCACCTAGTTGGACGGCCATCACTTATATTTGCTTTGGTATATTGGCAATCTTCTTCTATCGTTCAATCTTGAAAGAACTGGATAAGTGTCAACCTTCAGAAATGGACCGAGCTTCCTAGATGACAACCATAGTTTAGTACCTTGAAGAAGATATGCATCTTTTTACCAGAAACGTTTCCAATATTTTTCACAATGTGCTATCCTTTTAAAAATGATCTGACAAACGCGATGAAGAGAACAGTACATCAATGAATCTTTCGTAGAGAGCTCCGTCTGGTGAAAAGGAGTAAAGAACGTTGATCGAAACAAGCCTCTGAGCAGCGCTATGGAACTCACCCCGAGGGATGTGGCGACGGGAACTCCCGTTATAGAGTTGAGGTATAGTCCGATTCATTCGGCAGTACCGAACAAGGTTCGTATGGTGACGTGCGGACGAACAGGGGTGGCACCACGATGAGAATCTCGTCCCCAAGAATTCGTTCTTGGGGGTGGGATTTTTTTGCGTTCCGAAAGTGATCAAAAATAGAAGGAGTGATTGACTTGAATTCGTTTCGAAAAACCTCTGCGCTACTGCTCGTTAGTGTCGGAATCTCAAACCTTGGTGCCTGGATATACTTCATTGCGCTCAACTTGATTATCCTAGAGATGACTGGATCCCCTTTCGCCGTCTCGATTCTCTATGTATTAGCCCCGCTCGCCTCGCTCGTCTCGAATCTTTGGTCAGGTAGCCTGATTGATCGGGTCGATACGAGACGACTGATGATGTTACTGGATGGTCTGCGTGCGTTCCTCGTATTCAGCTTAGGCTGGATTGATTCACTGTGGCTCATCTACGGGATCGTCTTTCTTCTCAATGTGATGAGCTCGTTATTCGAATCATCGAGCCTGGTCTACATGACGCAACTCGTACCTGCCTCGAACCGACAAAAGTTCAATGCGATGAAGAACTTTGTACAGTCATCCGGGTTTATTCTAGGTCCGACGATTGCCGGACTACTCTTTCTAGTCGGGAGCCCAACATTTGCGATTTTCGTGAACGCGTTCGCACTCATCGTCTCGGTCGGTATGTTGTCGCGCCTTCGGTCTCATCATCGAACAGAAGCGTCGATTGAACCATTCTCTGTAAGAATAATTATCGAGGATTGGAAAATGGTCGTACGATTTGCATCAAATGCCAAATACGTGACGCTCATTTATGGATTGTACTGTGTCATGACCATCTTCATGTCTGGACTCGATTCGTTGGAGGCGTCATTCGCGACCCAAGTCCTTCACTTGTCTGAGAGCCGATATGGCTTTCTCGTCAGTATCGCTGGGATTGGGATTATCTTTGGATCACTCATCAATTCAAGATGGAGTCACCGCTTGTCCTTATCGTTTTGTATTGGATTCGGGGCGATCATGACACCAGTCGGCTATCTTCTTTTCGCAAGTTCATCGTCATTCATGATGGCCTCGGTTGGATTTTTTGTCCTGACATTCGCGCTTGCCTTTGCCAATACCGGTTTTTTGTCATTCTATCAACACCATGTTCCTGTCGAAATCATGGGTCGGTTCTCTGGCGCTATCAATGTGGCAGAGTCGCTACTCGTCATCCTACTCACATTTGGGATTGGACTTCTTGCCGAAATGATTGGGATTCGCCCGGTCTATCTCGCATTCTCGATTATCTTCTTCCTTGTTGGTTGTTACACCATACATGTCATGCGCGACCGTTCGAAACGGGAGTATTTCAATCACAATCAAATCGAAGAAGTTTCATAAGTCATGAGCCGGTCGTTTTTATGCGACCGGCTTGTTCGATTCGATGAATCGCTTCGATGATTGTGTCTGGTCGTTGTAAATGAATTTGGTGTCCTGCATTTTCCGCGATGATGAGTTCCGATTGATTTGATAATCTCAACTGTTGATGGATCAGATCATGCCACGTCTCTTCTAGCAATCGAATTTCAGCCTCAGGCAACCCTCCATTTATTCCTTCCTGAATCATCGCTACAGAATCTCGACCGATGACAATTAACGGGATTGATGAAAAGGTGCCCATTTGTTTGATGATCGCGGCGTCATCACGCCAGAACGATTCTTCTTCCAACATCGTTTTATACAATTGAGGAGATTGATAAAATCGTTTAAGACGTGCACGTGCATCTGATGATAAGCCTTGTTGCTCAAGTGAAAGTTCTGGTTGATGAACTTTCACTAGTTCTTCTTTTGAAAGGATTGCATAGGAATGGCACATCGTTCGCCAATCGTCATCTGAATATTGACGGTCCATCACCGGGGTTTCTATGTCGTCTAATATAGAAAAATCATGGGAAGTAGAATCGACGAGTACGACGCCTCCTACTCTATTCGGAAAAACTTTGGCCATGTGTTGCGCGCACAAACCTCCGTAAGAATGACCGACTATTAGAATCGGTTGATGTAGCTGAAGGGTATTCAATAATTCAGTACATTCTAAAAGATGAGATGACGTTCTACTCGAACGCCTATTCATCTCACTCTCACCATAACCGGAACGATGATAAAGTAATACTTTATACGACTCACTTAATTGCTCGGAAAGAGAAACCCACTCTTCGAATGAACCTCCCATACCTGTCATGACAACGATCAGTCGTTCCCCGGAACCGAATAAACGATATTCAACATCATACCCTTTGACTTCAATGAATTTATTCATATTAGCCACCTTCGAATCATTTCAAGATCCTCTGGAAACGCATGGTCTAATCGTTCTAACTCTTGAAGCGACCACCAATTGACTTCCTCGATAACCGAATCAATCATAGCGGTCTCGACCCGCTCTTCACACGTTGCCAAGAAATAATGTGTCTCGACCTGAAAGTTTGATATGATGGCTCGTTTGATATGTAGTCGTTGATCAACAGAAATGCGATAGCCCGTCTCTTCTAACACTTCGCGCCGACAACACTGTTCCGGAGTTTCTCCGTCTTCTAGACCACCTGATGGCAAACTCCATTGTTGTATGTCACGATTCTTTACGAGTAGGACTTCCTTCTCTTCGTTGATGCATAAAGCAGCTGATCCAATCCATTGTTCCATAGTCTTAATACTCCTTTTTCATTTTTCTGCTTGCAGGTGACGTTACGTCACCCGATATGATGGGGCTACAACCACATAAGGAGGAAATATGATGTTGAATCAAATGCAAAAGAAAATATCTCCCATTTGGACATGGAACCAATTCGCAATTACGATGGTTCTTCTATTCGGAGTGACGCCCCTACTTATCGAGCACCACTTACACAACTTTTTAGAGCGGTCATGGGGAAACACCTTCTATTCAGGAACAAGTATCGGCCTGTTATTAGCCATAATATTTATGACCGTCCTCTATCTCGTCGCGATACGTCCTCGGACCTTATCGCTCGAAACGTTAGGACTTCGCCGCATCTCATGGAAAGACTCGGGGATGATCTTTCTATGGACAATTGTGTTAATTGTACTCAGTATCATCATCGTCGTAGTCCAATCATATTTCGGCATCGGTACGTCGAATACAAAAACAGAGAGTTTGCAAAGTGACTTGTCGATTATCTCCATACTAATTGCGTTTGGATCGGCGGCCATCATATCACCAATCTATGAAGAAATCTTTTATCGTGGGTTCTTATACCGCTTCTTTCAAGAACGATTTGGGGTTTGGATCGGGATGATCATAAGTGCTGGAATATTCACTCTTGCTCATTTACCAACGACAAACACGTTACTCGTCAATTTTGTATCGGGACTAGTATTCGCTTGGGTATATGAACGGACCAACTCTATATATTCCAGCATGCTCATCCATGGAACCTTTAATGGGCTAGCCGTTCTATTGACTGCATTGGCGTGAGGGAATCACTCTTGATATAGTGAATCAATATAGGCAAGAATCGATGCATCGATTGGATACAGTCCTAATTCATTCGATGCATCAGTTGATTTTCGAATCATCCAAAATGATTCAATCAATTGTTGATCTTGTCCAAATGTCTCGTCTGTTAACCATGTCAAATCTTCTTTAAGAATTTGAGCTTCTTTTGAGGAAGGGGCGACCCCACGTTCCAATAAAATTTCAATTCTCCGAATCAAGTTGATCCACTTTTTCGTATCATGCTCACCGTCTTCTAATTTAGGTAAGCTTGCTTTCAATGAATCAGACTCTTCTTCCGAAAAATAGTCCGTCCATTGTCCCCGGTCATTTGATTTAGCTTGAATAGTTTGTAGTTTCGTCCAATCGATTTTTTCATTTTCAAGCTTCATGGATTGAAGGAGTGTGACAGTATGGTTTCTGGCCTGCTTCAATTCCTCTATCTTTCCTTCTAACGAGGACAGATGTGCGGACAAGATGCTTGTAAGTGATTGCTCATCTAAGATTCTCCGAATCTCATCAAGCGGCACGGCCATCGATTTTAAAAGCATGATTTTTTGAAGGCGAAACATTTCGTCGTCACTATAAAATCGTTTCTGTACATCGTTTGTATACGATGGAGTGACCAAATTGATTTGGTCATAGTATCGAAGCGTACGCACTGACACGTTCAGTTTTCTCGCGACTTCTCCAGTAGAATAGTGTCTAGCCAACGTATAATCCTCCTTATAATATGTTATGTGTATATATGCAGTAGTTGTTCAATCAATCCTTCGAACTGAAGAACCCCTTCATTCCGATTTGACAAACAAATGAAACCTGTTGGAGAGTCTTTCTCCATCACGAGCAAACATTGAAACCCGATCCCCCAACCGAATGAGAATCCTTTACCTGGCTTGTCGGGATTTATAAATAGACCATGTCCTACTTCGGCATTTGTGGAAGATGGTGTGAATAAAACCCTTCTTGACTCGTTACTCAAGAACCCTTCTTTCGTAATTGCATTGACGAGTATCGCTAAATCGGAAGCCGTTGTCCAAAGACCACTCGCTGCAGGGTAAGGATAATAGCATGACTTTGGAGAGACGACTGACCCGTTTGGTTCAATCCCGATAACGCCATACTTCTCTATCCTCTCTAAATCATACGAACTTGAGTTCATATCCAGCGGTGCAAAGATGTATTCAGTCATGATTTTTTCAAATGTAGAAGACATACATTGCTCAATCGCATGTTGGAGTAAACAGTAACCTGAATCTGAATAGTGGAACGTCCCAACTTCCTGTGACTGGATAAACACCGGTCGCTCATAATAAGGTGTGTTACCCAATATTATCTCTTCCATCGAAGGGATCTCTGTACATTGTTCCATCGTCCCGAACTGATCAGGCAAATCGATTATGCCAGCCTCATGTTGGATGAGCTGTCGTATCGTGATTTGTGAAGGAATCCCATTTTCATCATTCAACGTGAAGGAAGAGAAATAATCATTGATTTCCGAGTCTAAATTTAACTTCTGATCTTCAACGAGCTTCAAAATGAGAATCACCGTAACAAATTTACTAATCGAACAGGCGGCGAACATCCTGCCTTCATAAGAGACGTCTCCCAATTGAAATGCGGACAACTCCCTTCTTTCAGTGAAAGTTGCCAAATCTAAATTTGATACATGGTGCTTCTCCATCCATTCGCTAATCGTTTCTCGAGTGAACATTTAAGTCATCCTTTCGTGTACCAATCAATCGATAGTCGTCTTGGTTCTGCATAGCATCGTGAACACCTTTCACAATCTCGTCGTGTGTCAACCAACGGACAGATGCCAACTCATGCATTTCACCTAATTGGACTTGCCGATACAGCTGTTGTTCATTGAGACATAGACACGCCTTCTCATATTCCGGATTCGCCCGGCTACCTAAAATATGTATCACCTCTGCAGTTTCCGAATGATTCAAAATGAGTTGCATCGCTTTCCCTGAGCCTCGGTGCACCCACGCGATGACTCGATCAAATGGACCGTTTTTTTGCACTGCACGCTGTAGTGCGTTTGAAAGTAGTTCCTCATCGCAATAATCAACAATCAGCGGATGACACGTTTCAGGATTTCTTTGTACGACGCTTGCCATTTTTTCTTTATTTCGTCCAATGACCGTGACATTATGTTCGATTGCCAGATAAGATGCGAGTCCTGCCAACATCCCCGTCCCTCCGACGAGCAATATATGTTTTCGATTCATGCTATCACCTCTTTTTCCATTATACACCAATCATTCGTACTTCTTTTTCTAAAGAAGTGTTCGCAAACATTCACGTCTTTTCAAAAATAAGCCTTTTAAAATAGAGTGAATCACTTATAATGAATCAAGTGTTCAAATCGGTTTGAACAATCACTATTTCGGAAAATGGATAATAGTGTTATCATTGCAATTTATTTCTTTTAAGAGGAGGATACCTATGAGACACTGGACAACGATGTCCATACAACTAATCGCACTCATCGTTGTATCGTTGACATGTAGTATTCTACTTTCCTCTGTGCTGATCCTGAATCATCTACCCGTTTGGTGGATGATCTGTATTCCGATTCTTTATCTTTCAACTTTGCTCATTCACCGAGCGTCTGGTGTACTCATTCTGTTAGGATTCGCTGCTTACTTTTTAATCACGATGCCTGTGTATGAGACTGCCGCTACTGCGCAACTATATATTTTATTACTATTAGCGATTTTGACGGGGTTGTCTTACTGGCTCCAAGTCAAGCTGTTTCATGCCCAGTTTGCACTAAAGGTTGCGGAAGCGAGAGTCAGTCAGTTAATTGCGGTCGACCCAGAGACCGGTTTTGATAACCGTGATCGTTTTTTGATGGATATAGAGGCTGAACGGGATCGGTTGATTCGCCACGGTGAAACGTTCGTGGTGACATTCATCACACTGCCCATTCTCGATCATTTTGAAAAACAGTATGGTTCATCCGAATATGAATGGTTCTTATACTATTTTAGTGACGAACTTCACGAAGCGACTCGACGAACGGACAAGAAGTATCGGGTTGCGCAAGACACATTCGCCATGATTTTCCCTCGAACTTCAATCGAAAATGCACAAATTGTACATGAACGAATCAGACCACTACTACTAGATTATTCACGTCAGAATGGTGATTCGCTCACTGTTGAATGCTCAGACCAATCGTTTGAGGTGAACTTGGAGAACGCAGTCATACGATTAGAAGAAATTCATCGGTATGTCGAATCTAAAGACTAAAAAATGAGTTCAATTGTGAACTCATTTTTTGATGGAGTGAATATGAATCTCGTGTTTCTCATCCATTTCGACGATGTATCGTTGATCAAGTACCATCTGAATTGGACTCGGAATCGACAGTTTTGGTGAAAACAGCCACACACGACCTGGAGGAACTAATAAAATGTATGTCTCGCTATTCGGTGCGCCTAAAAAGTTCAGATGACGCTCATCGATTTGGTTACCGTCTCGGCGGTGGATCTCGATGTTTGAAAGTTCTTGTGCGACATGTAGCGGATCTTCCACAGTCAAACTCATCTCGCCAATTCCAAGAAATTCATTCAACGAAAAGGACTCGATGTTACTTTCTGGATTAATCGAATGTCGAGCAATCAACTCGACGACATTCTCGTCCGTATCGTAAAAATAAAGCGATGATGCATCGATTCCTTCAAAATAGATTTCGTCCTCACCGTCTTCAGTCAAAAGCGGGACACGTGACATCAGCCATTCTTTCGCTTCTTTGAATCGATTAGCCGGAATATTGATAGCGAAATGGTATTGTCGCTCTTGCTCCGTTATAGCCTCTTGAAATATCAAGGTATCTTCTCCTAATTCGATTTGAAATCGAGTAGAATCTTCGTCCACGACGGCTAGTCCGAGCTTCTCTACATAGAAATGTTTCATTTCTTCGAGCCGGTTCGTATAGAGCGTGGCTTCTGTGATTCTCATAAAATCCCTCCTCGTATTCCTCATGTTCTTGCTTATCTATGTGACTTGATGGCTCGCTTGTATTTTTGGTATTCTGCCCAACTCATATTCATTCCTAGTAAATCAGAACAACAATCTTCTTTCCACGTAATCGGATTGAAATCAGTCTTTGACGCTACGTGATTCTTGCCTGAATCATCAAAACTCAGAGCCAATTGAGCCACACCTTTTTCCATATAGGTTTTAGCCAATCTCGGATTATACCGGCTGTAATGCTCACCTAGAGAAAAGGTTGGCTGTACTGCCCACGGACATCGCTCAATTGCCATTTGAAGATACTCGCGCTCTTTATGTCGTAGCACTTTTGAAACGCTTAGACAAATCAATGCAGAAACTTCAGGTGTTGCTACTTCAATCAATTGATTCGCAACTTCAATGACTTCCTCGTCTATCTCGAAATCATTCCATCCCATATCATATAATGCCAAGGCAAAATAGAAGGGTTTATCTGGATGGTATGAAAAGGCAGTTCGGCAAAATGCATTCACTCGATCATAATCTTCAATCCGATCCAACCGTTCGTAACCAATAAGCAAATCCCAACGATATGAATCGGTCGGATCGAGTAGCACATAGTCAATTAACAGCTGCTCGATGTCCGGAGTGTCGCGCATGAATTGTTCAAGTTCTTTGAATCGTTTGTCGTGAACAAGTAACTCGATTCGCTCCAACATCTTCTGCTGAACCGAAGTGAGCGCTTGATTTCCTGTGTACAAATCGAAAATCAAAGATGACTTTAATTGACTCACCCTGCACTCCTCCTTTATCCGCTACGTTCAACGAGTCGGAATATATCATCGACCCGCGACCTCGTGATACCATTCCGCTGCTCCATTGCAAGAGGATGATTCGTTGGTTCGAGTTCAATCAATGGACGTATTCCGACTTCACGCATATGTACGTTTGTCTTTAGATTGATGGTATCTGGATAGATGGGAAGATCCGTCGATAGCCAGCCGAACATCGGGTCGAGGTCTACACGAGCTGGTTCATCCCATAAATCGATGACTTTGAAAAAGTTATCCGGACTGAGTGATACCCAGACATTCCAGATGAAAGGATCGTCTTCTCCAATGATCGGGAGTTCGAGGCATCCGTTGATAAAGAAATGAGCTTCATCGAGGACGCAAATATCATCTGTCAAAACGACGCGCTTCTTCATCTCCCGTTTCGATAGGCCGTCTAATACTGATGGCATGATCGATCCAAAGCCGACTGTATGTTCTTTACTCGTGCCACATATCGAGCATTTGCAATCACTCTTGTGTTTTCGTTTGAAAAGGTATCTCATAAGTACTCACTTTCTGATTTAAGATTAATTAATGGTATGTGAAATAAACCCATTCATTTTACACGTATTTCATTTTTTACAGGAAATCACGGTTTGTTAGACGAATGTCGTAACTCTTGAATCAGTTTCTAACACTCGCGTCCGCGTATCATTTTTCGATAAAAACACTTCTTCTCCATTTTCATCAAAGCAATATGCGATCGGAATCGAGATTCCACAATTTCGATACGATCCATCCGCGTGACTCGTTCCGATAATCATCGCTTTTCGTTCCATCGCAATTTTTCTCGCTTCTTCCGTCCACTCCGTGAATTGTTCCTCACTAAACATCCCGACCCCGATTGGATTGAATATGATTGATAGATGCTCATGACCCTTCAATCCTTCAACCCCCATAAAAATCTCCCTGCACAGTAAATATCCGTATTCTTCTGCTCCATCTGTGGCACTTGATGGCATGAACAAGCCCACATTTTCAGGCGTTTTCCATCGCGTTAACAACGTCTCGCCATTCTTATTTACAATGAGGACCCGGTCTCTATTCGTGTCATCTCGATACCCTAAAACAATCGTTGTGTTGAATTGGATCGCTAAATCACTTAGCTCATCCAATGCTCTATATGTACAATATCCCTCTGGATAGAGAATCAAGTCCACTGTAGGGTTCGACTCAATCTCTCCCTTCAGTTGCATAAGATCTTGTTCCATCTTCGGTTGTCCAATCAATATATTCATGTCTACTCGCCCGCTCTCATTGATTCGTCTAGTCGGTGAATCCATTCATATGTAAGTGAGGTTCTCGACCAAACCTCACGATAAAATATGATATTTCTCTCTATACTACCATCTATCATCTGATTGATTCTTCCTTGATTCTCACAATCACATTCCCAACCTTTGTCCCTTGATCGACGTATCGGTGTGCCTCGACAATCTCATCTAGCGAATAAACTGAATCAATGACTGGTTGTAGCTCTCCTGCTTCAAATAATTCGTTCAAGAACATCAAATCCTCTTTTCGTTCGCTCGCCGGTCCCTGTCCCGCGACGGAACTGAACGCACTATTCTCTGCCACATGTTTTTTGGCTAGGCGTTTATCAATTTTCCCCGAAGCATCAAAGACCGCATCATACGTACCCAATTCACGGTCATACCCTTCTCTCGAATAGTCCACGACTACATCTGCCCCGAGCCGCTTCACGAGCTCGATGTTGCGTTCATGGCATACCGCAGTCACATGAACGCCGTAGTGCTTCGCAATCTGTACGGCAGTCGAACCGACAGCACCCGCTCCACCATAAATGAGAACGTTCGTCGCTCGCTCGATACGTGCCTTCCGTAAAAAATGTAATGCAGTCGTCCCACCAAATGGTAGCGCCGCTGCCTCGATAAAGCTGGCATGCGCGGGCATCTGAAACACACATTTCGATTCGTTCACACATGCAAACTCCGCATAACCACCAAAACGCATCCCAGTGAGGGCATAGACGTTGTCTCCGACCTGAAAGTTTTTCACACTGTTTCCTGTTTCTACGACGGTACCTGCCAACACGACACCGAGAATCGGTTGACGTGGCGCCTTAAACCCAACAACTAATCGAATCGGTAGTTTTCCTAATGCTGGAACGTCTAGTGCGCGGAGGCGTCGGTCTCCCGAGTGGACGGCCGATGCATGGACTTGAATCAGTAACTCATTGCTTTTCGGCTTCGGTTGATGCACTTCTTGAATGACGAGTACTTCCGGTGGCCCATACGTGGTACAAATCGCAGCTTTCATATCGATTCACTCCATTCATGAATTGTCACCTCAATCTGTTATACACGTTCCCTCAAACAAGACCAATCAGTCCATTCGACATAGAAAAACCGGATCATATCATACGATATCATCCGGTTCCTTCCTTAATGACACAGTCGAATCAACAAGGGTGAACGGATTCGAAAGGGAAGCAGCTGCCGCTTCCGATTGTGCTAGACTTGCCTCGGTCACCACCGGTTCTTGACGTCTGAGCTTAAATGCTCGCTCGAGACGGCTCGTCAACAAGTTGAAAATAAAGATGAGCGCAGCAAGTGACATGGCCGGGACGAGAAATAGATGATTCGTCATCCATGTCATCGCAGTGAACTGTCTGAAATAATACCCGAACATCGAAGACCATTCATAAACGGTCGGCATGATCCCTTCATGTAACATGACCGTTCCTCCGAAGAAAATCCCAAACAGTGAGAGATGAATGAGCAACATGAGCGTCTGAACAAACTGTTGCATGAAGACGATCACGAGGGTTGGGACGAGATGCGGGAAAAGGTGCAATCTCACACGATGCCAGACACTGCCACCAAGCGTCTGAGCCACGATCATGAACTCTTGTTGAAGCAATTGTCGAATCTCTGTGATGAGATATAACGTGACGGCAGGTAATCCGAGAACGACTAAGACGATTAGTTCAATCTTTACTCGATCCCATAATGGAGGCACCTGTGTCGAATCATAGAAGGTCAGTGTTCCTACCAACATCATCAATGCGATCAATGATATCGGTAGAATCAAAAAGCCGTCCAATAGCGTTTTAAAGAATTGATTTAAGCGAGCTCCCCTGAAAGCAAGAGGGATGCCAATCAATAGACTGATGACCATCCGTCCGAATGCGACGAGCGCACAGATGCCAACGGTCCACTTAAATCCTTCCACGAGCATTTGGAATAAATCATATCCAGCATTGTCCGTCCCGAGCCATTGATATTTTGACGGTTCTAATGGTGGTATTCCAATGAGTCTCCCTTCATCAGAGTAGAGCATGAGGGTTTGATCAACATTCCCATCACGAAACACGGTATTTCCAAAACTCATCAACAATAGCCCCGCTACGATAACAAAGCAGAAGATGAAAATCGGGTCACGTATTAATACTCGGCGCATCAAATCCCTCCTTTCCATGCATTCGGAATAATCCATTCAATCAGTAAATCCAACAGAAAAATCGGGATATAGATGACGAATAAGATAACCAGTAATATCTCCATCTGCGGGTTGTAGACGGCGAATCGAAATAACCCTTGAACGTTAAATAAGTATTCGACAATCAAAAGTGTCGATAAGATGGTAATGATGTTCGAACGGAAAAAGAGGTAAAACCGATAGATGATATTCGGTAATAAGTGTTTCCAAAACAGTCCACTCGGTCGAATCCCTTTCGCTTGCGTGAGTTCGAGATACGGAATGGCTTCTTGTTCATGAATATGAATCGTCAACCATTTGATAAAGAAGAATAATGTCGTCAGCGTCAATGTGACGATTGGGAGAAACCGTATATATTCTGCGAATCCTCCGGCAACTTCAATGCGATCGAACCCTGTCGACTTATGGATTGTAATCGCAAGAAATTGAGAAAAAATTAACCAGAACAAATCTGGTACCATCTCGAGCGTCTGACTCGTTTGGTGTAAAACGGTACGAACGCGTCTCCCGCTCCGATAGTAGAGGTACGCATACATTAATCCTAGCGAGGTCGATACCGCGAGTGCCGTGGTAAAAATGATGACCGATTCTTTGACGAGCGGTCCAAGTGCCGGCAAGAGTGGCAAGTAACGTTGCGCGGTGATGTTGTAATATGTAATGTCCTCTAGTTTCTGTAATTGGTCCATCTGTTGTTGAATGCCGTTCCAATAATTCGTCAGACTAAAATCCGTCTGAACGACGAGCGACGGTAGCGCACTAATCGCAATCAAGATGAAAAATGCGATTATCAGATGAACTGATTTCCGAGCAATATACGTCATAGTTCTATCTCCTTTTGAATGCAAATCTCTCAATCAAAAGTGTGAAAGGATGTCCGGTTGATTGTTCATTTTCTAAAGGGAATAATATCCAAAGACACTTTCCATTGATTCTAGCATATTTATTATGTAAATAGAAACAATTTTCTGAAATTTATCTGGGTTAATTTGTATGATACAATGTATAGATAGAAATATTTAGGGGGTTAAAGGATGTGGATTATTTTTGGATTGGCGGCGATCGGGGCGACGCTCATCAATTTGACCGTATTTATGATGGAGAAGGACTATAAGCTGCCGATGGCGATTGCCCTATCATTAGTTGCTCTCACGTTATGCGCCGAATATAGCTTGCTCAACATGTGGGTCGAAGCTAAGGACTGGGGTGCCATAACAGATGTCGTACCCGGTATGTCGCGTGCGCTATGGTTCTTGACGGTTGCGGCAATCTTTTTGAATATCCTTCCGATCTTTTTAGAGAGAAAACGAAACAAGATGAAGGAATCGAAATGATCGGTATGGCGTTCAAGAAATTCCGGTCATTTAGTGAATGACAATGAATCATAAACTTATTGCGATTCTCGCTAATCCATTTGGTGTTTTCATTTTTGTCGTAATTTCACTGTCTTTGATATGGCAGGCCATACTCCGTCTCTTATCGTCTCAGCACATCTTGTTCATAACCAATTTAGTCGGAGGACTGGGTTTTATCGTCATGATGTTGCTTTTATGGCATACGTACAGGAGTCAATCATAGTAAAACGTGTTCGAAGCTATAAAATTAGCTTTGAACACGTTTTGTTTTTGAGTTTCACGCAATCAATCATCTGAACGAGTTGAATATAATAGCTCACCGTCAAGTGATCGCAACTCATAATCGATTCCTGATTGCATCTGCTTTGTCATTATTGCGCGACACGTAAACACATATCCTGGACCATATGCAACGTCCGGAATTTCCTTGAAGCCGTATGACCGCTCTCCGAACCATAGCGTCACGTTCGATGAACCCTTCGATGATCGGTCATCGACGACATAACATTCTCCCGTCTCGACGATGTGATTCGTCGTCATGCGGTCGTACGTTTCCATGCCTGCCATTCCAAGTACAAGAAACGAACAAAACATTGCGAGACAAGCTTGTCCTAGTTTGACTCGATTCCGAGTCTTTCGCCACTCTCTCCAATAGATGACAAGAGATCCTAGACACAATAATCCAATCAACCAAGTAAGTACAATTTCCAACAACCGAATCACCTCGTTTTACAATACGACTTTCTTCAAAAAAGGGATTCGTGTCCCCTCACAAAAAAACTCGACACATGTCGAGTTTAAGGTAATTCATACTCCAATTTTCGCTTTTGCCAAGCGACAAGGAGGATACTGATGATGACGAGTAGGAACCAGGACGACAGTTTTCCTAAATCAACGATGGCCCAACCGTTCAATTGGTCCGGATACGCCCAGCCGTTGTAGAACGTGACAATATTTTCAGCGAGCCAGATAAAGCAGGCAATCAAGAAGAATGACAGGATGACCGGCATCTCAAATCGTCGATCGTCGAGTTTATACGAGACAACCGAGCGACCGAACGCCAAAAAGATGAATGCGATCAACAGCCACCGTAGGTCTAACCAAACATGGTGCCAAAAAAAGTTGAAGTAAATGGCGATGCCAAGTCCGAAGGCGATGATTGGGTGCGGCATCTTCGTAAATCGTAAATCGAGACGACGCCATGCCTGGACGACGTAACTACCAACGCTCGCATACATAAATCCGGCATAGAGCGGGACGCCCCACACTTTTGTGAACGCCTCATCCGGATAACTCCATGACCCCATCTGCACCTTGAATAATTCAAGTCCAAGACCGATGACATGGAACCAGCTGATGACCTTCACTTCTTCCATCGTCTCGAGCCCCGTCTTCACAAGGACGACTTGAACGAACAAACACCAGATGAGTAAAACGTCATATCGTGGGAGTGGTAACTCTACAAACTTTGTGACGGCAAGCGCTCCGAAGATGGCGACCGGAAAGATACAACTAAGTGCCTGTTCGTAAGCGAAGATAAAGAGATAACGTATACGTCCCATCCGTTGTCCTACCTTTCGATGTATTCATATAAAAATGAGGATTCGCCATCATAAAACCGCGGGTCAAATACGCCGAGCCGTTCTTCGTTTGCTACGATGACGACGAACGGCGACCATTTGGTCAATGTGCGCGCCTCATGATTCGCTTCAAACAATGGTTCAAGACTCGCCTTTTCGGCACTCGTCAATTCGTATTGCAAGGTCGCTTCTTGATATATCGAATCTTGAAAGAGCGATACGTCCTCGTCAGTCTTCGTAATGACCGTGAACTGAGTCGGGATAAATGAAGCCGAGAGCGCCACTTCGTCATATTCCTTTGAATAAGACTGATATAAATAGGCGCCCTGCGCACTTTGAAGCGCGACATAAAGAACGAGGGCAGCCCATGCATACCGATACGTCTTATAACGAACTTCCTGCTTCCGAGCGACGAGCCAGGCAACCAAGAAGATTCCCCAATAGACGAAATCGACAATCGGGATCACACCGAATGTGATCCTCACGTCCGAGATCGGTTCGAAGTAGCCCGTCCCCCATGCATTGAACAAGTCAGATGTGTTGTGTATGAAGACAGACAACAGTGCCCACCCAAAATAGCGAATGTCCGTCACGCGAAAGAGGAGGCGAACGAGTATGTAGATGAGCAAGGCAAAGAGTGGGACGAGAAAAATCGAGTGGGTGATGCCGCGATGCCACATCTGATACATCCCTTCTGTGTCCCATAGCCGAGAAATCACATCGCTGTCCGGGATTTGGCTCCCGACAAGTGTCGTGACGAACAAGGCTCGTTTTTCATGTTGTTGTAAATCACGCTTATCGGCTGCACCATATAACGTCAAACCGAATAACGTATGTGTAATCGTATCCACGTTCTACCTCCATAGCGAAAGAGACATCTCCCAATCCTGGACGATGTCTCTTCCTATTAGTTCTCTTTATCCATTTTCATGGCGCGTCTTGCGACGATCATTACGAAAATGACAGCGACAATCGGAATGATCAATGGCATCCAATTCAACATCCGCCTGTCCCCCTTCATCTAGTGTCGCAAGCAGTATAGCACATCTGCTTACTCGATGGAGGAATGAATGCTTGTATGTTCATAAGTAATTGCCATTTTCTCAATCGTTGCTTTCATATGATCACGAAGCGTGAGTGGTTCAACCACTTCTACTTGTGAACCCAAAGATAGCAACCAGTAAATAAATCCGTCAGAAACGGCCGCATCGAAACGGATGAGGAATCGTTCTCCATGTTCAGAAACAGAAACGTCTTCCCCTAACTTGTCAAAGATGACCGGGAGAACGCGTTCGTCGACGGACAAAACGATTTGTTCATCAGATCCGTTATACATATTGAATGATTTTTGATAGTAATCATCAGGTAAATGATGCTTCGGACGAATGGTGCCATCTTCCACAATCTCCGAATTGACGATGCGGTCAACCCGGTAGTTCCGCACCTCTCCGATTGATTCGTCGATCCCGATCAAGTAGTACTGCTCGTGATTCCAATGCAAATCGATTGGATTAACGACGTATCGCTCTCCGTCACGTCGGAGCGGGAACGTTCGTTTCGTCACATCAAATCCGACGACGTCTGTATATTGGAACGAGATAGCTTTTCGTTCATGAATGGCCCGTTGGATACGATCGATATGGTAAGGAATGTGTCCGTGTTTTTTCTTCGGCGTCTTGATGATCGATTGTAGCGTCTTCGCTTCAGGGATACTCGTCAGCATTTGAAGTTTCTCTACAATTTCCTCGGTCACGTCTTCCGAGATAAATTTCGCTGCGACAATCGCATCGACCATCATCCGGAGTTCATGAATCTCAAATAAGCGGGCCGAATGCCAATACTTTTTAGCGAGACCATTCTTCTCCAATTCATCCTGCACTTCAAACCCCGAATTATTCAGTGCCTGGATATCGTCTTTCACCGATTTTTTTGCTAACTTAGAAGTATCTCCTATCGTTGACAAGTACTCGAGCAAATCTTCTAGTGTCTTTGGATTCGCTTCGTCCGTGTAACGTTCGAAGAAACGTCGAACTTCAAGTAACCGCTCTCGGTTATTCACGGTTCTATCCCCTTTCGTCTCTCTGTCTAAATTATGTATAAACAGACATTATCATTTTATTTCCACGAAATAAAGGTATTTTCCATTACAAAACGTTTAAGGAGGCGCCATCTAAGTTGAAATATTATGCACACGTCGACGGCTCAAAAATCGAATATATAGACCGCGGTCACGGTCCCGTCATCGTACTGATCCATGGGACCCAGTCATCGAGTTTAGAACCATACCATGTGGACCAACTCGTTTTATCCGGTTTCCGGGTCATTGTCCCATCTAGACCCGGATATGGAGAAACACCATACTCTTTTTCAGCATCTCCTCAATTGTTTGCATCCCGACTCTCTCACTTGATGCAAATGCTAGATATTGATCGATATCATGTCTATGGCATCTCTGCCGGAGGACCGACCGCGATCGAGCTCGCTTCACAGAATCAGTGTGTCCTTAGTTTGACCCTCGCTGCCGCCGTGACGAGTGTCGTTGATTTCCCGTATCGGGACACGGTCAGCCGAAATGTCGTACAACCCGCATTTATCGCACTTCAATACATCATGAAACAGTTCATCGCTCGTGCCATTCAAAAACATCCATTCGAAGCGACGGCCCGTATGATTCAATCGACGAGTGTGTTGGCACTCGAGACGATTCGAGAAGAGGTGTCACCCTACGACATCTTTCTCCTAAAACGTGTCGCGAATCAGATGGCGTTTGGACTTGGCGCACAGTTCGATTTAAAACAAAGTGTCTCAAGTGAGGTCTTACTCGGTGTCACCTGCCCGACCTACATCGTCCATTCAAAAAATGACAAGGCCGTCCCCGTTCGTCATGCGCATTACGCGAAGCGATTGATCCCGCATGCTCAGTTAACAATCCTGAACAGTCCCGGCCACTTGATTTGGGTCGGACGACAAGCGAGAAAATCAGAGCGACAAATCGAACGGTTTATCCGATTCAACTCGTAAGCATCTCAAAAAGAGGTGCTTTTTTACGTATCTAACCCGAGGGCATCAATCAATTGATTCGTCGTATGTTCCGGTAGTCGCCAGAAAACATCCGTTCGCTCAAGATGCGTGATGACACTCGGACGGTTCGCTTGACCGAGCCACAGCTGATATCGTTCTTGATCGCCACCTTTAAATTGCAGCAAGAGATCAAAATCGGGTACCACTTCAATTTCGATGTCCTCGATTTCTTCTGAACTACGTAGCATTTCCGCGAACACCCGCACCTGGCTTAATTCATGAAACTCTAACTTCACTTCTGGATTCATTATTCCGCGCACCGTCGACTCCGCCACCATCACGCGTTCAACTTCTTCATTCTCAATCTCTCCAATCGGATCTCCAAATGGTGCGGTAATCGTTCGAATCTCATCAACCCACTTCATCATTTTATTCATTCTCTCACCTCTCTCTTCTCTTCATCTATACGTAGATCCAATCGAAACGGTTTCAACATTTGGAAAAATTAAAAAGCCGAGCAAACGCTCAGCTTTTACATTCATTCAAATTTCCAACCGACTAAACTTGCCCCGTCTCCGACGTAGCGAACCCGTTTCTCACCATCACATGGGAAGACGCGAAGGGTTGCCACAGCATCACCGTCGTTGACGAAACATTCGACACTCGACGAGTCGACATACAGATGAAGGGACGTGACCTCAATCACTTTTGTCCGGGTCGTCCCAAACTCCGTCGCGAACGGTTCACCCGCGTTTGTCCGATCGATGGTCAATTCGTTTGTATCTTTCTCGTACCGAATCACGAGCGACTTATCTTCTGTCTTCAATAGTTCAAGTTTGAAGTCTTCTCCAGCTGTCGACAGTTCCAATTCAAAACGTTCGGGTGAGATCACGTCAAGCCGTGTCCCTGATTCGTTGACAAACTGGTCTTGTCGGAGTTGCTTCATTTCAGAGATTGGTCGTTGTTTTAATACGCCATCTTCAAGCGAGAGTTCTCGAGGAAGCGTCAACGCATGGGCCCAGCCATACCGATCTGTCGGATATTCGATCTCCGGTAGGCCCATCCAACCGACTAGAATGCGACGACCGTCATGCTCCGTCGTTTGTGGAGCATAAAAGTCGAAACCGAAGTCGATCTCTTCAAACGACTCGTGCGTGAAGACGAGCGTCTCTAAATCAAGAGTGCCTGTGACGTATCCAGATTGATAGATGTTGTGATAGCGATGACCTTCAGGCTCAATCCCTTGCGGAGAAAAAATGAGGACATGCCTTCCATTCAGTTCAAACACGTCAGGACATTCCCACATGTAACCGAACCGCTCGAGCCCCGTCTTCACTTCACCTAAAAACGTCCATTCATTCAAGTCGGTCGAACGATATAAGACGACACATCCTGTCTCATCCGTTCGCTGTGCACCGACAATCGCATAATATGATCCATCTTCTTCCCATACTTTCGGATCGCGGAAATGTTCCGTGTAACCGGCCGGAATATCCGGGATGGCCACGTTGCGCCGCTCGATCATCCCGTCACGCAGTACACCGATGATTTGCGAGGCGTGACGCGTCCAATCGTCCGTACGATGATTCCCGGTATACATCACGTGAAGGGTGTCGTTTACGACGAAACCACTTCCTGAATAGGCACCATGGGAATCTTCTTTCGTTTCAGGGACTAACGCCACCCCGCGGTCGGTCCAATGGACAAGATCTTTCGAACTGACATGATACCAATGTTTGAGACCGTGAACTGGCCCGAGCGGGAACCATTGATAGAATAGATGGTACTCTCCATCGTAATATGCGAAGCCGTTCGGGTCATTGAGGAGGCCCGTCGGCGGCTGGATATGGTACCCAAACCGCCACGGGGATGCGGCCGTCTTTGCACGGAGCACCTCCATCTCGAGGGCGCTCACGTCACGGAGTGAACGATAACGTTCGGCCTTCGTCCAATTCATAGTGTCACTTCCTTTTTCGTTACGCGGCTTGTTTGACCGCTTCTTTTTTTGCTTGTCGTTTCGCAAGGATGAATGTCAATCCGAATGTCACGGCAAATGCGATGGCCATACCAATGATATACGAGATGATCGAACCCGGTGCGATTGAGATAATTCCTGGTAATCCGGCAGCACCGAGCGCTACTGCCAATACGTCGTTTCCAACGATGAATGCAGACGCAACGGCTGAACCAACGATGGCTGCAATGAATGGATAACGAAGTTTTAAGTTGACCCCGAACATGGCAGGCTCTGTGATCCCAAGTAATGCAGAGATTCCTGATGCTGAGGCGACACCTTTCATCTTCTTATCAGCAGTCAAGAAGAAGACCGCAAGGGTAGCTGCCCCTTGTGCGACGTTTGACATCGCAGCGATTGGGAAGATGAACGATCCCCCTGTTTCAGCGATATCGGCGAGAAGCTGTGTCTCAATTGCGATGAAGCTATGGTGCATCCCCGTGATAACGATTGGAGCGTAGAGAAGACCCATGATCAAGCCACCGACGAATCCGAGTGAATCATACGTCCATACCAACCCATCAATGATTAAGTTCCCTGCTTCGCGTGTAATCGGACCCACGAAGGCGAACGTGATGAATGCTGTGAAGAGAAGTGAGAGCAATGGCGTGAGCAAAATATCAAGTGATGCCGGCATAAACTTCCGAATGTTGATTTCAAGTTTCGATAAAATATACGTCGAGACGAGGACTGGTAAGACTTGTCCTTGGTATCCTAACTTCTCAATCTCAAGCCCAAAGATGTTCCAAACCGGAATCTCCTCAACGCTTGCCTGAGCGTATGCATTGATCAAGTCCGGGTGAACCATGATCATCCCGAGTGCTGCACCGAGATATGGGTTACCACCGAACCGCTTGGCTGCGGAGAACCCTATAAGTACAGGTAGGAAGACGAAGGCGGCGTTTGCGAACGTATTGATCATCGCTGCTATGTCTGCCATGCCTGGATACTGGTCAATCAATGAACGTCCTTCAAAAAACAAATCCGGTGCTGTCAATAGGTTGTTGATCCCCATCAAGAGACCTCCGGCGACGATGGCCGGAATGATTGGGACGAAGATATCTGATAACATTTTGACGAATTGCTGGAGCGGGTTCATCTTTTTTGCTCCGGCTGACTTCACGTCTGTCGTTGACATGTCTCCAAGACCTGTCAATTGTGAAAATTCGGTATAAACCTTGTTGACCGTACCTTGTCCGATGATGATTTGGTATTGTCCTCCTGTCGAGAACGTTCCTTTGACGACGTCAAGTTGTTCGAGTGCTTTCTCATCGACCTTTGACTCATCGTTCAATACGAGACGAAGACGAGTCGCACAATGCGCCGCTGCCGCAACGTTCTCTTTACCGCCGATTGCCTCTAATATCGACGCTGCTTCTTTTTTGTAATCCATTTTCATTTCCCTCCTAACGTTTCATTTACAAGCTGTCGTGTTGGAATGGCTGGAATGGCTCCATAAGCCGTACATGTCAATGCTCCTGTTACATTCGCATATTCAATGTCGGAACGTAACCGCTGCGGGTCCATCCCGAGTGTCGCCAAACGATACAAATAGGCACCAACGAATGCATCACCTGCACCCGTCGAATCCACACTCTCAATCGCAATCGATGGAACGATTTCGTGGTGATCCGTTGTCGCAATCAATGTGCCACGAGATCCGAGTGTGATTGCCACCTGTTTAGCACCTAATCGGAGAAGCGCTCGAACCGCTTCTTCAAGTTGCTTCTCACCCGTTAACAAGTGGGCTTCTTCTTCACTTAGTTTGACGAAGTCTGCTTCTGCGATGAAATGTCTCGCGTCTTGTTTAAACTGTTCGAGGTCAGTGATCAATGCATCACGATAGTTTGGGTCAAATGAAATGAACAAACCGTCTCGTTTTGCAAATTGCAATAACTTGAAGTACGCGTCTTTCAATTTCCCATCAAGTAGTGCTGTCGCCGAGCCGAAATGAATGATGTCTCCTGACTCGATCACCGATAAGTCGATCGACTCGAAGGCATACTCCCCGTCACTTCCGCGACGGAATGTGAAGTCCCGCTCTCCGTCCTCTTGAATCGATACGAATGCGAATGTCGTATCTCCAGACTCCACAAGGTTTTCTGTTCGGACGCCGTTCTCGACCAACGTCTGTTTCAAGAAGAGACCAAACGGGTCATCTCCAACCTGTCCGAGGAAACTGGATTGTCCCCCGTGCTTACTGACGACTGCCGCGACATTCGCAGGTGCGCCTCCAGCTTTCTTGACGAACGTCGTCCCGTTCACGAGATCGCTAGACGCATCCTCGCATACCCAGTCAATCAACAATTCGCCGATACAATGTACGGTGTTCATATCGTCCACCTCCAAAAATCATATGAGTTCTTTATACGATTGGTACCGGTTCCATTTTAGAATAAAAAATGTTGCGGAACCGGTTCCGCAACACAAATGTAAACGATTTAATTCAACTTGTCAACGCTTTCGCGCACTTTTAATTCAAAAATTGTGAACGTTTTCATTGGGACGTGTTCACCGTGTAAGAGCTGTAGCATCATGTCGGCAGCTTTCGCACCAG
This sequence comes from Exiguobacterium sp. s121, assembly GCF_018617245.1. Taxonomy (GTDB): domain Bacteria; phylum Bacillota; class Bacilli; order Exiguobacteriales; family Exiguobacteriaceae; genus Exiguobacterium; species Exiguobacterium profundum. The sequence continues at coordinate 1,315,978 of NZ_JACSJV010000001.1, forward strand.
TTCGGCGATAAGGAAGGTGTACCGTCGTGATGGATGGATGCAGGACTTCCGTGAAATCATATCCTCCAAATCCACTGACAGAGACATCTCTCGGGACAGAGACCCCTTGATTCGCTAATCCTTTCAAGACGCCTAACGCAATGTTGTCGGTCGCACAAACAATCAACGAAACAGTGCCGACATCATTCGCCAACTGTTCACCGATTGGAATGGCGTCCTCAATCTTAAACGTCGTTTGAATGACTTTGACATTTGCCTCCGATTCTTGAAACGCCTTCAAAAATCCGTCACGGCGTGCTTGACCGACCGCGATATCCGATTCATACACCCCGACATAGACCACGTTTCGATGACCCCACTCCGTGAACTGTTTACCGAGCGCATAGGCCGCATCATAGTCAGGATAGACGAGACTATGGACATTGTCATGTTGCTGACCAATCAACAAGACCGGGATTTGAATCGCCTCAATCGCCTCAAGATGACGTTCCGTGACCGTCGTTCCAAGCCAGATGATTCCGGCGACTTTTTGTTTGGCTAAATTGTATAGCTGTTCGATTTCTCGTTCCGTCTGTTGTGCTGTATTGACGACGAGCATTTGATATCCTCGTTCCGTGAGCTGTTCATCAATCCCCATCATCGTCCGTGAGGCGGCATACGAATCGAGCCGTGGAACGATGACCCCAATCATCTTCGTCTGTTTCGACTTGAGACTTTGAGCGAACTGATTCGGCTCATAGTTCGTATCTCGAATGACCCGGTCGAGTTTTTCCCTTGTTGCCTTTCCAACCGATCCACCGTTCAGATAGCGTGAGACCGTACTTTTGGCGACACCAGCGAGCTCCGCAATGTCTTTAATGGTGACTTGCTTCATCCTTACCCCTCCATATGAAAAAAGCTGACGTGCGAGACGCCGTCAGCTTAATGGTTTACCACATATCGTTTCTTAAAATTTAAATAATACAAACCGTTCCGCTTTTCGAACCCGTTCTGAATAAGAACATGATGCATCTCTTGTTGATGTGGGCTCGTCGGTGGGATGCCAGCCCGGACTGTTTGTCCATCCATCAATTTTGAGTCCAGTAAGGCAAGACGCAAACCTTCCGTCGCATATCCTTTGTTTTTGTACGCATCGAACACCATCAGGTCGAGTTGGTATACGCGGGCAAGCTTGAGTAACAAGACTTTACCGACCAGTTTGTCATCGACCATCAAGTCGTAATAGAAGTCTTCTCCATAACTATGCTCTTCTGCGTGATAAAGTTGCTCCGCCCCCATTTCCTCGAGGATCCCTTTCAACTCTTCAGCAGAAACGCCATATGCACTTTCTCCATATTTTTGAAAGTGTTCATATTCAATCTCATCAATCTGGCGAATAGGTTGACGCACGATGTTCATCCCGTGCCCTCCTTAACTAGTAGTTCAATATCTGTCTGCGCTTATTATAAACGAATCCCTTCATGAAGCGCAAAAGATAACCGAACATCAAACCGGTTCGATATGAATATGCACCGAATCGACCGCATGCTCTTCATCTAGTTTCCGTTCGATATCGTCACACAATTCATGGGCCGCGTCCACAGTCAAATCGCCATCGACTGCAATCGTCACATCGAGCATCACGTGATTCCCAAGATGACGCCCTTTGATTTCCCGAACTTCTTTCACACGCTCAAATTGTTCAATCGTCTCCTCATAGGACTCGACGAGGTGCGGAGGGAACCCGTCAGAAAGCTGATGGGTGGCATCTAAAAAGATTTGGATCGCTGTCCGGATGATCATGCCGGCAATCACAATTGCTAAGACCGTGTCCATCCAGGGCAGTTGGAAATAAGCAAATAGCACACCAAGTGTGGCTCCGACTGAAATCATCGCATCGGCCAAGTTGTCTTTCGCCGCCGCTTTAAGTGCCAATGACTTTGTTTTTCTCGCGAGGTTCAAGTTGAACCGATACACCCCGAACATGACGAGCGCACTGACGAAGGCGACGACCGCCGCCAATGGGTTCGGCTCTGTATACTCGCCCCCAATTAAATTCGACAGACTGTTTAAGAAGACGAAAATACCGACCGCAATCATGATTAATGAAGCGATGAGAGCAGAGATTGTCTCCATTTTCGCATGACCATATTTATGCTCGGCATCCCGTGGCAATGCAGCCACCCGAATGCCGATATAGACCGCGACCGAAGCAATGATATCCGTCGTATTGTTGAATCCATCAGCTAGGACCGCTTCAGATTCATATAAGTACCCGAAGAATACTTTTAGTATAGATAAGATCAAATATGCCGTAATCGACACAATCGCTCCTTTGAGCGCTTTTGGTGGATGATTTGTCGTTTCCATCCGCCCACCTCCTTATTAGCTCAGTTAGTATAGCAGGTGACATTCGTGTGGGGATAGAGAAACAATGTTTCTTACAGCCAAAATAAATGGAATATATTCCCGGTAGTTTCGTTTAACTAATTTTATGGTAAAGTAAACAGGAAGAGACCTTAGGGTTAAACCGCAAAAAGAGGTGAAACAGATGTTTACAGAACGTGATGGGATTAAATTACGATTGGAACAAATTGACAGATTGTTAATCGATTTGAATCGCGAGGCAAAGCAATTGATGGCACGTCTCCGCGAATTAGATGCTTCTGGCGAAAATCCGCACGAAGTATCTCTGAAACCTGAAGAACGTGATACGTTGAAGTCGTCAATCGATGAAACGCTTGAAGCGCTTCAAAGCCGTTCAAAACGTCCGATGAACGTGAACGATGAGAAGAAGAAAGAACTCGCTTCTCATAAAGCACTTATCGATGAATTATCAGACTTACTCAGTAAGAAAAAATGAGACGCAACTGCGTCTCATTTTTTATGAAGGAGCCCGGATTATGTATATTGTCACTACTTGTTTGCGCCCTACAGATGATGTCTTGTCTCGAGCGCATACGCATGCCACAGAATACAAGATGAAATTTGTCGACCGACGCAAACTTTCCATTGATGAGTTGAAGAAACGTCATCAACAAGGTGTACTTATCTTTGATAAACGACGTGTCGAGTTCACACCTTTGCATAGTACAGAGCCGTTCTTTTTTCACCCATCGAGCTCCGTCTTTCGGGTGAAGCAACTGAGCCGAGGCGGAAGAGACCCACTCATTGACGCCATGCAAGCAACTCCGGGTGACCATATTCTAGATTGTACACTCGGACTCGGCTCGGACAGTATCGTCATGAGCCATGTCGTCGGTTCAAGCGGTAAAGTAATCGGGCTTGAGAGTCAGTTCATTACGGCACAACTCGTCCGAGAAGGCATGTCCGTATGGGTCGAAAAAGATGAGCAGGTCAATGAGGCGATGCGACGCATTGAGGTCGTTCACTCCAACTCTCTCGACTATTTAAAATCGTGTGCGGAAAATTCGTTTGATTGTATTTACTTTGATCCGATGTTTGAAAAGACGATTTCAGAATCGGTTCATCTGAACCCACTTCGCACAATCGCCGACACCTCCCCTCTCACGCAAGAATTGATTACCGAAGCAACACGAGTAGCTATGAAACGAATTGTCTTGAAGGCGCATTTTGAGAGCGATACCTTTGAACGGTACGGTTTCACTCACATAAAACGTAAAACGTCGAAGTTCCATTACGGATATATCGACCTAGAGTCTAAGTCTATTTAGTCAAATTGAACTAAATAGGTCTTTAGACTCCTTTTTCGTTTATTATTTTCTGAATATTGACATTAATCAGACACAAAGAGTACATTTACAACAAGCTCACACATTTTCCCATTATTTTTTAACAGGAGGTTCACACAAATGAAAAAACGTTCCATCCGTCGAACGACACTCGCGGCTCTCATGACATCTGCCATGACAGTCAGTATCGTTCCGGCAGCTGGTGCTGCACCCCTCTCGGTTGCACCATCGGTTCCGACAACGAGCGAGCTCGCTCCGTTCGACCACAACATCATCGATGAAGAGCGTCTCGCGAAAGCTCTCGAGAAACGTGGCGTCATCAAAAAAGGATTGTCCGCATCTGAACGCATGAAAGCAGTCGATGCGTATATCGCGAAAAAGCAAGGTGAAGCGAAAGATCCACATAAGCACGACGACAAAGTGAACGAGAAGGCTTCGAAAGCAAAAGAGAAGATACATACTCAATTCGAAAAGGAATCAAAACGAATTCTTGATAAAGCGAAAAAAGGGCAAGGGAATTACCGTAAAGGGAAACCGAACGGTCAAGTAAAAGTATCTCCTGCCCAGCAATCTGCATACAACGGTTCGGTACGTGAAGATAAAGTCCTCGTTCTCCTCGTCGAGTACAGCGACTTCAAACACAATAACATCATCCAAGAGCCGGGCTATATGTACAGCGATAACTTCAGTAAAGAACATTACGAAAAGTATATGTTCGGTGATCAACAATTTGAACTCTTTAACGGTGAAAAGGTCCAAACGTTCAAACAATACTATGAAGAACAATCAGGCGGAAGTTATACGGTCGATGGTGAGGTTTCGGAGTGGTTGACCGTTCCGGGAACCGCGAAAGACTATGGAGCTGACAAAGGTGATGGCGGACATGATAACGTCGGACCGGGACCTCGTCAACTCGTCAAAGATGCGTTGAATGCTGCGGTCGCATCTGGAATCGATTTGAAAGAACATGATCAATACGACCTTTACGATTTGGATGGAGACGGTGACTTCAATGAGCCGGACGGTCTCGTTGACCACTTGATGATCATCCACGCTGGGACTGGTCAAGAAGCAGGTGGCGGTGCGCTCGGTGACGATGCGGTATGGTCACATCGCTGGGTTCTTGATGGTGTTTATCCAGTAGCCAACACAGAAGCTGCAGTTCCTTACTGGGGCGGGAAAATGGCTGCATATGATTACACGATTCAACCTGAAGATGGTGCGGTCGGCGTTTTCGCACACGAGTTCGGACATGACCTCGGTCTTCCCGATGAGTACGATACGCAGTACACAGGTCAAGGCGAACCGGTACAATCATGGTCGATCATGAGTGGCGGTAGCTGGGCTGGTAAAGTGGCTGGTACGGAGCCAACAAGCTTCTCACCACAAAACAAAGAATACTTCCAAAAAATCATGGGTGGAAACTGGGCAAACATCACAGAAGTCGACCTTGAAGACATCAACTCTCAAGGGTTCGTCGCACAACTCGACCAATCTGTGACGAAATCAAACAATCCAGGCATTGTCAAAGTCAACCTTCCTGATAAGAAGATTAAAGGAATCGAACCAGCTTATGGCGATCGCTACTATTACTCGACAAAAGGTGACGACATCCATACTGAGATGGCAACACCAGCTGTGAAACTCGGTGCGGACGGAGTCCTCGCATTCGATTCATTCTATGAAGTCGAATCGGACTATGATTACTTGTACATCAAAGCCCTCAGCGGTGGTCAAGAAGTCGTTCTCGATGTATTCGGTGACGACGTCAACGGTGCAAACGAAGCGGGCTACCCTGCTGAGACGACGAACGGTGCATGGGTCAACAAATCATACGACCTCTCAAAATTCGCTGGACAAGATGTTCAAATCGTCTTTGAATACGTGACAGACGGCGGTGTCGCCATGAAAGGCTTCGCAGTCGACAACTTGTCAATTAAATCAGAATCAGCAACACTCTTCGCAGATGATGCGGAAGGCGCTGAAGCCGTGACGCTCGATGGATTCGTCTCTTCAGACGGATACGATTCAAAACCACACTATTACTACCTCGAATGGCGTAACCACGCTGGGTCGGATATGGGTCTTCTCAACGGCCGCGGCGTGAAATACAACACAGGTCTCGTCGTGTGGTACGGTGATGACTCGTACACAGACAACTGGGTCGGTGTCCACCCTGGTGAAGGGTTCCTCGGTGTCGTCGATTCACATCCTGAAGCGCTCATCGGTAACTTGAACGGTCAACAGACAGTCGCAGGTAGTACACGTTACCAAATTGCTGATGCGGCATTCAGTCTCGATAAGACGCTCGCTTGGTATATTGATTCACCGAGTCGTGGGGTGTACGATTACAAAGCACAGCCTGGCGTGAAGCAGTTCAATGATGCAAACTCTTACATCAACTCGCTCATTCCAGATGCAGGACGCAAACTTCCGCAATACGGTCTCGTCATTGACGTAGTCGGTGAAGCGAAAGACAACTCTGCAGGTGCCGTTTGGATCCGTACAAAATAATCATGAACCATCCGACCTCCAATCTTCCTTTATCGAAGATTGGAGGTCTTATTATTCTAAAAAAGCTTGAAAACGACGAATAATCTGTGTAACATAGTTGGTGTAACGCCTCTGTAGGTTAGTGGCAGACCTCAGCAATGGTAATGCTGCAGCACGAGTTCGATTCTCGTCGGAGGCATCAAGAATACCGCTCAATTGAGCGGTGTTAAGCACTTCCTGTTTATGACAGGAAGTGCTTTCTTTTTGTCCGTTCCCACTTTGTTCCCACTTTCCTAATTTTCATGTCACGAACACCGCTTTGTCGAATCGGTTTTCAATTTGTCGAACGATTGCACTTCACAGGGTATTTCCACTAGCACTTTTTTGATATACAAGAAGGTTTTATAATTTACAGTGTTTACTTAAGTGGACCCTCTCCCTCCCCCCTCACCTTGACATCATTTCCGTTCCTCTATAAACTTGAAAAGTTGAAATCATTGAATAGTTAGAGGAAGGAGCATGATTCATGCTAAACGAATGGTTATGGATTCCTTCTGCCATCCTTACACTCGGACTACTCGTCCTCAGTTACAAGTTATTCGGACGAGTCGGCTTATATGCTTGGATTGCGATGGCTTCGGTCGTTGCAAACATCCAAGTCACGCAACAGATTGTAATTGGCGGATACATTTTCACGCTCGGTAACATCGTTTACGGTTCGCTCTACTTGGCAACCGATATTTTGAACGAAAAACATGGGCGAGCGGCTGCCCGTAAAGGCGTATGGCTCGGATTTTTCATCTTGATCGTCTCAACAGTACTCATGCAATACGCACTGTTATATGAGCCGTTTGAAGAGGCACTGTTCATGCACGAAAGCTTCGAGGCACTCTTCTCGATGCTGCCATTGATCACACTCGGTAGCCTTGCTGCCTATTTGGTCTCTCAATTGTTCGATGTCTTCGTCTATTCGAAGATCCGCGCAAAAACGGGTGAGAAGAAGCTTTGGCTTCGTACGACGGGTTCGACCGTCTTATCCCAATTGATTGATACGTTCACGTTCTGCATCATCGCATTTTGGGGAATGGAATGGGACATATGGTGGAATATCTTTATCACGACATACGTGGCGAAGTTTGTGATCGCGTGGATGGCTACACCGTTCATGTATTACGCAAAACGAACAAATCCACAAGACGAAACCGAACAGAATGCCGCATAAAGAAAAGCCGTAACTTCAACGTGAAGTTACGGCTTTTCTTATGGTCGTTCAATCTGGATACGCACAGCATACGGACGGGCTTCTTCAATCGACGCCGACTCTCGACAGACGGTAATCGCTTTGAATGCATCAATCGCAACCGCCTCGATGGTATGATCGTTCGTTTCGACTTCAAGAATGGTATAAGCAGGTAAGCGCTCGAGTTTAACCCACTCCCCGTTACGTTTTTTTTCATAGATGACTGGTGTTTGAATCGAGTAACGTCGGAGTAAATCATGTACATTCATCTGATCTCCTCCCTATTCAAATCGTACACCTATTATAGAAAGCGCTTTCACATTTGTAAAGCGAGTACACTATAATTTTATACAATCTTCCACTTCATTTTAAATTCAATTTTGCCGATAAAAGAAGTAAAGAAATGGGGTGAATTGATGCGTTATCGCCGACAGGAGACGTTCCGCTATATCCTACCGAATCCCCGTACCATCCCTTATCGACTTGTATGGGAAGAAAAAGAACTCTATGATGGGGAAGGATTGCTTCTCAATGTAAGTTCTCATGGATTAAAATTGCGATCGGACTACCTCTTCCCGCTCTCTGATGATTTACAGGTCCATTTTCTTTTCGACCTCGTCCCGACGCTTCAACCGATCGAACTCATGGGACATGTCAGACACCGTGGCCAAACAGGCTCGCTGTATGATTATGGGATCATGCTTGATGTGAAGGCTGACGAAACTCAGCAACTCGTCACGATGATTAAAACGTATGCACGTGAAAATAAATGAGAACATGCGTCAGGCATCTTCTCATTTTTTCGTGTCTCCAAAAGAGGGTATACTACAACTATCAACCATTGACGAGGTGTTCGTATGACAAGAAAATTCTTATTGATTCCTTGGGGACTGGCAATTGCATTCGCCGTCATCGGTCCAAACGTCCCGTTCGACGGACGCTTTCTTCTCGATTTTGTGACTTATAATACCGAGGCGTACGAAGGCTATTCTCTATCGCTCTTTAGTATCTTAGGGGTGTTTCCCCTGGCGATGTTTCCACTTCTTTGGTCAGAAGTGAATCAGCTCAAACCGAATCCACTCATCGCCGCTGTCACCAGTTTTTTCGTTGGGGGATTTCTACTCGCTCCTTATTTGGCTTTTGCGAGACAGTCACCTTATCCGACGCCGGTCAAACCACTGCCGACCCGCATCCTCGGCGTTGTGCTTTTACTGGTGACAATCGGGTTGTTCATCGCTGCAGCCAATACCGGAAATGTTGCAGAATACTGGTCATATGTGGAGAACAATCAATTTGTTCGAACGATGACCGTTGATTTCTTTTTGTTGGCATTCATTCAAATCACGTTAATGAATCGGGACGCGAAACGCTACAAAATGAGTTTATGGCCGCTCCCTTACATCCCGTTGTTCGGTCTCATTTTTTGGCTCATGATTCGTCATCAAAAACCGTTCAACGAAGCACCTCCAAAGCGTGAACGGGCTGAAATGAAACATTGAGCACCCATTTTTCATCAAAAACGGCTATACTAGAAATTAGTTTTTAATGAAGGAGACCATCACATGCGTTATTTCCAAGTCACTTCTTACGTGACTGTCAAGAATGAAGAACTCGAATTCAATGAATATGTAAAAGTTCCAAACCAAAAAGTCGATCAGTTTTTGAAAGACACATTGGAACTAGATTTATACGATGACCAAGTGACATTGCGCGAATGTGTTGTCGAAAAAGGGAAATGGGAATGCCCAGTCGGTGATTTTGTCATCACGGAGCATATGAACGAGAAGACATTCAATCGGCTACAAAACAGCCGCTCTGTAAAGTCAACATCATAAACCAACTCAAAAAGATCCTGCTAGCTCATTGTGCTAGCAGGATCTTTTGACTGTTACACGATTTATTCGTTAGATTCTTCCTCTGGATCAGGGTCAGGATGCTGTGTCGGAGCCGGTTTTTTCGCCGGATCCGACTCGTCATCCGGTAGCGGATCCGGGTGAACCCCTGGTTGTGATTCGTCACGCTTCATCGTATCCCTCCTTCATGTTTACTCCACTTGTTTATCCTTTTTTCACATGAATGAAACGTATCAGTGTATATTCCGGTTGCCGATGACACGTCTGGAGATCGCCTTTTCAATTTCAACGATGATAAAGACGACGGCACCAAATGCCACAGGATAAATCCAATCTTCCCACGTTAATGGAGCGGTACCGAATAACGTATGCATAAACGGTACGTACGTGATGAACAATTGTAGGGCAATGAGTAAAGCTGATACGAGAAACGCAATCTTATTGTCAAAGAAATGACGGTTGAATGCTGGTGCCAACTCCGTACGACAGTTATACAAGTGGAAGAGCTGGGCCATGACGATGGCATTCAAGGTGATGGTTTGTAATTTCTCGGTCGAGTAGTCGAAATCCCCCAGCATATAGTTGATCCATAAACTACCGCCCCCGATAATAATTGAAACGAAGGTGACGCGGAAAATATAGTATCGGCTGAGTAGCGGCACATTGGCCGGACGTGGCGGTCGTTTCATCGTACTCTCTTCGAGTGGTTCGAAAGCGATTGCTAAAGAGAGAGTAATCGCGACAACCATGTTGACCCATAAAATCTGCACAGGACTGAGCGGTGCAGCCGCTCCGAGCAAGATACTCATTGCCACAAGCAACGCTTGACCTCCGTTTGTCGGAAGCAAGAAGAGAATGGTTTTCTTCAGGTTATCGTACACCCGTCGTCCTTCTCGTACGGCGTTATAGATCGTTTTGAAGTTGTCATCGACAAGAACCATCTGAGATGCTTCTTTCGCTACTTCCGTCCCTTTAATCCCCATTGCCACACCAATGTCAGCACGTTTTAAGGCAGGTGCGTCGTTCACACCATCTCCTGTCATCGATGTAATCAGACCGTTCTCTTGCAATCCTTTGACGAGACGAAGCTTGTCGTTAGGGCTGGTCCGTGCGAATACATCGTTATGAACGGAAGCCTCTTTGATTTCTTCATCTGTCATATCTGTCAATTCACGACCTTCGAGGGCGCCTTCCACTTCCATGCCCAGTTCTTTTGCAATCGCGACAGCGGTATCTTTATGATCACCCGTGATCATTTTAATTCGGATTCCAGCATCACGACACGCGGCAACCGCATCGATGGCCTCTTGTCGAGGTGGGTCGACGATTCCAAATAAGCCGAGGAAAGTCAGACCATCTTCAACATCCTCATGGTCGATTGACGCTTTTGAACTGTCGACACGTTTTAGACCAGCACCGAGAACGCGTTGACCGCGGTCGGCAATCTCTTTTCGTTTTTCATCCCAATAGTCTTGTTTAAAGTCTTCAGACGACGCCATATCAAAGAGTCGGTCCGGCGCCCCTTTGACAAAAATCATTCGCTCCCCTTTGTAATCGACGAGCGTCGCCATGTATTTATATTCAGAATCGAACGGAATCTTCGAGATAACTTTTAAACGTTCAATTGGGCGTTCAGCTTTCTCAGCGACCGTCAACAGACAAGCCTCTGTCGGATCGCCGTTGATGACCCAGTCGCCGTCTTCTTCATTCAATTGCGAATCGTTACACGTCTTCCCGACGGTTAACAGGTCAATCATGGATTCATCATCATCCAAGTCAAACGGTTGACCATTCAATTCGAGATCTCCATTCGGAGCATATCCGCTACCCGAGACTTCGATATCATGGTTCGCTGTCACGATTTGTTTGACCGTCATCTCATTCTTCGTCAACGTACCCGTCTTATCCGTACAAATGACAGATACAGCACCAAGCGTTTCGACAGATGGTAAACTTCGAACAATCGCTTTTTGTTCAGCCATATTCCGGACACCGAGTGCCAAAATGATAGAGATGACGGCAGGCAACCCTTCAGGAATCGCCGCAACGGCAAGACCGATTGTCGTCAGCATCAATTCGACCGGCTCATAATCTCGTAAAAAGTAACCGAACGCATAAATCACGACGGAGATGATTAAGATGGCGATGGAAACCGTTTGACCAAACTTTGTTGTTTGACGAATCAGAGGGGTTTTGACGGTCTGGACTTCTGAGATTGAAGCGTTGATTTGACCGAGTTCCGTACCTTCACCGATGGCCGTCACGATGGCTTTGGCACTTCCCGTTGCGACACTTGTGCCCGAGTACACCATGTTTTTTCGGTCAGCCAACACCGCGTCTTCTTTCACGACGTCCGATTTTTTCTCGACAGTCGTCGCTTCTCCGGTTAACGCCGATTCCTCAACCTTAAATTTTTCAGCTTGAACGACACGGGCATCGGCCGGCACTTTATCTCCGGCAGCAAGTACAAGGACATCCCCCACGACCAGGTCACTTGAATCAATCTCAGATTGCTTGCCGTTTCGAACGATGGTCGCCTTTGTTTCTAATAATTTTTTGATTCCTTCGAGCGCTTCTTCTGCCTTATTTTCTTGAAGGTATCCGACGACGCCGATAATCGTGACGACTAAAACGATGACGATCGTATCGATGTACTCCCCTAAGAATCCTGTGACGACGGCAGCCGCTAATAAGACGTACACGAGAACATCATTGAATTGTCTTAGAAATTTTATAATTTCAGGGGTTTTCTCTTTCTCCGGCAATACGTTTTTGCCGAATTCGTCTTGACGACTTGTGACACTTTCTGTTGTAAGACCTGATTCAAGATCAGTCTCCACATGGGTTCGCACCTCATCTACTTCGAGCGCATGCCACGGTCTGTCTTCGTTCTGCATGATTCATCCTCCTCGACCAATACTTTTTGAAAAGTCTTTCCCCTATCTGTTCCCAATCTCATGCGGCTCGACACGTGCAAACTTGTAGAATTGATGTCATTTTTCAAAGAAAACGCTTTCTTGATTTGGAATTTCTAATTGTAACCGGTATCATTGTTCAATTTTAATTTTTCTTTTGAATATGGCTTTACAGAAGTCTTTCTATGCATGAATATAGAATAAATTATGAATAAATAGAGATAGAAAGAAGGAAGAGTTTATGGTCATTATTCAAGGAATCGCACTTTTACTGCTCATCCTCGCCTTGTTCACATTATTTAGTTATAAGGCGCCTTTTGGAATGAAGGCGATGGGAGCATTGGCCGGTGCTGCAATCGCGAGTTTCCTCGTCGAAGCGTTCAACGCGTATGCAATCGGCGGATTGCTGCCACTTCCTCTTTATGAAGAAGTAGGTCAAGCGGCTGGCGCTTTGTCAGGTCCTGCCGCTGCGGCTCTTGTCGCCATCGCACTTGGAATCAACCCCGTCTATAGTTTGATGATCGGGTTGTCTGTATCGGGATTCGGAATCCTTCCTGGCTTTTTTGCAGGATATCTTTTGGCTTTGGCTGGCACTCGAATCAATCGCTATCTGCCGACCGGCGTCGATATGATTTTTTACGTCATCGTGATGGCACCGCTCGCCCGTCTCGTCGCGACAGGGGTAGACCCACTCGTGACAAACACACTTGAACAGATTGGAGCTGTCATCGAACTGGCAGCAACACAAAATCCGGTCGTCATGGGTCTCGTCTTAGGAGGGATTGTCACGGTCGTATCAACGTCGCCTCTCAGTTCGATGGCCTTGACGGCGATGCTTGGTTTGACAGGTGTACCGATGGCAATTGCCGCGCTTGCGTTGACTGCGTCCATCTCAATGAATTACTTGTTATTCCGTCAATTGAAAATCGGAACAAAGAAAGATCAGCTTTCTGTCGCCATCGAACCGTTGACGCAAGCTGACCTCATTTCCGCTAACCCAATTCCAATTTACAGTGTCAACTTTGTCGGTGGAGCCATCGCCGGGTTGATTGTCGCCATGACCGGTATGATCAACGATGCACCGGGTTCGGCAGCCGGGATTCCGGGACTTCTTGTCATGTATGGTTTCAACGATTGGCAAACAGTCACCTTCACAGCCGTTGTACTGTTCATCCTCGGAATCGGTTTTGGCTTGATCGGAAGTCGTTTGTTCAAAAATTCCCCGATTGTCCGTCATACGGAAAAAGTCGAATCGACAGAAGAAGATGCAGCCTAATCAAAAAATCGATGCACGTTCGAACAAAATGTTCGGCGGCATCGATTTTTCATTTTCACACGTGGGATTATCCTTACAATTCAAAAGCATCAATCGGTTCACAAAGAAATCATCGCACGTTCTTTTCAATTGTGAATTTGATTGTCGAAATTAGCGATTCCATACAAATCCATGTCAATTTACTGAAATGACTCTACCCGCATCACTAGATTGACGAGCAAGTTCAATCAAGTAGGTTGTCAATGTTGCATCTTTTAATGAAACGACGGGTTTCCGTACCTCATAACTATAAGCTAACTGTTGATAATACGCCAAATAGCTACCTTTCTCGATTTGAATGGACGAAACCTCTTCTTTGGATAATACACCAGTCTCTATAAGATCACTTTCTAACTTCCCTTGCTTCAGAGCCTCTTCTTGAGGATCAAGTCCATATTTCAAGAAACTTCCTTGCGTGCCGTGCACTTCAAACCGAGGTGTTTCTCCAGCGATGAACGGGTTCGAACGAAGGTATATTCGCTTTTCACCATAATAGAATGTCAGATGGAACCCATCATCGGATTGTCCGCCATCTCGTTGAATCATCACATCTGCTTGAATACGATCTGGCTTTCCAAACAAGGCGAGAGTCTGATCAATCAGATGACTTCCTAAGTCGAATAAAATACCTGAACCTGGTCCTGCATTTTCACGCCACCGATCACGTACATTCGGACGGAAACGATCAAATCGAGATTCAACCACCTTCCAGTCCCCTAACTCGTTCGAGTCAAGTAACGACTTAACCGTCAAGAAGTCTCCGTCATAACGACGGTTTTGATAAACGTTGACGACGCCTTTCGATTTCGCTTCAAGTTCAATCAACTCATATCCTTCTTTCGTTGTCAGGAATGCTGGTTTTTCAACGAGCACATCTTTTCCTGCCTCAAGACATGCGACAATCATCTCTTTATGTAAATGCGATGGTGTCGTGATGACATATAGAGAAGCATCCGATTGAAGCGCTTCCTCTAATGTCGCATATACCGTGGCACCAGGTAATTCAGCTTGCACTTCTTCCGGGCGCGAAGACACGACGCCACTCACTTCAAATGAGTCAATGGCCTTTAAGAACGGCAAATGGAACGTGTTCGCCGAGAATCCGAATCCTACCAACATGGTTTTAATCATATAAAACCCTCCTTTTCGCTTTTGTTATTATATCAAAAAAAGGGTCTAATGACCCTTATGCACTCATGCTCTCATCTAATCTGTACTCGAACGTATTGTAACCGTTTCGTGAATCGACAAAGACGAAACCGAAACGTGGATAGTAATCATTTAGAAATTCATTGTCAGCGACACAATCAAGACGAATTGGTTCATCTTCATCGGCTTCCTCTAAGACATGCTCCATGAGTTGCTGTCCGACGCCTTGCCCTTTTAGTTTTTCGCTGACGACGATTCGATGGATATATTGTCCTCGCTCACTGTCGTCCCATAAGTTATCATCCCACTCATCTGGAGGTAACAATGCGATTGAAGCTAAAATTTGTTGGTCATCTTCAAAGACATATACACTGCCTTCTACAATGTCAGTGCGCACACGCTTTACGAGGTCCTGTTCCAAATATTCGGTCCATTGGTCGCTTCCTTGTTCATTTAGCGCTACGGCTCGTTGTTCGATTAGGTTCGCGATGTGTTTAGCATCGCGCTTCGTCGCGAGTCGAATCATAACGTCCTCCTTTAGTTATACAGTATTTGAAATACAAATATAACGGAGAACCGCATGCCTTTCAACCATCCTGCTCACTCATGAAAATCAAGCGGAGTGACGTCTCCATCGTTCAATTGATAGCTATACGTCAACGTCGCATTCAAGCTATGCGATACAGAGCAATAACGTTCAACTGACAATTCGATGGCCCGCCGAACTCGTTCTTCCGATAACTCGCCTTTCAGGATATACAAGATGTGAATGGCTGTAAAGCGTTTCGGGTGATCGGTCGCCCGCACCCCATCGATTTTCATTTCGAATGCTTCGATTGGCTGTCGCATCTTATGCAGAATCGATACGATATCGATTCCTGTGCAAGATGCGGTCGCGTGAAGCAACATTTCTGTCGGACGAGGTCCTGTATCGAGCCCACCGACATCATCCGCCGCATCAAGGATCACCGTGTGCCCTGATGGCGTATGTGTTTCAAACGCCATCCCTTTCTTCCATACGACTTCCATGTTCATCATCTTTTCCCCCTATTTCATTTGATAGCATCCTATTCCCTCATTTGATGTATGATTAAGCTATGAATCGATTATAAAGGGGTGTATGTCGTTGGATTGGTCTATGATTTTCAGTTGGGGACTCTATATCGTCCTCGGGTTAAATATGTTATTCGCACTCGCCGTCATCTTCGCCGAAAGACGTGACGTTGGCGCGACTTGGGCCTGGCTGCTCGTCCTGTTTTTCTTACCAGTGCTCGGCTTTATCGTTTATCTCTTCCTAGGTAGACAACTTAAAAAGGATAACTTCTATAATTTAAGTGTGGAAGAACGTTCCTTCCATTCGCTTCAAGTCGAAGCGCAACTTGAACAGATTCACACGCGCCAAACTCAGCTCGCACAGCCGCTGTTTGAAAAGTATGACCAACTGCTTCAAATGAACTTACGATCGTCTAAATCGTTGATCAGTGTACATAACCGTTCCCTCATCTTGCACGACGGCGAACAAAAGTTCAAAGCGCTGATGGATGACATTCGCTCGGCCGAAACGGAAATCAATATTCAATATTACATCATCCAGCGTGATGCTCTCGGTCAGGCACTGTTGAAAGAGTTGATCGAGCGTGCGAAAGCCGGTGTCAAAGTTCGACTCCTCTACGATGCGGTCGGCTCACGTAGTCTTCGGAACTCGGACTTTAAAGAGTTGATTGCGAACGATGGCGAGGTGCGTGTCTTCTTCCCACCGACACTCGGAATCATCAACTTCAAGTTGA
Organism: Exiguobacterium sp. s121; assembly: GCF_018617245.1. GTDB lineage: Bacteria > Bacillota > Bacilli > Exiguobacteriales > Exiguobacteriaceae > Exiguobacterium > Exiguobacterium profundum. The sequence continues at coordinate 1,332,422 of NZ_JACSJV010000001.1, forward strand.
ACAACCGAAATCACCGAAAGGTCGTCATCATCGATGGGAAAATCGGCTATGTCGGTGGATTCAATGTCGGTACCGAGTATTTAGGTTTAGTCGAAAAATTTGGCTATTGGCGTGACACGCACCTGCGTGTCGAAGGAGATGTCGTTTACAATTTACAACACCGATTCATATTGGACTGGAATTATTCTGGTCACCGTAAACATGATCCTGAAAATGCCTTCTGCTTTGCGCGACATGACATTAAAGAAAATTCTCCGATGCAAATCGTCACGAGTGGACCAAACTCGGATACGGAACATTTGAAGAATATGATGATCAAGATGATCATGTCCGCCAAACGACGGGTCGTCATTCAAACGCCATACTTCATTCCAGACACAAGCTTTATGGACGCTTGCAAAATGGCACTCCATTCTGGCGTTCAGATGGATATCATGATCCCTGGAAAACCGGACCATCCATTCGTCATGTGGGCGTCCCTCTCGTTCCTTGGGGAACTCCTCGACTACGGGGCAAACGTCTATCTGTATGATGAAGGGTTTCTCCACGCGAAGACGCTCGTCGTCGATGATGAGATTGCGACTGTCGGGACGACAAATTTGGACGCCCGAAGCTTCCGTCTCAATTTTGAAGTGAACGCACTCATCTATGATGAGCGGGTCGCCCTCGAACTCGTTTCGTTATTTGAGACCGATACGGCGGTCAGTCGCACTTATACAGTGGAAGATTATGAATCCCGTAAATGGACGGTACGCGCCCGTGAAGGCCTGTCACGCCTTCTTAGTCCGATCCTATAAAAAAACATGAGGCAGAGCGCTCCGCTCTGCCTCATTGTCGTTTACAGTTTGAACCGCGAGACGAGGTCTTGTAACTCCTCGGCCATGGTCGCGAGTGCTTTTGCTGACTGTGATACTTCTTCAATCGATCTCAATTGATCATCGGTCGTCGCCGCCACTTTCTTCGAGACGCTCGAATTCTCATCGGCGATGTCGGCGATTTGTGATGCCGTCGCTGCCACTTCCTGAACGTTCGCCGCAATCTCCTCGACGGTTGCGGTCACGTCTTCAATCCGTGGTGTCATCGCCACTGTCCGCTCCTTGATTTTCTCGAATCGGTCTGCTGTCATCTCAGATGACGCCAACCCGGCTTTCGTATGAGTAGATACTTCCTGCATCAACTGTACAGACTGTTCCGTCTCATGCTTGATTCGATCAATCAACGCCGCAATTTGTTTCGTCGACTGCTGTGACTGTTCTGCGAGTTTACGCACCTCGCTCGCAACGACCGCGAATCCTTTGCCGTTCTCACCCGCACGTGCCGCTTCAATGGCAGCGTTCAAGGCTAACAGGTTCGTCTGTTCAGCGATTCCATTGATGACCGTGACGATTTCTCCAATTTCGTTTGAGCGATGTGCCAATGAGTGAATGACACCCTCGAATGTCACGACAGACGCATCGATTGCCTGCATCTGCTTCACATTCTCCTTCACGGTCGTCGAACCGTCTTCCGCCTCATTCGAGGTTTCGCGTGAAAGTTCAGACACGTCCATTGAACTCTCTGAGATTCGCATGATGCCCGATGTGATCGCTTGGAGCGATGTCGCATTGTCGTCAAGTTGTCGCTTCGAGCCATCGGCACTGACTGCCATTTGATCAACTGCACGGGCAATCTGTTCTGATGAGGCGGTATTGTGTGCCGAGTTGGCCATCAATTCTTGAGACGAGGCGGCAACTTGACTGATTGAATCATCTAGACGGAGTAACACTAGGCGAAGTGAATCGCTCATTTCATTAAAACTCTCTGAGACAAGCCCGATTTCGTCGTTCGATAAGACGGTAATCGGCTCTGTCAAATCTCCTGATTTGATTCGTTCTGCTCCTTCTGTCAATAAACGCAACGGACGCAAGATTGAACGGAGAACGAAGTAGAGAAGAATGGCTGCAATCCCGAACATTCCGATGATGACGAATCCAGTCGTCCAAAGAATGCCGACCGTCTCGTCTTGAATCTCACCGTCATATAACGTACCGGCAATCTTCCATCCGGTGATTGGGTTCGTCACGAATGCTTTCTCCACACCTTCCCCATTCTCCGATACAGACAGAGTCCCTTCTTCCTTGGCAAAGAGCGAATCTGTCCAAGATTCATCAATCTTTTCACCGACAGCCGTCGACGGATGAATGACGACTTGTTCTGCCTGGTCGAAGATGGCAACGTATCCTTCTTTCCCGATTTGAATGGTGGATGCCACTTCAGCGATATCGTTCACATCGACGTCAACGGCGACCACACCACTACCGTCTGAAGTCTTCTTCGAAACCGTGATCATCATTTTTTGAGAGGCGGCATCGACGTACGGATTCGTGATGGCAACATCTTGTCCACTTGCTTCAGCCGCTTCATACCATGGACGAGTGCGTGGGTCATATCCTTCTGGCAATTCCTGCTCAGGATAGATCGTCATCGCACCTTCTGCTGAAGCGAAGTAGATGTTCGTCACTTTTGGATGTGTCTCTAAATACTCAGTAAACTTCTCTGCTAACGCTTGATTCGCTTCTCCCTCTTCATAAATGGAACTATCAATCCGATTCGCAAAAAACGAGATGTCCGTTTGAATCGGTTCGATGAGGTTCGTGACCTCATTGTTCATCCGGTCTACCCCCGAATTGGCGGACTGGATCATTTGAGACTCGATTTTACCTTTCGCCTGCGAATAGGCGACGATTCCAATCAATGTGGCTGGAATAATCAATAATAGAACGGATAAGACAATCAATTTTTGCTTGATACTAATCGTGCGCTTCTGTTTCATAAAACATCTCCTAACCCGAATAAAATGTTCAAGCGAGTTCGATGAGTCGAATCCCCCTTGGGTTATTCATCATATCGGTCAAAAGTCATTAAATCTGAAGAATTGATTGAATTATTCGAAAATTATTTTTCGCAAACTGAAATGGAGTTTCACCGTTGTGTTCGATTGAACAAATCATACTATTCGTATTTAGTTATAATTTGAGTTACCATATCGGAAAAGGGGGTCAAATGATGAATTCATTATTGGAAGAAATCAAATCCTATAAAGATCAGTTCAAACAAAATGCACCTGCCGAGAAGCAACGATTGATGGCTCAGGCGACACAAGAATTGAGAGACTCCGGAATTGCGTCAGGGTTAACAGTCGGGGATCAAGCGCCGATGTTTGAATTGCCTCATGCGGATGGGACAGCAGTCGATTTGAAATCACTGCTTGAAAATGGACCTGTCATCGTCACATTTTACCGTGGTGGATGGTGTCCATATTGTAACCTCGAACTCCGCGCTTACCAGCGCGAATTGGCAATGATTCAAGAAAAAGGAGCGACTCTTGTCGCCATCAGTCCTGAGACGCCGGATTATTCCCTTTCGACGAAAGAGAAGAACGAACTTGATTTTTATGTATTGAGTGATGTTGATAATATTGTCGCACGTCAATTCGACCTCGTCTTTGACATGCCCGATTACTTGATTGACATTTACAAGGCATCTGGACTAAATGTCGATGCACATAACGGGAACGAGGATTGGCAGTTGCCGAAACCGGCCACGTTCATCATCCAATCCGATGGAACGATTTCGTTCAGTGATGTGCCTGCTGACTATACAGAACGTGTCGACCCGAAAACGGTTATTGAAAAATTGTAAATAAAAGGAGATGACGCGCGTCATCTCCTTTTCTATTCACTTCACTTATTTCGTTTATTGTCTTACAAACTCCTCGTGTAACATCGCGTACACCATGCTATCGGTCCATTCATTCTTATTCCAATAGTCTCTCAAGAAATGAGCTTCTTTTCTCATTCCAACCCGTTCACATAATTTCTGAGAAGCTACATTTCTGGCGTCGAGATTGGCTTGTACCCGATGTAGATTGAGCTTTGTGAACAACTCCCCTAGCAATCCGTTAACTGCCTCCGTCGCATATCCTTTTCCTGAGTGTGAATCAGAAAAACAATACCCGATCTCTACCGTATTTTTCATACCCGTGTACCAAACCGTGAGATCCCCAATTACTTCATCTTGATGTACGACTGCTAAATTCAACGTACTAGTCTCGGTAAGAGTAGAATTCGTTAGTTTTTTAGCAAATACTTCATTCCTGTTTTCAGACGTCCATGGCTCATGCAAAAGATATCTGCATATTTCTGGTTTTCTATACATTTTGAATGTAGCTTCCAAATCTTTCTCCATAAATGGTCTGATTTCTAAACGCTCAGTGGTAAATTTCACGTCGACTCCTCCCATACAGATAATAGTAATCACAATATGAAACTCTCCACCGGTTCACGACCTATGTGGAAGTGATAAATCGCTCAACTCGCTTGAGAAGTGTTTCAAGTAGCCGAAGTGACTGGTATGTGTTACTTGTGTACTCGAGACTATGATTCATCTGCTCAACAATCTCGAGTTCAGTCAATGCTAGTTGTTCGAAATGCTGGATTCGTTCTAGTACATAATGTTGGTCCGCCGTGCCCATGAGAATGAGCTGTTTTCCTTTATGAGACTGAATCGCTTCGTATATGTCGTCTTGTTTCAACAAAGGTGTCAACCAAACGAGTTTGGCATCATGAAACACGTTTCGTGTAAGTTCGCTTGCCATCGCAACCGTACCGAGCGATTTTCCGACGATGATGTATTGTTGAACGGAGTCAGTATGTAGGATTTGATCGATGACGAGTCGAACATCATCAACAATCGCCTTATTTACATCGACTGAATCGTAACGTTCATCCCGATAGTTATAGTTGACTTCGAGAACGCTCAACCCATTCTCTATGCACAATCCAGTCGTATAGCGAAACATTGGAGAATCATTTGTATATCCGTATCCGGGCAATAAAATCACGAGTGTGTCGGATGACGAATCAGGCTGCAGGTACGAATACGGGACGGGTATTCCGTTTTTCCCAATGACGTGACCATCTGTTACTTCATACATGCTGTCTCCTCAATTCTGCAAGAGCTGCGTTTCATGGTGATGAATCATCGTTCCAATGCTCTCTCCTTGGAGAATCCGATGAATGGCGTTCCGCTCCTTGAAGTCGAACAAGTGAATCGGCAAACCGTGATCTCTCGCGAGAAGCAATGCCGATTGATCCATCACTTTCAAATCATTCGAAATGACATCGTTATAGTGAAGGGTTTCAAATTGACGAGCGACCGAATTCAAACGAGGATCGCGGTCATATACGCCGGAGACACCGTTCTTTGCCACGAACAAGGCATCACATCCCACTTCGATGGCACGTTGAACAGCCGGATAGTCTGAAGAAACGAACGGTTGACCGTTACCGCCTGCAAAAATGACGATATATCCTTTTTCAAATGATTGATGGCTCGAAGTTGAATGTACGGCTCGGCTACGCTCGGCATTGGAATCGATGTCATGACACGCACTTCTCGAGTCGTATCTCGTTTCAAGATTCCACGTAGCATCAATGAATTCATGACCGTCCCGAGCGTCCCGATACTGTCAGCCTCCACTCGATTGATCCCCCACGCTTCTGCTTGATTTCCGCGAAAAAGATTTCCCCCGCCGACCATGACACATACTTCAACCCCGCTTTTTGCGAGTGACAATATTTCTTCAGCTATTAGGCTGAGACTCGTTTCGTCAAAATTATCCGTTCCATCACCGGCTAGAGCGGCTCCACTTAACTTGATACAAATTTTTCGATGCTTCAATGTCTCCCAACCCTTCATTTGGAATTTTTTGTTCAATTCAGTATAGAAGAGATTGTTTGATTGAACAACAGTATTCCATTTTGATTCAATGGGACATTTTTTCGTATTCTTTGTAAGTCTCCTCAAACATATAAAGTCCACCGATCTCTTCATCGATAAACGTATACAAAGACATTTCAAAGTCTAAAGGTTGTCTTTCGGTGAAACACTCTTTTACTCTAAGTAACCCTTCTCTTATATACAGCTTTCCCTTTTCGGTATTCTCGTTTGAGATATAGTACCGTCCAAGATCAAGGTGGTAATGAGGGAATTCTGGGTACTCTGCAATCGCCTTTAACAGATACGCTTCATACTGATCTGGACGTTCATAACCATGTAGATTGGCCATCGAATAGTAGAGGATCCCTTTTGATTTAGCATCCATTTCACTCAGTATCGACTCGATCTCTTCAATCTGTGTTTCGTTATATACTGGATAGACGAAAGTTGAGTCAAGATATACGGCGAGAGCGAAGAAAATCGAATACTCCGGAAACATATCAAATGCTTCGAATAAGTGTTTGGAGGCACTCTCATAGTCTTCTTCCGGCGTATTCATTTCAGCACTAATGAGAGTCGTCCAGGCGATGAATTCGTCTGGGTACTTTTGGACTAATTCTCTAGCGGCACGGATTGCAAGGAACAACTTCTTTGGCGATTGTGCCATAGTTTGTATTTTTTGAATTTCTTGATCAATATCTATCACTTTTTCTGCCCCTTAAAAGAATTATTATCTATTAATCATTTAATCATTTTGAAAGGATGATTTGAATACCGTTCGGATCAGTTGAACTAATCGCACAATCACCCATCAGGTTTACATGCGTTAACTGTGTACGATTCGATTCAGTTACAACGATTTGCGAGACAGGACAATTAAATAATTGTTTCAATACCTCTTCAAGACCTTCCGTTTTTGTTTCAATATTCAATCGATGAATACGATTCTCGTAAAGTGATTGTACAGCATCGAAATGGTCCTGAAGTTCGATTCGAAATCCGTATGGTGTATGGATGAACGTTCTTCGTTCATTTGACTGAACCGTCAATCCTATTTCCTCTGCTCGTTCTAACACATCCACTTTTTCCTCTTCAGATACTAAAAAACCAATATGATCAAACATCACTTTCTTTCCGTAACCGAATGTGATATTCGTCGCTCCCTGCTTCATTTCTATGATTCTAAACTGAATAGATTGGTCCCTAAAGTCGTCCCAATCGAGAGGTGGGGCAAAAGATTCGAATTCTCCATCTTTCTTTCCGATTCGTTGGGACACTTGAAATCCTAGACTCGCATAAAATTTCTCCGTTTCTTCGACATGTGGTGTCCATAGATGATAATGGAATAGCATATTCTCTCTCCTTTATTGAATCAATTATGTACATTCTTTATTTTTTTAACCACTCTTCGTACGGAATCACATTAGCAGTTTCATCTGCGTTTGTTCCTATCAACGTGATGAGTTCAAGCGAATTTCCGTCCGGGTCTTCAAAGTAGATGGCCGCATGCTCGTACGGGGCATTCGGAAGGACGAGTGGTTGCTGTTCAGGTGTCATCTTGAACGCAGTACGAATTTCAATTCCCTGATCCTCAAGCCATGCTTTAATCGCATCCAAATCCTGCTCCTCGATTCGAAAAGCGATGTGTCGGATTGATGGATGATACGGTAAATCGACTCGATCAGATTTCCATAACCCAATCCAGCTCTCCCCTTTCCTAATCCACAGGAAAGCCAATTTCTCATTTTGGAATGCCAACTCTAATCCTAATTTCTCATAAAATCGAATTGATTCAGTTAAATCACTCACCGGCAAGTGCGCCTCGTATATTCCTTTAATCATTCACCGTATCCTCGTTTCTACATTTATTTTCATCCATATTTGTCCTTACTAGACATAGATTTATTGACAATTTTCCATTGTAAAATTATTATAGATAATTCCATTATAGAACTAGAGAGGATGGAACGGTGAAAATATCCCGTGGGAAATTACGTTGTTGGCTGCAAAGCTGAATCAATCTTGAATAAAAAATCGGTTATAGCCCATAAATTAGGAACAAAAAAAGACCGTAGATCATTCTACAGTCTCAAAGCTTAGGCTCCCATGATGGAGTCATGACGGGTCGTTTCCCATCCATACGCCACTTCTCGAAGCATCAATTCACCAAACTCTCGATCTTTCTGGTCGATGACCTGCCCTTGTTTTCGCTCATAAAATGTACGGAACGGATTCATCTCAAGTGCCCAGATCAAGAGCCCTGCCTCACACATCGATTGCACGGCATGTTCAAGGAGAGCGGACCCGATTCCGTTCCCTTGATGGTTCTCTAAAATATAAATGGCATATACTTCATTCGTGTGGTCTGGGTACTCTCCTGTCCGTTCTTCTCCGTATAGGATGAAGCCCACAATCTCGTCCTCGACAATCGCCACAAAGCCGGCTACTTCTTGCCGACGAAGGGCGGTCCGCAAACGTTCTGCCCATTCGATGGAACCGGACGAAACTTTCAATAAATACTCAGTCGGCACGATTCCCCGATAGGTCGTACGCCATCCGTTCACACGCACTCTCGCAATCCCATACACATCATCTGGTTTGGCGACCCGAATGTCCAATGTGACCCCCTCCTCACCCGAAGCTTTACAAATAGTTTACCACAAATCCCCAACTTACAATCCGAGATTATGTGAAAATTGAACGGACATCCACAACAAAAAAGACGTCACCTTTAGATAAAGGAAACGTCTTTTCTCACGTTATGCAACTTCTTTAGATTGGACTGGTGTAGATGTTGTTAACGGTTTTTTCAAGAACGAGAGGAGCAATGCTCCGACCACAGCACCTGCCAAGATGGCGAGTGCATAGAGGCCCATACTTACCGCGACGTTTCCAGCTCCTTCAAGAAGTGGGAAGACGAAGATTCCTCCGTGTGGCGCAGGTAATTGAATCGTGAAGAATGCGGATAAACCGCCTGCGATGGCAGAACCGAGAATCGCTGATGGAAGAACGCGAATCGGGTCCGCAGCTGCGAATGGGATTGCCGCTTCCGTGATGAACGAAGCTCCCATAATATATGCTGTTTTTCCTGCTTCGCGCTCTTGTTTCGAGAACTTTTGACGAGCGAAGACAGTTGATGCGAGTGCGACGAGGAGTGGTGGTACCATCCCTCCAGCCATGACGGCTGCCATGACTTCTTGGTTACCCGCTGTGAGTGCTGCCGTTCCGAAGACGTATGCTGTCTTGTTGATCGGACCACCCATATCGACTGCCATCATCCCACCGACGATGACTCCTAAAAGGATAGCGTTTGCGCCGCTCATACTGTTCAACGTATCCATCAACCATGTCATAAATGCAGCAATCGGTTCATTGACGACGAGCAACATGACCATACCTGAGATAAATGATCCAAGTAAAGGATATAAGAGGACCGGTTTGATTCCTTCAAGTGAAGCTGGCAACTTCGCAAGTGTCTTTTTCAAGAAGAGGACGACATAACCTGCCAAGAAACCAGCGATGAGACCACCGAGGAATCCGGCGTTCCCTTGACTTGCAAGTACCCCTGCCACGAGACCTGGTGCGAGACCTGGGCGATCGGCAATCGACATCGCGATGAAACCGGCGAGAATCGGAACGAGGAAGCCGAATGCAGCTCCACCGATCGTCATCAACTGTGCTGCAAATTCATTGTAAGAAGGGTCATCCGGGTTAGCAGAGTTGATGCCCCAGAAGAAGCTGATGGCAATCAAGAGACCACCTGCGACAACGAGTGGAAGCATCGCAGATACCCCGCTCATCAAGTGTTTGTACACGCCTGTACGTTGCTCTTTCGAAGCGCCACCTGATGTTTTCGAAGCCTCATATACCGGCGCATCTTGTTTCACCGCACGATTGATGAGTTCTTCAGGTTTCCGAATCCCTTGTGCGACCGGAACTTCGATGACTCGTTTACCAGCGAAACGATCCATTTCAACAGCCTTGTCCGCTGCGACGATGATCGCTGTTGCCCGGTCGATATCCGCACGTGTCAATTCATTTTTTACGCCAGTCGATCCGTTCGTTTCGACTTTAATATCGACGCCCATCGCTTCCGCTTTTTGTTTCAAGCTGTCTGCCGCCATATACGTATGGGCGATGCCTGTCGGGCAAGCCGTGACCGCCAAAATGAACGGTGTATCTTCATTCGTCGGTTTGACGACTTCTGGCTTCGCTTCTGCCAATTCTTTTTCTTCGATGGCACGGATGACATCGCTTTCAGAAGTTGCTGCATAGAGACGTTCTTGGAATGCAGGGTCCATCAAGTAAACTGAAAGTTTAGAAAGTGTTTCAAGGTGTTCATTATTCGCATTTTCTCCTGCCGCAATCATGAAGAAGAGGCGACTCGGTTGTCCATCTAACGCTTCGTAGTCGACACCTTCCGAGCGACCGAACGCGATTGCTGGCGTTTGGACCGCACTCGTCTTCGCGTGAGGGATGGCAATCCCTTCTCCAAGGCCAGTCGTGCTCTCGCTTTCACGTTGTAGAATCGCATCGCGATAACCGTTGCGGTCCGATAGCTTACCAGCGCGATCGAGGACATCGACAAGTTCTTCGATGACCTCACGCTTAGAATTCGCGCTTAGATTCAATTGAATCGTGTCGCGTTGGAGCAAGTCCGTGATTTTCATGTTGTTTCCTCCATTCGTTTCAGTGGTGTGAGTTGTACTTGATCGATCAAGCGATCAATCTCTTGCTTTGAACATAAGCCGAACGTATAAGCAGATGCGCTTCCTGTCGTGACCGCGTATCGAAATGCTTCTTGTTCACCTTTTTCTTTCACATTCGCAACAAATCCGGCGACGAGTGAGTCTCCTGCACCAACCGAGTTCACGAGTTTCCCGACCGGTGTGTTCGCTATGACGGCTCCGTCCTTGTTAACGAGTAGCGCCCCGTCTCCCGCAAAGGAGATGATAACGTTTTTCGCCCCGCGTTTGACGAGCTGTTCGGCATAAGGTAGAGCTTCTTCAAACGTTTCAATCTCGGTATCAAACAATTCACCTAATTCATGGTGATTCGGTTTGATCATGAGTGGTTCAAGCGTGAGCACTTCGAGCATGGCGTCTTTCGTTGTATCGACGACAAATTCGGCACCTTTTTCGCGAATCGATTCGGCAATGGTCCGATATAGCGAGTCTGGTAGGTTGCTCGGGATACTACCCGCGAGGACGACGATATCACCTTCTTGAACTTGGTCGAACTTGGCCTTCAACTGTTCGAGCTCACCATCCGTGATATTCGGTCCGCTCGCATTCAATTCTGTTTCCTCTTTCGCTCGAATCTTGACGTTGATCCGGGTGTTCCCGTTCACCTCTACGAAATCGGTGTGTACACCGTGATCGACGAGTGACTTTTTAATGAAGTCACCGGTCGTCCCACCGATGAAACCAAGTGCCTTCGTTTCTTGTGCATATTCCCGAAGAACGATGGAGACGTTGATTCCTTTACCGCCTGCGCGCTCCGTCGTCTCTTCGATTCGGTTCACTTCTCCTAGATGTACTTCAGGTAATGTTACGTAGTAATCAATAGAAGGGTTGAGTGTTAACGTGTAAATCATTTCGCATTCACCACCTTTGTGATTGTTTGGATGGAACTCATTGACTCACTGCTTGATGTGATCAACTGTGCGGCATCTAACGTCGCGACTCGGCTGAACGTTCGTTTCCCGATCTTCGATGCGTCCGCGAGTACGAACGAGGTTTGTGCCAATTCGATTGCCGTTTTTTTGACAAGCGCTTCTTCTGGGTCCGGGGTCGTGTAACCCGCTTCAAGGTCGATTCCATTCATTCCGAGAAAGGCGAGGTCGACACGATAATTCATCATGCTCTCGCGTGCGTTATACCCAACCAATGCCTGGGTGGAACGCTTTAATTCTCCGCCAATCACAAACGTCTTAATATCAAGATCAAATAATTCATTCGCAATCGGTAGACTGTTTGTGACGACGACAATCTTTTTCCCTTCTAAAAACGGAACCATCGCCTGAGTGGTTGTACCGGCATCTAAATAAATCGACATCCCGTCTTCGATGAACGTTGCTGCCTTCCGTGCAATCGCAACTTTTTCATCTACGAACCGGTCTCGCTTTTCTTCAAATGTCGGTTCCTCATCTGGAGTCGCAATGAGCGTTGCGCCTCCGTGAACCCTTGCCAGATACCCTTCCGCTTCGAGGTCCGTCAAATCTCGACGAATCGTCGACTCGGATGAATCCGTCAAATCAACCAATTCTTTTAATTTGACGACCTTCTGTTCAGATAAGCGTTGCAAAATCAACTGATGTCGTTGTTTCGTTAACATCTTGTTCCCTCCATACGTCTAATATAAAGCGTTTTCATTATAAAAACAACTAAAATCATTCAAAAACATTCAGTTTCATTCAATTTGTCACAATTATAACATAAAAAACGGTCAATATATGACCGTTTTTCGAGTTTATGACTGTTTTTTTAACCATTCATCCAATTCTTGAACGAGTTTTGGATGAATCGGCGCATCGATTGCTTCTCGATACTCTTTGTGCAGCATGAGAAGCGAATGGGGTGACTCCCGTGTCACGAGCAGATGATTCATATCATCAATGATCGATGAGGTGACCTCCCCTTTTGTTTGAATCATATGGACGTGCTCTGGTGGGACTTGCACATCACGCCCCCCGGTAATCGCAAGAACCGGGACGGTCACATGCTCCAATCGCTCTCGGACGTCATAGGATGCATGTTCTCGAATCCATTTCGCATTTACGACTTGACCTCGATATTTGAAAGACGAGACGTTCGTCCGTAAAGAACGCTCTAACAAATCGTCCTGTCGCTGCCTAACTTTTTTGGCAACGCCCGTCAACCGGTAGAAGAGACCTTTTATCCCTTTCACATGTTCGATGTCTTTAGCGAGTGCATCTGCTTGGTATAAGAACATCTGCTTGGACGATTCATGGAAACCGGAAAGTAAGATGAGCCCATCAGCCTTCGTCTCAAGTTGAACGGCAGGAGCAAGAACGGCCCCTTCACTATGACCAAGTAGATATAAGCGATTCACATCGGCCAGTTGTCGAATGGTGCGCACGACAAGAATCGCATCGTTAATCAAATCATGTAAACCGACTTTATTGAAGTCCCCATCGGACTTGCCAATCCCTTGTTTGTCATATCGGAACACGTTGTATCCGCGGTCGTACAACGCTTCTGCCAACTTGGCATACGTATTAAAACCGACACCACCCATATTGCCGTCACGGTCACTCGGCCCACTTCCGCTCAACATGACGATTGTCGCCCGGGGCTCCTCATGGGAAAGAAATGTTCCTGCAATCGTTCCGTATGCTGTCGTAATCGTCATCTCTTGTTTCATCGTATCGCCTCCATTACTATCATACCCGAAACTGTCATCCAAAAAAATACGTCGCCGTCAAATGAGACGGCGACATCTATGTGGTCAGTGAGTTAGCCAATCGTGTAACCAATCAACCGCATCCGTCAACCCACTTTCCGACAGGCGTTCAAACGTATCCTTCTCGGTGAACACATGCCAACTTCCTTCTAATGAGTCACTCAACATCAGATAAGGAATTCCTGCTTCATCGTAAGCGTCACCCGGTGAACTTGCCAACGAGCGCACTTCTAAATCAGAGAATGGCGCCTGTTCTAGTAATGGGTAGGATTTCATTCCTTTGGTCCGAACGTATAACGGACCGTCACCAGTCCCAAGAATATCGAGCATGACGACCGTTTCCACTTTTGCTTTTTGTCCCGTTAGCCTTTCAAGGAAATCGTCACTCGCTTCTCTGGAGTCACCGTTTCCATTCAAAAAGACATATCGAATCGTATAGTACGGTGTCTCGTTGTCCATCATCTGTATGAGGTGATATAAGACCGAAGACGGACCGACGGAAGACAAATAATGGGCCCCGTGCCAGGAAGAATCGAGTCGTGACATGAGAACAATCTCTTGATCCGTCTTGCCTTTTTGGACAAATTCGACATACGGAATTTCTTCGTTATAGGGCTTGACTTGAATCGTTTCCCCGTCCTTCAGTTGTTCAGCCGTATCCAAGTCTACCCCTGTACCATTTAATGGCATATAAGATGACGTGAAAACGAAACCCGTCTCATATGGGTCGTCTTCAAAAGGGGTGATCAGGTATCCTGCAGCTCCCTTAGATGCGAGCTCTGACAAGTACGCGTTCGCTTCCTGGTCATTCAAAACCTCACCTGCGTAATCGACGGTATACGCATCTTCGATGTTGTCATGTGAAAATTTTGTCGTCGGTAAGACAATCACTTTCTCTTTCACGTCCGGAATATCTTGTCCCCACGTCATATGTAAAATCGTACCTTTGAACGGTTGATCAAACGTCATCGATGAAAACCCCTCATACGTTTTATCCCCCATTTCAATCTCAGTCCAGCCGGTTATCCGTTCTGTGTAAAGGAGGTTTCGGTCCATGTCGATGGGTAATTCGGTTCCGAATGATTCAAAAAAGTCGGCACTCTCCCAACTATCCGCATTTCGATCGACTGATGAAATATATTCAGCGGTCTCGAGCGGCGTCGGATGGATTGGATTGAAGAAAAGAAAAACTGTCGCGATTGAACGCAACAAACTAATCAATATGAACATTACACGATCCCCATTCATCAATAAATTACTATACATACCATTTTTTATTATATACAGCTATTTATCGTCTGACTATTCAATTTTTTATCAATTTAAATATAATTTTAGAATCCGAATATCATATTCCGATCACAAGAAAAGCCCGTTCGAGTTGAACGGGCCCACTTGTAAATGTTGATCCTTATACGCCTTCGTATGCTGCGTACATGATTTCTTTTAATTCTTCAACGAGCGGCATTTTCGGGTTCGCCGTCGTACATTGGTCTTCGAATGCGTCGACCGCCATCTTGTCGATCTTCGCATCAAGTTCTGCTTTCTTGATACCTTGCGCCTTGAACGAAAGTTTGATGTTCAAGCGTTGACCGAGCTCGATGATCGCTTGGACGAGTGACTCGACACCTTCAGCTGTCGTGCTTGCTGGAAGTCCGAGGTAACGCGCGATTTCTGCGTAACGTTCGTCAGCGATGAATGACTCATATTTCGGGAACGCCGCAAGTTTCGATGGGCGTGTCGCGTTGTAACGGATGACGTGTGGCATGAGAATCGCGTTCGTACGACCGTGTGGGACGTGGAACTCTCCACCGATTTTGTGAGCAATCGAGTGGTTGATACCGAGGAATGCGTTCGCAAACGCCATACCCGCCATCGTTGAAGCGTTGTGTACTTTCTGACGAGCTTCCGCATCGCTACCGTTTTCATAGGCTTTTGGTAGGTAGTCGAAGATCATCTTGATGGCGCGGAGGCAAAGTCCGTCTGTGTAATCATTCGCCATGACGGAAACATATGCTTCGATTGCGTGTGTCATGACGTCCATTCCTGTATCAGCCGTGATTGAAGCTGGGACGGTCATGACGAACTCAGGGTCGACGATGGCGACGTCTGGTGTGATCGCATAGTCAGCAATCGGATATTTCACGTTACGTTTTTTATCTGTGATGACAGTGAACGGTGTCACTTCAGAAC